>JAKZUA010000071.1:0-14421 GCA_047516825.1 Dehalococcoidia bacterium
GGCGTGGAGGGCGACGGTGGCATGTTGATGAATCTCAACGCCCTTACTACCATCGGCTTCCTTCAGCCCCCTAACCTGCTGCTCATCGTATTGGACAACCAGAGCTATGCCTCCACCGGCGGCCAACCGACCTTTACAACCAGTCTGGACTTGGCTGGGGTGGCGCAAAGCTGCGGTTTAAAAACCTGGCAAGCAGCCGATTTGGAGGAGCTGAAGCAGTCGCTGGCTGAAGCGTCCAGAACGCCGGGCCCAGCCTTCATCCTGGGAAAAATCGACCCAGGCAACCAGCAAGTGCCGCTACTGTTGGACGACCCGGTTGTCCTGGGGGACCGGTTTAGCCGGTGGCTGGCCCCCCATGCCGGCGGCTGAATCGTTGGCGTCCTTCCGCTGAGCCAATTTAGGACGGCCTCTTTTTGGCGTTGCTGCCCAATCCTTCGAAATTCGTTTCCCAGGTTGATGAATTCGCCTTCACCACTTATCATTGGATTGGAAGCATCTCTAAAGAAGCCGGCCAGAATCGGGAGTTGCGCCCGGGTCGGCGCCGGCCTGAATCGGAGGATTATCCCAGCTTTTGTATCTGGACCTGCACAGTCACTCGGTATCCTCGGACGACTCCCGCGCCACTGTGGAGCAGTACCTGAAATGGATTCAAGTGCTCCGAAAACGGGGATACACCGCTGATGGAATAGTCCTCACCGAACACCGCAAGTTTGACCGGGATAAAGATTATTCCGCCCTGGCCGCCCAATATGGCGTGCTGGTCCTGAAGGGGTCGGAGCTGGATACCCGATACGGTCATTTCCTGGTATACGGGGTGAATGAAGGATTGACCGCCGACATTGATTTTGCGGACGTGAAATTGGATGCCCGGGAGCTGATGAAGGCGGCCCGACACCACGGAGCTATCGCCCTGCCGGCGCATCCGGGCCGGTTCGGAATAGGGTTGGTGGATTACATGGAGCTGGGGGAGAAGTTTCCGGACGTGCGCGTCGTGGAGCGTCTCAATGGCGGGAGCCGGGCTGGAGAGAACGAACGCGCGGCGGAACTGTGCGAGAAGCAGGGTTACCTGGGGATAGGGTGCAGCGACGCCCACCTGGCCAGCCATATCTGCACCTGCGTGACCCAGTTCGAGGCCGAGATCCGGAACGAGGCAGATCTGGTGGAGGCGCTGCTTTCCGGCGAGTTCCGCCCGCTTTGGCTGGAGGACACCCGGGAATCCGCCCCGGAATAGAGGCCGGCCCCAGCAGATTTACCGCATTGTCGCAACCGGGAGAGTGGCGAATACATGGCAATGGACTTGGACCACGGGGACTTGGAATACGATCGGTCCCTTTACGGCGTGGAGCACCAGGCCGGTCCTTTTGAAGTAACCAGCGAAATGCTTCAGGCTTTTAGCAAGAGCATTGGCGAGACCGGGCCAATTTACAACGACGAGGCCGCCGCGAAGGCCGCCGGCTACAGCGGAATAGTTGCTTCTCCTACCGTGTGCACCTTGTTTGTCCGCCACGTTCAGTTGCCGGATATAAAATTGAAATTCGGCCGATCGCGTTTCCACGCCGGGCAACGCCTCCAGGCGAAAGGGGTTATCGTGGCGGGAGATTCGCTGACCGCCTCTTCCCATCTGAAAGAGGTCTACCCCAAGACTGGACGGAGCGGCACCATGGTGTTCGTTGTTTGGGAGACCACCTTTCGAAACCAGAACGGCCAGGTGGTGGCCGATGTTCAGGAATCATTCGCGGCCCGCGAGTAAACGGCCAGGAGCAGCGGGATTTGGCAGAGAGCACTATATATTTCGAGGATGTGGACCTGGGCGACGAGATCGGCCCGTTGGAGCGGGTGGCCAGAGATCAGGATGTAATAGACTTCTGCCAGCTGTGGGGAAATCCCATGCCCAACCGCTTTACCGACCAGGAAATTGCTGATAAGGCACGATTGCCCGGCCCGATTTTACCGGGGATTATGAGCATGGCCCTGATGGCTCAGTTACTGACCGATTGGGCCAGCCCGAAAAGCCTGAAGGACCTGGACTTGGTTTTCCGGCAGCCGGTGCCTCACAACAAGCCCTTGAGGATTTCCGCCACGGTCACCGACACGCGTCAGGAAGACGGCGAAAACCTGGTTAGTTGCGACATACTCATGACCGGCGCTGAAGGGGAACGGTATGTTGGGGGCACGGCCCTCTTGTCCCTTCCCAGCCGGGCCGGCTGAGACCGCCTGGCCGGCCCATGCTGGAGCGTCTTCGACAAGTTGCGATGCTGGTCCAGGACCTGCCGGAGGCCGCCCAACTGTATCGGCGCATCCTGGGAATGGAGTCCTGCCACGCCCAAGAGCTGCCCCAGTATCAATTGTCCAACCTGGTGCTCCCGGCTGGCGAAGGCACCTTCATCGAGCTGCTTCAGCCCACCACAGTGGAATCCCCGGCAGGCCGCTACTTGGGCCGCCGAGGCGAGGCGCCTTACCTGCTTATCTTAGAGACCCTAGCCTACGATGAGCTAATCCCCCACCTGAAATCCTTGGGCATCGGGATTACGGCGGAAACCCAGACGGAAGCGACCCGCTCTGCCTTCGTCCATCCCTCCTCGGCCAACGGAGCCTTTCTGGAGATTGTTCAGGTCTCCGATGCGACCAACCCCTGGCCTCCCGCCGGCCCCAACTGGATAAACCAGGGGTCTCCGGCCAGAACCCGGCGGCTGAGGCAAGTGGCTATTCTGGTTCGGGACCTGGATGAGGCGACGGAGCGTTGGGGGCGGATGTTTGGGATCACCGCCACCCGGCGGTTCCAGATTAGCTTCACCGACCTGGAAATTGCCGTGCTGCCCCTAAACGACAAGAGCACCTTTATCGAGCTGGCCCAACCTACCAGCCCGGATACCTCTTCGGCCCGGTTTCTGGGGCGCTACGGCGAAGGCATCTACTTGACCATTTTTGAAATAGAGGACTCCCTCGCCGTGGATGATCATCTGCAAGGCCAGGACGTTCGGTACACCACCTCCCGGCGCACCGACAATTACGTGAATCTGGGATTCAACAGCATTTGGCTTCATCCCGCCTCCATGAAAGGCGCGTTTATTCAGCTGTCGCAGGTTCTCGACGAGAACAATCCCTGGCCGCCGGCTGGGGACGACTGGTATTTATAACCCCTCTGGCGCGAAATAGCCGGTACCCAGGGGAGCAATTGGCGATATGACCTCCAACGAGCAAATGACCGCCCAAGCGACCGTGCAAGCGACATATGCGCTGGAAATTGAGGGCTTGTGGGCCGGATATGACCGGGTTACTGCCCTGGAGGACGTCTCCTTCCAGTTGGCCGAGCAGCAGATACTGGGGATCATCGGCCCAAATGGGTCGGGAAAATCCACCCTGATGAAGTCGATTTTGGGATTGGTCAAGCCCTGGCAGGGACAAATTGCCGTGCTGGGGAAGCCTGCCGAACAGCAGCGACGCCGGGTGGGGTACGTGCCGCAGATAGAGCAGGTTGACTGGGACTTTCCGGTCAGCGTGGCGGACGTGGCTTTAATGGGCAGATACGCTCGTCGGGGCCTGCTGCGCCGGACCAACAAAGAGGATCGGGAGCTGGCTGGCGCGGCGTTGGAAAAAGTGGGGATGTACCTTCATCGCCAGCGGCTGATCGGCGAACTATCCGGCGGGCAGCGGCGCCGGGTGTTATTGGCTCGGGCCTTGGCCAACGGACCGCAGTTGCTCTTGATGGATGAACCGATGGCCGGGTTGGACGCCAGGGCCCAGCACCGCCTGCTGGACATCATGGACCAGCTGCAATCGGAGGGTACGACCATTGTGCTCAGCACCCATGACCTCTCTTGTGTGTCGGTTTGCGCGGGCCAAGTCGCCTGTCTGAACCAACGGTTGATCGCTTTCGGCGAGCCCAGCCAGGTTTTAACCGAGGATGTGCTGAATCAAACCTTCGGCACTCATCTCTTGATGGTGCACATGGATGGGCAAGCCTACGCTTACCAGCACCACGCCCACCCGGAGCTTTTTCACCCGGATGCCCCGGCTCCGACGATAAATCCAGACCCGCCAGCCCCGCTTCAGCCGGAGTAAACCGGTTTTTTGGCAGGCGGAACTAGATCGGCTCCGCCGAGCTTATCGGACACGCCTCTGTTAGGATAACTCCCCCAAAATCCCCCTTTTCAATGGGGGACTGACGGGGATCTGGATCTCCCAGGTTCAGTAATTTCTTCAGGAGTCAAGAGAGGTAAATCATGTATGACTTGACGGGAAAGGTTGCAGTGGTTACCGGCGCCGGAGGCAGGCACGGCATTGGCCGCGCCATCGCCATCCGGTTAGCACGGGAGGGCGCCGACGTGGTGGTGACTGATGTGGAGCAGTCCCTGGAGGCGATCAGGCCGGCGGATCGACAGGAAGGCTGGCAAGGACTGACCAGCGTCGTCGAGGAGATCCAGGGCCTGGGCCCGCAGGCGCTGGGATTGTTTTCCGATGTTTCGGATGGTGCCCAGGTGGCGGACATGGTTGGCCAAACTCTGGACCGTTTCGGCCATATCGACGTTCTGGTGAACAACGCCGGTTCCCGACCGGGCCGGGACCGGGTGCCGGTGGTGGAGCTGGAGGAAGACGCCTTCGACGAAGTGATGCGGGTCAACGTGCGGGGGACCTATCTGTGCTCCCGGGCGGTGGCCAGACACATGATCGAGCGGGGAGGAGGCGGGAAGATTATCGTGATTTCCTCGGGAGCGGGCAAACGAGGTATTGCCCGGTATGCCGCCTACTGCGCTTCCAAGTTCGCCCTTATCGGGTTTACCCAGTCGCTGGCCCACGAGCTGGCGCCCCACCAGGTAAATGTAAATGCCATTTGCCCGGGGTTGGTGGATTCTGAGCGGGTGGATTTCATTGCGGCAGCCCTGGTTCCCGAGGGCCAGTCGGCGGAAGAACATCGGGCCTTGATGGTTCGAGAGCGAAATACCAGAGTGCCCTTGGGTAGAATTGCCGTTGGGGACGACATAGCCAAAATGGCCGCCTTCCTCTCCTCCAGCGAATCTGATTATGTCACCGGCCTGGCAATCAGCGTTTCCGGGGGTTCGGAGATGAGCTGAAGCCAAAACCACTGAAACTGTGTCATAACCACACACCACTTCCCCCAGGCTTTCCAACGATAATTAATAAAGAATCACTAGGCAAAAATCATAAGGGTGTTAGCACTCTGTCCTCCCAGGGGCACCGGCACCATAATCTGCCTAGGTAGACACCCGGATATTTGCGGGATATTTATTGGACGTTAGCCTATGCTGATAAACTCTGCCCCCCTTAAGCCCCTGAAGATAGTGCCCAGTCTGCAGAAGTTTCCGCTGACCATACTGTCCGCCATAGCCGCGGTGCTGTTCATATCCATGGCCATCCTCGTGATGAACCATTTTCTGGCGGATTCGGCAGCCGGTGGCGGTCTGTCCAACCCAGAGCAGGTGGCCAAGGCGAATATCCTCCGCATCTCGATGTGGGCCATGGGCGGCCTGTTTTTGGCGCTATCCGGATTCGTCATCGTGGCCGATGTGATCATTTACCGCTCCAATCGGCGGGAAGTAGCGCTGGCGGCGGCCCGCTTGGCGGAGAGGGAACGATTTGAGGAGCAACTGCTTCAGGTGCAAAAAATGGAAAGTATCGGGCGGCTGGCCGGAGGAGTGGCTCACGATTTCAACAACTTGCTCACTCCCATAATTAGCTATGCCCAGCTATGCAAGATGAACCTGGACACGGATGATCCGCTGTATTCAAACCTGGAAGAAATTGAAAAAGCGACGGACCGCGCCGCTGATGTTACCCATAAATTGCTGGCCTTTTCCAGACAGCAAGTTATCGAGCCTCAAGACATAGAACTAAACCGATTGGTGCTCGACCTGGGCAAAATGCTGCACCGCATAATCGGTGAAAATGTGGAAATGTCTATCATCACCGCCCCCGATGTCGGTCTGGTCAAAGTAGAGCCCGGACAGATAGAGCAAGTCCTGGTCAACCTGGTGGTAAACGCCCGGGATGCCATGCCGGAAGGCGGCAAGTTGACGGTGACCACCAGGGCGGTTTGGATCGATGGGCAGAATCAGGACTATTTCTCCGAGCTTACCCCCGGCAATTATGTGGCGTTGAGTGTTAGTGACACCGGCAGCGGCATGGATGAAGAGGTCCAGCGCCATATATTTGAGCCCTTTTTCACAACCAAGGAAGAGGGCAAGGGTACGGGACTGGGTCTCGCTACCTGCTACGGCATCGTAAAGCAGAGCGGCGGAGCCTTGAGCGTGGCCAGCCGGCTTGGCGAAGGCGCCACCTTCAAGATCCTTTTGCCTCAGTCTAATAACACCAGTCCCGAACCCGTGACGTTAACACCGGAGGCGGTTGCCCTGCCCAAGGGAACCGACACGGTTCTGCTGGCCGAGGACGAGCCGGGGGTCCTGGAAGTAGCATCCAAACTGCTTAGCGAGCAGGGCTACCGGGTGTTGCGAGCCTCTAACGGGGTGGAGGCCCTGGGAGTGGCTTGGATCCACGCCCCAGAAAAAATAGACTTGCTGCTGACCGACGTGGTTATGCCTCAAATGAACGGGAAAGACCTGGCCGACCAACTGGAAGCTATTCATCCGGGAACCCGGGTCCTTTACACATCCGGCTACACCGATGAAGTGATAGGCCACCACGGCGTTTTGGAGGAGGGCACCCGATTTTTACAGAAACCCTTCTCTCAGCCGACCCTGGCCCGTAAAGTCAGGGAAGTTTTAGACGAGCGGGGTGATTCCCCCGCTTCCTAGCAAGGGCGGTGAGGAATATCCCCAGCCCTACGCTTCCTCCAGTGATACCCCTTCATCAAACTATCCCCAAAGTTGCTTAGTTGGTCTTTCCGCCGTGTTCTCGGTATACTCTGGGTATACTCTCGCTAAATTTCACGGGTAACTCCCTTCAGGAACACAATGGAACTGGACCGTACTCAAGTGAAGCATATCGCCGCTCTCGCCCGCATCGATCTTACCGACGAAGAGGTCGAATCCTTTGGGGAGCAGCTCTCACATATTTTGGAGCAGTTTGAGCTGCTGCGTCAGTTGGATACCACCGGTGTGCCTCCCACCGGCCATGCCGCCGACTTGAACACGGTAACCCGCGAAGATGTGGCGCAAGATTGCCTGCCCCCCGAAGATGTCTTAAGCAACGCGCCCAGAAAGGAAGGGGAGTTCTTTCGAGTCAAGGCGGTACTGGAGGAATAGGTCGGTTGGCCAACCTGTGGGAACTGACGGTTCAAGAAGCCCATCGGGGTCTGGTGGCGCGGGAATTCAGCTCGGTGGACTTGACCACTTCCTGCCTGGTGCGAATTCGGCAGGTGGAGGACCAGGTAAAGTCCTTCGTGACCATCACCGAAGACCTGGCCCTGAGCCAAGCGGAGCGGGCCGACCGGGTACTAGCTGACGTTCGGTCCGACGGTGGGGCCACGCCGCTGACCGGGATACCGATGCAGATAAAGGACTTGATCTCCACCAAGGGGATTCCCACTACCTGCGGCTCCCGCATGCTGGAGAGCTATGTTCCGCCTTACGACGCAACCGTGGTGAGCAGGCTTTTGGAGCGAGGAGCGGTAATTTTGGGGAAGGGCAACCTGGACGAGTTTGGCATGGGCTCTTCCTGCGAGCACTCGGCCTTCTTCCCCACGCATAACCCCTGGGATTTAGCCAGAGTCCCAGGCGGCAGCAGCGGCGGCGCGGCAGCCGCGGTGGCGTCTGGGGAAGTCATCTACGCCCTGGGCTCGGATACCGGCGGCAGCATTCGTCAACCCGCCGCGCTTTCCGGCGTGGTCGGCTTGAAGCCCACCTACGGGTCGGTGAGCCGGTACGGCCTGGTGGCCTACGCCTCATCGCTGGATCAAATTGGGCCGCTGGCCAGGGGGGTTGCCGACTGCGCTCTGGTGCTCGATGCCATCGCCGGACACGACCCCCTCGACGCGACCTCGGTGCCCCGGCCGGCATACGGCTACGCTGCGGCGCTGGACGGGATTGCATCCAGCTCTTCTCCCCTGGGGACGCAGGGAACCCGCGATGCTGTCCGAATTGGCGTGCCCCAAGAGTACTTCGTAGAGGGGTTAGACCCGGAGGTCAAGGAGAGGGTGGAGGAGGGTATACGGGTCCTCGAATCCCTGGGCGCATCAGTCCAGCCGGTTTCCCTGCCGACCACGCAACACGCGTTGGCTTGCTATTACATCATTGCTCCTTCCGAGTGCTCGGCAAACCTGGCCCGCTACGATGGAGTGAAGTTCGGATACTCGTATCAGGATACTACCGATATGTGGGAGGCGATGGAGAAGACCCGCCGGTACGGTTTCGGTCCCGAGGTGAAGCGCCGCATTATGCTGGGTACCTACGCGCTGTCTTCGGGTTACTACGACGCTTATTACATCAAAGCCCAGCAGGTAAGGACCCTGATCCGCCGGGAATTTGACCAGGTTTTCCAAGAAGTGGACGCGCTGGTAACCCCCACCTCTCCGCTGGTGGCCTTTCCTCTGGGTGAGAAAACCGCCGACCCGCTGCAGATGTACTTGATCGATGTTTACACCCTGCCGGTTAATATCGCCGGGCTGCCCGCCTTATCGGTGCCTTGCGGTTTTTCCCAGGGCTTGCCGGTGGGGATGCAGTTAATCGGCCCGGCCTGGTCCGAACAAACCCTGCTGCAGATCGCCCACTCTTACCAGCAAGCCACCGAGTGGCACCTCGCCAGGCCGCAACTTTAACTACTTGGTTATTTTTTCAAAATGTCACGCCGAGCGAAGCGAGGGATCCAAAGTCCCTGGGAACATGGTCCTATCGCACTTGGCTAGGGCGTAACTATAGTGCTGAGGCAGCAGGTTTTATGGGCCCAGGATTTAGGTTCCTCAGCCGGGGAGTTTATTCTGAGCCAGGCCGAAGGACTCCTTCGGAATGACATGGGTCGTATTTAACTAACGGGTGGGATGAAGATGATGCGTCGAACTAGAGTTAAAGAGATTCTCCAGCGGGAAGCTCCCGGCGGAGAGGTGCTGGTCCAGGGCTGGGTCAAAACCCGGCGTTCCTCGGGCGCGGTTTCCTTTATTCACATCAACGACGGGTCTACCCTGCGCGACCTGCAAGTCGTCGTGGAGCAATCCCTGCCGGATTATCCCCTGGCGGAGGCGCTCAACACCGGTTGCAGTATTAGCGTGGTGGGAGAGGTGGTCGAATCCCAGGGGAAGGGGCAAAAGTACGAGGTTAAAGCCCAGCGGATTGAGCTCCTGGGTTCAGCCGATCCGGAAACCTACGCCCTGCAAAAGAAACGGCACACCCTGGAGTTCCTGCGGGAAAACGGCCATCTCCGGCCCAGGACGAATACCTTTGGAGCCATGGCCCGGGTGCGCAGCGCCACCGCCTTCGCCATCCATAGCTTCTTCCAGAGCCGGGGCTTTCAGTACATACATACGCCCACGATCACGGCCAGCGACGCCGAAGGGGCGGGGTCCATGTTTCGGGTAACAACTCTAGACCCAGCCCAGGTGCCCCGCGGCGAGGAGGGCGTGGATTACTCGGAAGACTTTTTCGGCAAGCCTACCTTTCTCACCGTCAGTGGGCAGCTGGAAGCCGAGATATTCGCATTGGCCCTGACCGATGTTTACGCCTTTGGACCGACCTTCCGCGCGGAAAACTCCAACACCTCCCGCCATCTGGCGGAGTTTTGGATGGTTGAGCCGGAGGTGGCCTTTTGCGACCTGGCCGGTCTGGCCGACTTGGCGGAGGAATTTCTAAAATACACCTTCAGCTATATCTTGGAAAACTGCGCCGAGGACCTGGAGTTCTTCAACCAGTGGTATGACAAAACGGCCATATCCACCCTAGAGGGCATAGTCAAATCCAGCTTTGAGCGGCTCTCTTACTCTCAGGCCATCGACATTCTTGCCCGGTCCGGAGAAGCCTTTGAGTTTCCCGTGGAATGGGGCCTGGACCTCCAGTCGGAGCACGAGCGATACATCACCGAGCGGGTGGTCCAAAAGCCGGTGGTCGTCACCGACTACCCCAAGGAGATCAAGGCTTTCTACATGCGGTTGAACGACGATGGAAAAACCGTGGGAGCCATGGACGTGCTGGTGCCGAGAATCGGCGAAATCATTGGCGGCAGCCAGCGGGAAGAGCGCTACGACGTGCTTCTGGAGCGGCTGCGCCAGTCCGGACTGGACGAGGAGAACTACTGGTGGTACCTGGACCTGCGGCGCTACGGCACGGTCCCCCACTCGGGTTTTGGTCTGGGTTTCGAGCGCACGGTGCAGTTTGCAACCGGGATGCAAAACATTCGGGACGTGATCCCCTTCCCCCGAACGCCCAAGAACGCCGAGTTCTGAACAAGGAGCCCGGCGTGGCCTTGCCTGGGTTCCTCCATCCCCGCCGACTTTAACGACGCAACATTGACTAGCCAGCTAGGCCACGAATATAATGGGGCCGCTCAAGCTGGCTTACCCGCCACGCCGAAACTTTGGTGGGGTTAACTCATCGAGAAGCTCCCAGATGCTTGGGGAGACCCGCAGGGTTCACGCCCAACAGCATTTTTGGACCAGGGATTTATAGAACCAGGAAGGAGGCGCAATGACAACTCAGGAAGCTGTGCTGCATCCCCCGGCAGTTATTAGCGAGCTGGTCAAGAACAAGATCACCCATGTTGTGTGGCTGCCCGACAGCGAAACCAACTTTATGTATCAGCTGCTGACGGCCGAACCTTCGCTGGACCTGGTGCCGGTGTGCCGGGAGGGTGAAACCATGGCCATCGCCGCCGGCCTGTGGGTTGGCGGAAAAAAACCCGTAGTGCTGATTCAGAATACCGGGATATTTGAATCGGGCGATTCTATTCGTGGTCTTGGGCTGGATGTCAACCAGCCGCTGGTAATGCTTATTGGCTACCGGGGCTGGAGCCGCCACGGCGTGACCACCGACTCGGCGGCCCGCTTCATCGAACATATTCTCCACGCTTGGGGGATCAACTACTACCTAATCGAGACTGACGAAGACGCCGGCCGGATCAGCACCGCCCTTGAGGAGGCGGAGCGGACCCGGAAGCCGGTAGCGGTGCTGGTGGGTACCGAGTTCGGAGCTTAAGCGCCCACAGGTGATTAACCATGTCATCAGCCAGGCAATTAACCGGGAAGGAGGACCTGTAGCGTGATTAACAACACCGACGCAGTGAAAATCATTGACAGCAAGCGCGACGGATCGCTGATTGTTCCGACTATGAACGCCAACAACGTCAGCTTCGGCCTGCCGACGGTCACCAGCGCCCAAGATTTCGACCTGCCTCTGTCCGGTGCCATGAGCAAGGCCTCCTCGTTGGGATTGGGTCTGGCCCTAGCTCAGCCGGATCGCAAGGTTTTCATTTTGGATGGCGACGGCAGCCTCCTAATGAACCTGGGCGCGCTGGTTACCCTGGCCAATAAGGCTCCCAAAAACCTGTATCATTTCCTGTTCAACAATGGGGTATATGCCGTTACCGGCGGGCAGCCCATACCCGGGGCGGGCCAATCCGATTGGGAAGGTCTGGCAAAAGCCGCCGGATATGCCGCCGTGTTCTCCTTTGAAGACTTGGAAGACTTGACCACCGGAATCGACCAGGCGTTGGCCGCGGAGGGCCCGGTGTTTATTCACCTTGCCGTGGAACCCGAGATCGAGAACACGCCGGTCGCGTTCAGGCCTCGGCCCGCCAGATCGGTGCAGCAGGCCTTCCGGGAATTACCCCTTTCCCTGGGGGTCAAATAAGCCGGGAAGGAAATGAGCCGGGAAGGAAATAAGCCGGGAGTGAAATAGGCCGCTCCTCAACCCCGGTAGCATAAGCGGTTGAACCAATAGGGTGTCGATATGGCGGCCATGCCGCTGATTCGGCACCCGCTTTTGCTGCAAGTGGGTGGGTGAAATGTCATTGCGAGAAGTCCCGATTAAGTCTGGACGACGAAAATATGGCTTCTCGCTGATCCTCTAAAAGGCTGTGTTCAAAGATAACTGGGCATAGCATAATTTCCGGCACGCCATTCCGGCGCAGGCCGAAATTCAGCGTCATCTACCTATCAGCCAGCGGGCGGCATCTGGGCTCCGGCGAAAGCCGGAGCGACGAACACACCGCTACCGGGCCCATCGATGCTTTTGACACAGACTCTAAAATAATAGAGGCAATGATGTTGAAGTGGTTGCTCAAAGGCTTGCTGGGTCGGCTGGTATCCTATTCAGGGTTGGCCTTGGGCTTTTGGCTGTTGTACCAGGCCCTGCTCCGGGGGAACCTGCTCTACGGCATCTTCCTGGGACTGCTCGGGGGCGGCTCCATACTGCTCGGCATGTATTTGCTGGTGGCGGCACGACATATCGCGGGCGATGGGCCTGGGTTGGATTCGCCCGTTTTGAATTTGGATAAAGAACAGGAGGGGACTGCCGGTGATTCCTTCATTGGAAGCAGCCAAAGCGATAAACTTCCACCGTAAGGAGGCCCTGGTGGTGTCCACCTCCTCCGCGCTTCGGGACTGGAATCAGGTGTCGGACCGTAGAGAGTTGGATGTCGACCTGACCGACTGTATGGATCGGGCTCCCGGAGTGGGTCTGGGTCTTTCGCTAGCCCAGCCCGACCGCCGGGTTCTGGTGCTGGACTGCGATGCCACCCTGCGCACCGACCTGGCGGTTTTCGCGACCATTGGTGAGTCCAAGCCGGAAAACCTGGTCCACTTTGTGTTCGAGGACATCGCCAGCCTGTCCACCGATGGGCTGCCCGTTAAGGGCCTGGATAACGTGGATTTCCAGACGATGGCTCGGGGCGCCGGTTATGCCAATACTCATAGGTTCAGCGATATAGAGGAGCTGCTGCTGGGGTTGGAGTGGGTAATTGAACAGCCAGGCCCTACTCTGATAATTGTGGAAGTGGTGAGGGAACAGGAGCAGGCTCCTTTTCCGGAACGCGGCATGGCAGAAGGTTGGGCCGAGGTTAGGGAATCACTGCTGGATAGTGGATAGGTTCTACCAGAACCAAAGCGGTAACAATGACGGCCACAGGGATCACGAGTCAGCGCCGGGCACCACCAGAATCTGCCGGGCCACGTGGTATCCAAGGGAAACCTCCCCTTGCTGGGTTTTTACCGTCAGCACGCCCCGATAGGGAGCGGCTTCCAATACCGTGATCTGATGCTCAGGAACGATCAACGACTCAGCCAGAAAGCGGAGCAGTTCTTCATCCTCTTCCGGTACCCGCTCCACCAGGTAGGCCGCTCCCGTTGCGGCGTCGTCGAGACCCAAGGCGTTGCTGGGAACCCTGGGTTGGCCGGTGCCGGGAATTGGCCGGCCAAAGGGCGATTTTTTGGGAAAACCCAGGCGTTCCATCAGCCGCGTCTCCAGGTCCCGCGACATGCCGTGCTCCAGCTGGTGGGCCTCGACGTAGGCCCGGTGGAGATCCATTCCCAGCACTCTGACTACCAGCCACTCAGCCAGGCGATGACGACGGGCTATGTCTTCTCCTCCCTCTACGCCGCGTCGGGTTAGCCGAATCCGCTTGTCGGGCCCAATCTCCACCAAGCCCTGTTTTTCCATTCGGCGCACCATGCCGGACACCGACGGCACCGAGGTTCCCAGTCCCTCGGTAGGAGGCAATTGTTTCAGGTTGTCGGTCAGCTGAGTGACGGTGGGAACCTCCGAGTCCTCCCACAGTTTGTACAAGGACAGCAGGTAGTTCTCCGTGACCGGCGAATGCCGATCCTCCGCAGAAAAGGCTTTTCGGGATTCGGGAGCTTGCTTGGGGGTGCGTGGATTGGGCATCGCAAACACCATTGAGGAAGATAGTTCCGCTGGTTAAAGGGCTGCCGACCTGGATGGGGAGCCGTCTTGTATCCCAGCAAGAAACCGGGGCCAAGGGTTAATGGTCTATCGCTTGGCCGTTGAGGAAAGGCCTCAGGCCGTGCCCATCGCGGAGGGTCACCTCCACCGCTTCACCCACCGGATATTCTTCGGTATGGGATTGCAAGCAGCGGACGGTATGGCCGGTAGGCAGAGCAACGCGATAGACGTAGAAGGCCCCGCGGAACTCCCTCTCCTTAATGACCCCAGTAATTCCAAAGGCCCCGGAAACCTGGGCCAGCGGGTGGCATTCTAAGCAATCGGGACGGACCATCACTTCCAGGTCCACATTTTCCTCGGGTGGAGACTCGCCCGGCCAGTCCACCGAACCGACCTGGGTTACCACCTGTCGACCATCCCAACCAGCCGGAAGGAAGTCAACCATGCCGATAAACTCGGCCACAAAGCGTGAGGCGGGATGGTGAAATATATCCTCCGGTGTGGCCAGCTGTTCGATTCTCCCCTGGTTCATGACGGCCACCTGGTCGCCAACCAGCAGCGCTTCGTCCTGGTCGTGAGTTACGAAGACAGCGGTGACTCGATGGGCACGGAGAATGTCCAGGGT
>JAKZUA010000072.1:0-5172 GCA_047516825.1 Dehalococcoidia bacterium
GCCCCCAAAGAGTGGCGTCGCCCTTGGCTACTCCGGAAGTCAGGCACCAAATCCAGCGCTTCTCTCAAAGTCATCATCCTCCCCTCCCGCTTAAACTGGTAATAATTTTATACTATTTTGAGAAAATGAAAAGGCCCTGACACCAGCAAAGGCACATTGGAAAAACCGCGCAGCTCCTGGATCAGCGCGGAGAGAGTGGAGTCTTTAAAAACGGGATGGACTACCACAATATTAGGCCATTCCTGCTCTACCAGGTCCAGGCCCTTTCTGGCGGTGGAACTCGACTGCATGGAAGCGTCCGGCCATCGTAGGCGGACACTTACTTTAGCGATATCTATGGTACGTGGGTTCGCCCCAATAATTACAACTTTCATGTACGCGCTCCATTCAGGACTACGCCCTACTCAGTGAAGAGGCGCCTGCTTGATACGTTGTCTAGCATATATATGACGGGTCTTTATGGCGGTCAACAAAATGGGCACTGGGTAGACCGGCGGTAGACATTCGGTGACACTTGGGGGGTTAACCCCTCATCGTCTATATTTGAGAGATGAAGAATGGCGGTTGCGGCGCCTTGCCCCTTGCTCAGACTGTCTCGACCTGAGTGCCTCTATTAGAAAGTTCAGCAAATTTTCTTAAAGGTATCGCTTGTCGTCACCAAACCAACCCCTCTAATCACCTCCTGGTGACCACCGGATTCACTCTTCGTCATTAACTTAAAAGCAGCCTAAAAAGAGTTCATTTCACCGCATTCCCGCCTAAGGACCTCTTGAGCCGGATATTTCATGGCCGGGATCAATCATCTTGGTCGGAAACCTTGGTGGTAGGAGGGCCTTGAATTTCCAGGTGAGGAACCTTCCGCCCGGCAAACCGTGGTTTATCTCCCCAAGAGATGCGGCAGGAAAGGAATAGAGTAGGGATGGAGCAAACTCCCGGATCCAACTTGATTAGTCCCCAGGAAATCATGCAGGAGAATCTGGTGTTTTTGAGAGAGTACGCCAGGCTCCTGCTGATTGAAGAAGATGAAACCATGACTCCGGTCGAGGATTTCAAAGATGTGTTGATGCAAGAGTACCTGGCTATGGGCACCTATTTGAAGTTGACCGAACGAGATATGATGCTGCTGATCTTCAAAGACATTTTGAGCCACGGCATTCACCTGGAATAGCCCGGCTCATCTTCCGCGTTGGGGCTCCGCCTCTGTACCGGCGGCGGACTCCAAATCCTTAATCAATCGCGGTCTTCCCGCCCGATAAATGGTCCTCACGGGCGAAAAAGCTAACTGGCAACCCCTCCAAATCCGAATGTTTTCGCCATGCGTATTAGTTGACACTTAGTTGGCAGCTAACGTATTATCCCCATGCCCAGCCGCATAAAAATAGGAAGACACTTTACGGTTTCGGTGCATCGGTCCCACTAAAGCGCATGAGCAAAATCGCCCGGTTTTTCCGCAGCTGGTACATTGCCCTCCCGGTGTTGGCCGCCGTTGGCATTGTGCTTGGTTACCTGGTCTTCTTCCACCTTTACCCCGGCAAACCTCAGATCGGCGTCATTACCATCCCCTTCGTAGTAATTAACGAGGACTCGGCCTTTGTCGTCGGGTCCTACTTGGACTACGCACGGCGTCAGCCGAGAATAAAGGGCGTGGTCCTGAAACTGAGCAGCCCGGGTGGCGGCGCCGCCTCCAGCGAAATGCTGTACCTGGAGAGTCGCAAGCTGCGAGAAGAGAAGCCTCTGGTCATGGTCATGGACAGCCTGGTGGCCAGCGGCGGATTCATGATGGCCATGGGCGCCAACTATACCTATGTGAAATCCTCATCCCTGGTTGGCAATGTGGGGGTCATCTCCTTTGCCGGCCCGGTCATACCCTTTGTTCCGCCGGAAAACTTGGTGGTTACCGGTCCTTCCAAATTGAGCGGCAGCACCCGCCGAGAGTGGATCGGTATGGTGGACCTGCTCAAGCAAGCCTTTGCCCAAATGGTGATAGCCGAGCGCGGAGATCGGCTTCGGATCAGCGAGGAAGAGTTGCTGGAAGGACGTCTTTACGCCGGAGTGGAGGCAGTGCAGCTGGGTCTGGTCGACGCTATGGGTAATGACAGTGATGCCATCGAGAAGGTCGCCGACATGGCGGGAATTTCCAACTACGAATTGGTGGATATCAACACCGAGGTGGACCGTCTCTTCATACAAAAACATAGAAGGATTTTCGCCGCATCCGAGGATGGGGAACCACCGGCAGATCTGTCCGGCGCTCTGGCTCTCATGTCCCTGGCCCAGGGAGACCCGGCCGGTGGACTCAACAGGCTGGGCTACGAAGCCGACTTGAACGGGAGTTCCGAGCTGCGGAACCTGCTGAGGTCCGGAATCCTGCAGCAGACTCAAGAGGATCCCCTGCCCGGATTCCCGCTGGAAATCAGCCGGCCCAAGATTTATTACATCTATGCAGGTCCGTATCCGTAAACCACTTTTATTTGTCCTAATCCCGGTGTTTGCCCTAGGGTTTTTTATTGGGGCATTGTTGTTCTTTTACCGGGGCGGCTATGAGCCGCCACCCCCGGTCCAGTTTCCTTTTGAAAAGATTCAGCGGGCCCCCGCCAGTCCAGGCAGCTTTGTCGACCGTCCATCCCGGCAAACCAGGGGCGGCGTGCTGCTGGTGGATACGGCCCACCGCAATAGTTTTCAACCGGCGGAGGTTGTCTCCCTTCTCAACAGAATCGGCCCCCGGGGCTATGAGATTAAATATTTGGGCGATTTCAACTCCGGGGACGCTGACAGGGCTTCTCAGCTGGAGGAAGGACTCCGGGGAGCGGATTCCTTCCTGGTAATTCTGCCCCGGGATTCCTATTCCAGCCAGGAAGCGGGCCTGGTGGAGAAGTTCGCCGGCAAGGGCGGAGAGGTGCTGCTGATCGGGGATCCCACCCGGCGGCACGACATCAACAGCCTGGCCGGCCGGTTTGGCCTGGATTTCCAGCCCGATTACCTTTACAACATCCGCGAAAACGACCTGAACTTTCAGCACATTTATGTCAGGGATTTTCAGCCGGACCAGTTGACCCAAGGCCTGGGGGAAATAGTGCTTTACACCGCCGGGTCGGTTAAATCATCCGGTCCGGGCCTGGCATTTACCGACAACACCAACACCAGATCATCCATCACCGACCAGATAGAACAGTTCCAGCCCCTGGCCTGGGGTAACCGTAACAATGTGCTGGCCCTGTACGACCTAACTTTCATGATACCCCCGCAAGATTCAATTTTGGACAATGGGCAGCTGATCTCCAATCTGGCCGATTTTCTGACCACCGGCAGCCGGGACTTCGACCTGGCCGACTTCCCCAATTATCTGGGTGGCGAGGTCGACATTCTGGTCGAGCAGCCTTCCCTGTTTAACCTGGGGGTCGATCTGAAGAACGGCTTGTCCGGAGTTGGGGTTGGCGCCACATTGCGGGGTATTGAAGATATAGCCAGGGACACCATTATCCTTGGGCTCTACGCCGACGCGCCCCGGGCCGCTCCTTATCTGGCCGAATCTGGAATCCAGCTGGGTGAGGAATTGAGCACGGCCTTCGCTTCCAACATCGAGCAGGAAGGCACCGCCATCATTCTGCTGAACCGAAACCAGGACCGGGATACTCTGGTAATATTGGGCGACTCAACCGGTAGCTTGAAGGACGCGGTAAAACAATTGACTTCCGGAGATTTTAGAAGCGGGTTGGTGGATGATTTTGTTGGGGTGTACAAGACTGAATGAAGACAAAAATTAGGTCGCTACTGCCAGCGGCTGGAATTCTCCTATTAGTATTATCCATCGCTTGCCAATCCAATGAAACCCTGGCGCAACCCTCCGCTTCTGAAGCAACTACAGCCGATCCCACGCCGGTGCCGGAGCAGGCCAAAGAGCTGGCTCAGGCCAAAGAGCTGGCTCAGCAGTTTGCCCGCGACCACGAGGTCATCGAAAAGGACTGGGACAGTTTTCATGCTGAATTCGATACCTGGCGGGAGGGGCTGGTTGCCTGCGACCCCAGCGCGGCTCAGCAGGCCTTTCGTGGCTTTGCCAGTCAGTTCAACGATGTAAATGAGCAATCCCTGTCCTTTTCCCGTCCCTCCAGCGCGCGAGGATTGGCGGACAAGCTAATTAAGGCCAGCCAAGGGGAAGCCGCGGCCTGGCGCCGTTTGCGAGACCGGTGGCAGCCCGGGGACGCTTCGCTGCTGGAAGCCGTGGCCTCCAAACGGGTGGACTCCGCGGCGGCCCAGAAGGGAGTGGAGGATAAGCTGGCCGACCTTCGGGAGGGGACTGATGCTGATGCGCTGGAAGAGGTAAACGAATTTTCCGGCGCTTTTAACGCCTTCCAGGCCGACTGGGAGGAGTTCCACGACAGTTACCAAACCCTAAAAAATAACCAGGCTGGATTGGAATCAGAGGCAGTCCTGGCCCGGATCGACGAATTGATCGGCGACTTTGGGCCCATCATAGCCGGTGTTAAGGACTTGCCCCCGGCGGATCAGGCAGATAATCTAGCTGATGCGCTGGCGGCGGCCGCCGACTCAGAAAAAGCGGGGTTGGGAGAGCTAAAAAGCCAGATCGATGGGTTGGAAGAGGGTTCGACCAGGGCCGCGGCATTTAATGCCTTTGACGGCATCGTGCAAAAAAGCCAGGAGAAGTTAAAGGAGACCGAGAAAGAGCTGAAGGACTTGACCGAGGATGGTCCAGCCAAGGACACCGCCGCGGTGCAGGATTTTGCTCGGGAGTTCAATGAGCTTTTGGAGAGTTGGAACGGGTTCCATCGAGAGTTTGACGACTGGATGGATTCGGAAGGCGGCTGCGACCGTTTGGAAGTCATCCAATCCCTGGGCGAAATGAGCGTGGAATTCAGCCGCTTGGCGGACCGGGCACGGGATTTGCCGACCGCCTCCTACTTGCGGCCCATGGTTGGCCTAGTGGTAGAGGCGGCGGAAGGAGAAGAAGAGGCTCTCCGAGTGCTCCGCAACACCTGGCGCCCCTTCGGCGCAGATGTTTACAAGGCTCTGGATCGGCGACGAGCCGATGCCGGGCGTTCCCGCCGGCAGGCGTCGGTGGGAGTCCAGGAGCTACTAGACCGGTTCCAGGTGTCTCCCTAGAAGTCTGGCCGGAAAGCCATTGGCTTGGTTTCGCGCTACGCCAACCAGACGTAT
>JAKZUA010000073.1:0-4221 GCA_047516825.1 Dehalococcoidia bacterium
CATGGTTCCCGAGCTGCCCATCGCCATGCTGGCTTGCGCTCGAATCGGCGCGCCCCACAGTGTCGTGTTCGGCGGCTTCAGCGCCGAGTCTTTGCGGGGCCGTATCGAAGATTCCCAATCCAGGGTGCTGGTCACCGCCGATGGGGGCTATCGACGGGGCAACATCATACCCCTCAAGCAGAACGTGGACGATTCTCTGACCGGGCAGAGTCCGGTGGAGAAGGTGGTGGTGGTCCGGCGCACCAAGCACGCCGATGACAAGATGGTTGATGGCCGGGACGTCTGGTGGCACGACCTGATGGCTACCCAACCGCTGACCTGCGAGCCTGAGCCCATGGACAGCGAGGACATGCTGTACATGCTCTACACCAGCGGCACCACCGGCCAGCCCAAGGGCATCGTCCATACCACCGGCGGTTACCTGGTGGGAACCTACGCAACGACCAAGTGGATCTTCGACCTCAAAGATGAGGATGTTTACTGGTGCACCGCCGACATCGGCTGGGTTACTGGACACAGCTACATTGTCTACGGACCCCTGGCCAACGGCGCGACCTCAGTGATGTACGAGGGCTCCCCAGACTACCCCGACCTGGACCGCTTCTGGGCCATCGTTGAGAAGTACGGGGTAACCGTCCTCTACACCGCGCCCACGGCCATTCGCACCTTCATGCGCTGGGGTGAGGAGTATCCCAGGCGAAGGGATATGTCCAGCCTGCGGCTGCTGGGCAGCGTGGGCGAGCCTATCAATCCCGAGGCCTGGGTTTGGTATTGGGAGAACATCGGCGGCGGTCGCTGCCCGGTGGTGGACACCTGGTGGCAAACCGAAACTGGCATGGTGCTAATTACGCCCCTGCCCGGCCTAACCACCCTGAAGCCTGGCTCGGCCACTCAGCCCTTCCCCGGTATCGAGGTGGACGTGCTGGACGAGGCGGGCAACTCGGTGGGACCCGGCGGTGGCGGATATCTGGTACTGAAGAGACCCTGGCCCGCCATGCTGCGGGGTATCTACGGCGATCCGGAAAGGTACGTCCAGCAGTATTGGTCCAAATACCCGGACATTTACTTCACCGGCGACGGAGTCAAGATCGACGAGCAGGGCTATTATTGGCTGCTGGGCCGGGTCGACGACGTGATCAACGTTTCGGCGCACCGCATCAGCACCATGGAGGTGGAGAGCGCCCTGGTGGACAACCCCAACGTTGCGGAAGCGGCTTGCATCGGCAAGTCCCACGAAATCAAGGGGCAGGCTATCGTCGCCTTTGTCACGATCAAGAACCATGTGACGGCCTCCGACGAGTTGATAACCGAGTTGAAGCAACACGTGGCCACCAAAATCGGGGCCATGGCCCGGCCGGACGATATCTACTTCGCCGCCGAGCTGCCCAAAACCCGCAGCGGCAAGATCATGCGTCGCCTGCTGCGCGACGTCGCCGAGGGCCGGGCCCTGGGCGACACCACCACCTTGGCGGACCCGACGGTAGTGGAGGCCCTCAAGGAGCAGTACGGCGACGAGGAGTAGAGGATATCGGGGCAGCAGTGGCAGGAATACTGACTGGAATATTGGGCGACCTCAAGGTTTTGGAGCTAACCAACGCTCCCTCCGGGTCCTTTTGCGCCAAGCCGCTGGCCGACCAAGGGGCCGACACTATAAAGGTGGAGCCTCCCGCCTGGGGTGACGCCGCCCGTCATGAGCCCCCTTTTATCAACGGGGAACCCGACTTCGATGGCAGCACCACCTTTTTGGCCTTCAACACCAACAAGAGGGGGATAACCCTGGACCTGGAGCAGCCGTCGGGACGAGACCTCTTCCTGCGGCTGGCGGAATCCGCAGATATCGTGATCGAGAGCTATCCCCCGGGTCGCCTGAATGAATTGGGATTGGGCTACGAGACACTGCGGGAGGCCAACTCCAAACTAATCCTGGCCTCCATTACCTACTTCGGCCAGACCGGTCCCAACTCGGACTACCAGGGGAATGACCTGGTGGCGCAGGCGGTGGGCGGCTTCCTCCACGCCGTCACCGGATCGGCGGACCGGCCCCCAATGGGCACCGCGTTGCAGCAAATGGAAATCACCGCCGCTCGTAACGCAGCCATCGCCCTAATAGCGGCGCTATTTTATAAAGAGCAGGCTGACCAGGGCCAGCACATAGACATTTCGGTGCAGGAAGCGGCGGTCAGCACCCCCTCCGGCCTGATACACCCTTATAGCTTTACCGGACGCAGCCCCCATCGGGGCGGTAGTGATGGCAACGTCATGGACGGGATGCACCTGCCTACGCTGGACGGGGAGGTAACCTTGACCACGGCCGGCACCGGCGGCAGGCCCATGCAGGTGTGGGCCGAATTTTTGGAGGAGCCGGGCCTGCTGGACCCCAAGTTTTCCACACGACGAGCCCGTTTGGAGAACTGGGAAGAGTTGTATGCGCTGGTCGCCCCCCGGCTGGCCCAATGGAATAATCTCGACCTGATGCGGGAAACCATGACCAGGGGCCTGGTTGTTGGGCTGGTGCAAAGCCCGAAGCAGGTAGTGGAATCACCCCATTTGGCCGAACGAGGCTATTTTGTCGAGCTGGACCATCCGGTGGCCGGCAACCTGAAATATGCCGGGACCGGGTTCCTACTGGACGGCGTTAACCCCATGGAGGGCAGGCGACCGGCCCCGCGCCTGGGCGAGCACAATGGGGAAGTGTTCTGCCAGGAGCTGGGCCTGTCCGGCGAGGAACTCTGCCGGCTCCGCGTCGCCCGGATCATTTAGCCGCTAATCTAGCTCCGGCGGCCTTAGCCGGGCTAACCGGCTGTAATTAGGCTTGCAGAGGGTCTTCTCCGAAACGGTTGGAGCCGTCGGTTCCTCGACCCACATACCAGATGATCAGCATAATGGCCCCAATCAGGGGTACGAAACCAAACAGGATCCACCACCCCGATTTGTCGATGTCATGCAATCGCCTGACAGTGACTGCCAATCCAGGCAAAAATGTCGCTAACGCCCAAAGCAAGTAAAGCAGTGGGTAGGTACCTATGATGCTATCGACCACCGCGAATACGACATAGCCAATGATAGCGAACAATGTCCACCACCAATACTCGGACCGGCTGGACCGGCCATTAAAAACCGCGTATTTACCAAAGCCCGAACCAATAGCTTCTCCAAAACTCATCAAGCATCCCCCAGTTTATTTTGGCGTATCTTATACGGAACCGTAGGGATTTTGTCAGGACTTTGTCAACCACGTTTGTGCTGGAAACAGGGTTTTCTATTGTCCTTGCGAGGGCCGTAAGCCCGAAGCAATCTCAGCAAGGCGAGGAAGGATTGCTTCGCTTCCTTCGCAATGACACTGGGGAAAACCTAAACACCCTGGTGCTGAAAAGCAATGGGCGATTATTCATCGCGCGTGGTATTTATGAAGGGTGCCCGTCTCATCAGTCAGCCAGCGTTCCTTCTGGTAAACACGCTCAGGATTAGCAGAACCCATCCTCCCATCAGGCTCGCTCCCCCGACCGGCGCCACCGCGCCAAAAACGCCGATTCCGGTCAGCGCCAGGATGTACAGGCTGCCGCAGAATAAAACCACCCCGGCGGTGAAAAGCCAACACGCTGCCAGCAACATACGCGATGGCCACCGGTCGGCCAGCAACCCGGTCATAACCAGCGCCAGGGCATGGTACATCTGGATCCTGGACGCGGTCTGGAATGTGTTCAAGGCTCCTGGGTCCAACGTGTCGCGCAGGGCATGCACTCCCAGAGCTCCCGCGACTACGCTGAGGAGGCCAAAAACGGCTCCCAATCCGATCCAATAGCGGACCCAATAGGGGGACATCTAGGCTAAGTTTCCTCCGGCATTGCGCCCTAGAGTAGTAGTCGCATGCCTGCTGGTCAAGCCGGCCAGGGCGGGGTGGTTACTGATTCTTGACGAAAGTTCTAAACTTGTAAGATCCAAATCCCCCTTAATCCCCCTTTTCAAAAGGGGGATTTACCCAAGGGGTGGTCAGGGCAATCGCGTCTTAACCAAGGAGCACTTTGAGTAGGTAATCCTCAACCCAGCCGGCTTTCAGCCGTTTACCTTGAAGTCCCCGTTTAAGCCCGAATCCACCGATAGAGGGCGTGTCGCGACAGGGCGTATAGGGAAGGAAGTGCTCCTCTGAATCTGGGATAATGGTTTTCGAGACAGAAAACCGACCAGAAACAAGGAGCACCCAACAGATGCTACCACGCAACC
>JAKZUA010000074.1:0-3450 GCA_047516825.1 Dehalococcoidia bacterium
GCTGAGGGGGTCGGCCAGCAAAACGAAATGGGGCTCCTGACCGGCGGTGACTTGGACCAAATCCTGCCAGGAATCTGGTCCGGCATCCAGGTCCGGCAGCTTTTCGCCCTCCAGATGAAAGTCCACCAATTCAACGTCCGGAAGGTTGGCGGCGGTAATAGAAACTGCCGGCTGCTGCTCTACCTCCTGCCCGTTGCCGATGATACCCCCACCAGAGCAGCCCAGGACCAATACTGGCCCCAACCCCTGCTTGACCAGCGCGGGCATAGCCTCGAACTCCTGCTGATAGTGGGAGGACGCAAACACCACCGCTAGGTCGGGATTCGCATCTCCCAGCTGTTGGCGAACTGCTGCCGTACATTGCTCAACGGCACCAGCTAATGATGTCTGTTCCGAGATTCCGGAAGCCCATTTCATGTTTGGTACCTCCCCTAACGACGGGATTAGAAATAGAACTGGCTTCCCCTAGTATAACAACCTTTGGGGCCTAATCGCGAAACCAGACCCCGGTTGCCCCGTAATTAGCCAGTAGGAAATGCCCAGCGGTTAGCATAGGCGTTGGGTAAAAGCCTGGGACGCCAGCTTCTTTCCCAGGTCGAGTAGAGGTGTCCCCGAGGGATCTATTGATCGTATCAGCGCCAAATAGTAGCTGACGTAGTCGCCGAGCAAAACCATCCCCAACAGCTGGGACAGGGGAGCACCGGCGGCACCCGATATTCGCCGGTAGGGAATTTCCTGCCCGGTTAGTAACTCCTCCACGATTTGATAGCTACGCTCCAATTCCGCGGAGGCGGCTGCCGGCAGCAGCAGAAATGCTAACCTGTCGGAGCCCTCCATCGCCCCGGTGTGGAAGGCCTCCACCGAGTTGTGCAATAGCTCCGGAATGGTTTCGTAGAAAGCCCAAGCCTTGGCATTCTCGTTTAGCTGGGTTTTCCAGCGGCGGGCCACCCCGGCAAATACGCCTCCGGCATAAATCAAGGCCAGCCGTCCGGCCAATTCTTGCGCCAGCTGTTTGGCGGGATTATCCCGGGTTGGTATTTCCTCGCCCAGCTGGGCTACCTGCTCTTGGAGGGCAGTAAAAGCCGACTGAACATCTTGGGCGGTAGTGGAAACCAATCCCAGCCGGGCTAGAACTCCCAGCAGCAGCAGCAAGTTATAGCCCAAAGCGCTGCGGGGCTCGCCTGAGGTTTCAATCAATAAGTGAGGCAGCCCCTCCTCTTCGGCTCTTCTAGCAAGCTGCCCTCCTCCGGCAATGGCCAATACCTGGGCCTCGCTCTGGCGCGCCTGCTGAAGCAAACTCAAGGTTTCAGCGGTATTTCCGGAAAAGCTGCAAGCAACAAACAGGTGATTGCCGGTGAGCGGGAAGGGAAGCTGGAAATCGCGGACCACGGTTATTGGAACCGCCTGTTGCGACGCCGCCAGGTCTTTTGCCAGGTCTCCGGCTATCGCCGAGCCGCCCATGCCGCCTATGACCACCTGGCTGATCTGCTTCCACTCATCGGGCAGCTTCAGGGCCTGGGATTGCTGCCAGGCCGCCTGGCACTGGCGAGGAAGCTCTCTCAATCGCCCCCTCAACCCGGAGGGATCCAGCTGCTCGTAAGTCTTGGGGTTGTCCAGGTCGGTCATCGCCGCCGCCAAAAGCACTGCCTTCCGATTACCGGGGCACGCCCCGTAGCTGCTAACTGCCGCAGTCTAACAGATGGACGCGGCGCCTGACCTGGCCGGGTCTATCGGGGTTGGTCCAATACCCGGCCCTTCAATTCCGGGCCTCCACTTCCCAGTCAGATTGTGGCTCGAGAAACCGGGTGGTAAACTGGGGCCAATCTGCGGCGGCTTATCCCCCTTTGCAGCTGAGCATGGTAGGTAAGGAGCGCAAGCAATGACCACCAGGGTGGGGTTCATCGGTCTCGGGCGCATGGGTAGACCCATGTGCCACCGGCTGCTCCAAGCCGGCTTCGACCTGACCGTACACAACCGCAGCCAGGATAAGGTGCGGCGTATTGCCCAGGATGGAGCCAGACCGGCCAGTTCTACAGCGGAAGTGACCCAAGACGCAGAAGTCCTGCTGGCCTGCCTACCCGACATCGCCGCAGTGGAAGAGGTTTTCCTGGGTAAGGGCGGCATCATCGAAAACGCTAGGCCGGGGCAGGTCTTGGTTGACCACAGTACCGTGGGGGTCAAGACCTCCCGGGCCTGCGCTAACGCGGCCGAGAAAAAGGGCGCGCAGTTCCTGGACGCGCCCATCAGCGGGGGTACCGAGCGGGCCGCCGACGGGACCCTGACCATCATGGCCGGCGGTCCCCAGCAAGCCTACGACCAGGCGCTGCCGGTATTCGATGCCATGGGCGCCACGGTGCGGCGGATAGGCCCCACCGGCACCGGAACCACCGTCAAGCTGATCAACCAGCTACTGGTGGGGATCCACTCGGTCGCTGCCGCCGAGGCCATGCTGCTGGGAGCCAAGTCCGGAGCCGATCCGGCGCTGGTGTTTGAGGTGTTGAATTCCGGCTGGGCCCAGAGTTTTATGTTAAGCCGCAACGCTCCAGTCATGCTGGACCGGGACTTCGCAGGTGTCCGCACTCAGATCAACGTTTTCCTTAAGGACCTTGGACTGGTCGAGGATCTGGCCCATGAGCTGAACACCCCAACCCCCGCCGGTGACGCGGCCTTCAAGCTACTCAAGGAGGCCGTCCGCCAGGGGTTGGGAGAGAAGGATGGGGCGGCCGTGGTTTTACCCTTGGAGGCGAAAGCAGGGTTTCAAATTCAGCGGCTGCCCAAATAGAGCCCCGCCAAATAAAACGCCGTAGGTTGACGGGCCGTCTGCCGCAGATTCTGGTCGAGGAATTATCCAAAAATCTCACCCCGATCTCTCCGGAAAGACATGAGTCGTTTTGCGATAGTTACCTACTCCCCAAACCAATAGGAGTTAGAGATGAAGATCACCGAAATCGAAGCTATAGCCATGGTCTGGCCGCCGCCGGAGAAACAGTACTGGACCGCGCTAAGACCCATTGGGCGGGTCAGCGAGTTGATAGTAAGGGTCCCCACACGGACACCGGCCTGGTGGGCATCGGCGAGGCCCACGGAGCGGGCATGCCCTTTCCTGGCATCTACAAGCAGGACGGGGCGGGAAACATTCAGCCCGAAGGGGCCTCCCGGGTGGTGGCCGAGCTCCTCAAGCCCGCTCTGCTGGGGGAGGACCCTCTGGATAACGAGAGGCTCTGGGACAAGATGTTTGCGCTGAACCACTATCCGGGATGGGCCGCCCCGGGCTGGGGCCGGCCCCAAATCATGACCGGGATGGCGGCCATCGACATCGCCCTCTGGGACATCAAAGGCAAGGCGGCCAACATGCCGGTGTACAAACTGCTGGGCGGCACCCGCAACACCGTTCCCTGCTACGTGACCGGCGGCTACTATCAGGACGGCAAGACCCTGGCGGATCTGGTG
>JAKZUA010000075.1:0-4514 GCA_047516825.1 Dehalococcoidia bacterium
GCACATCTGCGGCACCTGTAAAATGGGACCCGCCTCCGATCCGACCGCCGTGGTGGACCAGTATTGTCACGTACACGGACTGGAGGGTCTGCGGGTAGTGGACGTTTCGGTGCTGCCCGACTGCATCCGCGCCAATACCAATGCCACCACCATCATGATCGCCGAACGGGTCGCCGACTGGATGAAGTAGCTACTACCCAAGCAGATCCAAAACCGGCGAGCAGTTTGCCCCCAGCTAGGGTTCTTGGTAGACTGGGCTCTTGGTGACTGAGGAACACTGACCGGGCAAAAGCCAACTACGCGGTAGACTCGAATTTAGGAGGAGCTATGATTTACGAACTACGTACCTACACCCTCAAGCCGGGAGCGGTCCCTGAATTTGAAGAACGGTTCGCCAAGCGGCAGCCTTTCCGCGAAAAGCACTCCAAACTGGGGGGCTTCTGGCACGTCGAATTCGGTGCCTTGAACCAGGTGGTCCACATCTGGCCCTACGAGGACCTGCAGCACCGGCAGGACGTGCGGGAAGCCATGGCGGAAGACCCGGATTTGCAGCGGCTGCGCGGCACCGACCTGATTGTGCAGCAAGAGTCTGAGATCTACAACCCGGCGCCCTTCATGCGTCCGATGGGCGGCGACCAGGCCCTGGGCAATGTCTACGAGATGCGGAGCTACACCTTTTTGCCGGGAGCGATACCTGGGCTGATTGAGAGCTGGGGCAAAGCCATACCTCAGCGGGAAGAGTTCTCGCCTCTGGCGGCAGGCATGTCCACCGAGCTGGGAGGCTTGAACAAGTGGGTCCACATCTGGCCTTACGAGAACATGGTGGAGCGAGACCGTATTCGCGCCGCAACTCGCGAGGCTGGAGTCTGGCCTCCCGGCGGCAGTTACCGCGATTCAATGGTCAAGCAGGAGAACAAAGTGCTGGTTCCCGCCGCCTTCTCGCCGATGCACTAAGGCTCACATCCGGCTTTGGCAGAGTGGGCGCCTGAAGATTAGGGGGGACCGGGCCTGGCCTGGCCCCTCTTTTTGGTAAGCGGCTGTTGTTACCGTTTCTTGTTACTCAGTGCCTCCCAGGCCTTCGGCCTTGAACAGCTGGGCTTTTCGCGCGTAGCTCTCCGCGGTTCGGCGAATCCTCTCGTGGTGGCTTTCATCGGTTGGCTGTTCCCGGGCCACCGCCGGCACACCCAGGATGAAGGACTTTTCCGGAAACTCCCGGTTTTCCAAGACCACCGCGCCGCTGGCCACAATGGAGAGCTCGCCCAGCACCACGCCATCGTTCAGGGTGGCGCCGTTGCCAATCAGGCAGTTGGGACCGATCTGCTTGGCGTGGCAGATGACGCCGTGCCCCAGCGAAACATAATCGCCATAAAAGGCATCGTTGTCGGCATGCAGCACACAGTTGTCCTGGATGTCGACGTACCGGCCCAGGGTGATCTTGATGGTATCCCCCCGGATTACCGTGCCGGGCCAAACACTGGAGTACTCCCCTATCTCCACGTCGCCGATAACATAGGCGGCCTCGCTGACCCATGCCGTGGGATGGATATTTGGCATCTTACCCTGGAAACTGCGGATCACGACTCTCTCACTTAGGCCCTTTTCGTAGAGACATTTTCTTATTCGTCTGGACCTAGACCGGTGGGTGGGGCCCAGGGCTGCTCCCAGACTAGGCGGGAAAGATTCGTTGGTAGATACCCGGGGAGCCCGGCTCATGCACCATGTGGGGTCTAACCTGGCTGTTCCAAACCGGCGCTTCCATAGTGCGCCAGGCATCCCATTGCGGGGTCGCGGCCACGGCCGGGGACTGCATTTCATGGACTGTGGCGTATTTCGGCTGACCTTGAACCGCTTCGAACCGGCGATTACGAATATACCCCGGCACCTTATGGCACTCGGGTAACCGCTCGCTATTGTAGGTATGATTGAATGTCTCCTCCAGGCCGGGGGGCACCGACATCCTACCTACCAGAATGGTCGGTGACATCTCAGCTTGGAGCGCTTCCTCGGAGAGGGTATCGGGGTAAATCATCCCGTACAGGTTAAGAATGAAATTGCTGCCGCTAATGCTGGGAGACAGGCGCTTGGTCCCCTAGGAGGGGTTCTTTCCCAGGTTCTGCCAAGGGTCGGAAAAGTAGACCTCCGGCTGGTCCAGTTCGTAGCAGGCCAGATATTTGGGACCACCCTTTTGGGCCAGGTAGCGGGCTGCATTCAGCACCCCCGGGATAGCGAGGCGCTCCGGAACATGCTCTTCGTCGTACCAGCGGTTGAACTCGTCCTTGACCTCGGCAGGTACATCTACGTAGACCATCAACAGACCCCGTCCCTTTTTCGCTGCCATTAATCTCCTATACTTAAGCCAATGTGAAACCCGCCGGGTTCTTTAGGGCCGGCCATGTCGATCCGAAATTGGGTTGGGTTTGGTCGCCAAATACTCGATGTGGAGAATACCCCCTTCTATGGGGATAAGCAACCTGGGCGAGCTGGCCCAGCACCCCAGCCAACCGGCAGGGACAAAGCCCACGGGCAAAGCCTACAGAAGACCAGCCGCGGCTAGTCCTCCAGGTGAATGGTAGCGGTGACCCGAGGAACGTCGCCCACCACTCGCGTGGTGTGGCCCTTGCCGGTCATGTCCTCCGCCAGGTTCACATCCCCGGCCCGCAGCCGTCGGGTGGTGCCATCCTCCAGCCCGATCTCTCCCTCTCCGGAAAGGGTAATTATGTACTGGCGGCGGGGCGCGTTGTGCCAGTCGCTGAAGCGTCCCGGCTCGGCGGCGCGGAACACAACGCCCTTGCTGGCGTGCAGGGTGGTCAGGTCTGGCTGGGACGCCAAGTCCAGCTCATCCATGTGGGATTTTCCATCGTCGCCGGTGTACAACCTGTAGATGGCCATTGAGCTACCTCCTACTGTTTTTTGGTGCCGGGTGATTTATTAAGAGCCTTGAATCGATAGCTACGCCCGGTTAGAGGAGCCACTTTTTGGGGAAATCCAACCCCCCCTATATCCCCCTTTTGAAAAGGGGGATATAGGGGGGGGTGGATTTCCCAAGTTTAGCAATTCCTTCAGTGAAGCGTTAAACCCGTATCATACCCACGCCGTCGGCAATGGTAATCTCGGTTCCCAAGGGTTTGGAAACATCCTGTAGCCAGGTCAACGTCTGCTGGGCTACCTGGCCTTCCGACAGCACCGGCCGGCCCCGCTGCGGCATGGGGCGCCCGTAGCCCATATCTATTGGATAGAGGAGCACCTCTTTCAGGTCTCCCCGACTGTAGTTGCACACCGCCACGACGCTTCTCCAAAAAACCGGGTCCGACGCAAAGGCGCGGGTTCCACCGCCCGAGCGAGTGTCCAGGTAGTCGCCGGGCGTCTCATCGTAACCCAGGTTGAAGCGCCGGTAAGCCTCATCGGGCATCCACAGCACAGTCTCATTCTGGAAAATAAAGTTTCCCAGGCTGTAGAAGATGGGCCGGTTGCGATAAATTTCGATGCCCCTCAAAAAATGAGGGCCATGCCCGGCAAAGAGGGCGGCGCCCTGATCGATGGTCCAGTGGGCCATCTCGATCAGGAACTCCGGAGGAGAGATTCGAGTCATGCCGTGGAATTCTCCGGTGGCGCCGCTCTCATGGCAATGGGTCCCGTAGACGACCCAATCGGCCTGCTTCTGGGCTCCCCGAATCCACTTGCCGATGCCGGCCAGGTCGTCCTGATTGGCCGAAGTGGAAACCGCAAATTCCTCGCCCAGGACGAATTTGTTTTCCAGGAACTCTATCTCGCTGCGCTCATCCTTAGCCTCTTCAGTACCCTGAAAGCCGAAGGTCCGCCGGGCTTCCTGGATGTCCCGGTACCCCAGCTCATTTCGGGCGCGGCTCAGCGCTTCGAACACCTCTCGTTCCACCCGGTGGACCACGTTGTGCCGAAGAGCGTTGACCCCGGGCCGGCCGGGGAAGTCGGGACGCCCCGGACCCGCCCGGGACTGCTCGCTGAAGGTGCTGGTAGCGCCCAGAACCGCCACCCGGCCCCGGGGGGAGTCCACGTAGGCTGGCGAGCGGGCCTCGTCGATATTGCGCCCTCCGCCGGCTTGGGGCAAGTCTATCTCCCGGCAGTGCCGCAGGGTAGTGAGGAACCCGCCTTCGGAAAAATCGAAGGAATGATTGCTGGCGGTGGTTACGGCGTCCACCCCCATCCACTTCAGCTCGTCCAGGTTATGCGGGTCCGAGCGGGTATAGGTGGCTCCGCTCCACTGCCAGCTGCTTTCGTAATCGTGGAACAGCATTTCCAGGTTGACGATACTGACATCGGCCTTCCGAAGTATCTCCACCAGCTTGAGGAAACCGGCCTCTTGGAAGGGACGCATGCGGCGGGTGATCATGGCGTCGCCGGCCACCGCTATGGAAATATCCCCGCGCTCCGAGTCGTAAATCGTGTCTGGGCACATAAGTTCAGGAGCCTCCAAAATCTTCGATTAGGGAACCGATTCTGGTAAGAACGCGAATAATTCGACTACAAAGATTGGACTA
>JAKZUA010000076.1:0-6562 GCA_047516825.1 Dehalococcoidia bacterium
AACTCGCTGAGGTTTGGACCCCTGGACCGGCCGCAGAACCGGCATCTCTTCCACGGCGTCGTGGGTGGCATCTCCTGGTACGGCAACTGCATCGGCGTTCCCGACGTTGGCGGCGAGATCTATTTCGACGCCTCCTACAATCAGAATCCTCTGGTTAACGCCATGTGCGTGGGTCTGGTGGAAAAGGATAAAATCGCCACGGCCGCCGCCACTACCGCCGGACACCTGCTTTTGCTGGCCGGCGCGGATACCGGCCGGGACGGCATCCACGGCGCTTCCGGCCTGGCATCCCGCTCCTTTGAGGAGGAGCAGGAGCTACGCCCCACAGTGCAGGTGGGCAATCCCTTCCTGAAAAAAATATTGATTGAAGCCTGTCTGGAGGCTCTCTCCACCGGCTGGGTTCCGGCGCTTCAGGACTTGGGAGCGGCCGGTTTGACCAGCGCCGCCATGGAATCGGCGGCCCGGGGAGGTAGAGGAGTTTTGCTGGATGTTTCCCGGGTGCACCGCCGGGAGTCCGGCATGACCGCCTATGAGGTTATGTTATCGGAATCTCAGGAGAGAATGCTTCTGGTGGTGCCGCCGGACCATCTGCCCGAGATTTCCCTGGTTTTCGATCGATGGGATATACCTCTGGCAGAGATCGGACAGGTTACGCGGGAAGCCGAGGCCAAGATAGTGGATGAAACCCGCCTGCTGGCCCACCTGCCGCTGCAACCCTTGACCGATGCTCCCCGCTATCGATTGGAGGGCCGGCAGTCGGAGGAGCAGAAGCGAAGGCAACGCCTTTCCTTCTCCCAAGTACCCATACCGGAATGCAGTCCCGCGAAGATTCTGCTGCGCCTCTTAGCCTCCCCAAATATCGCCAGCAAACACAGCGTTTACCGTCAGTATGACAATCAGGTTCAGACCAACACCGTGGTTGGGCCGGGCAGCGACGCCGCCCTCTTGCGTATCAAGGGCACCGCTAAAGCCATCGCGCTGACCATCGATGGAAACGGCCGCTACTGCTATTTGGACCCCTATCGCGGCGGGGAGATCGCGGTGGCCGAGGCCTGCCGCAACCTGTCCTGTTCCGGGGCGGAACCCCTGGCCTTGACCGACTGCCTAAATTTCGGAAATCCGGAAAAGCCCGAGATCTACTACCAGCTGGAACAGGCCATCCGGGGAATGGCACGAGCCTGCCGGGTGCTGGGAGTGCCGGTGGTCAGCGGCAACGTCAGCCTGTACAACGAGTCCCAGGGGCAGGCCATCTTTCCCACCCCGGTGGTAGGAGGACTGGGCCTGCTAGAGGATGTCAGGCTTCACGCCCGGTCTGCTTTCCCCGAGGAAGGCCTGCTGGTCATGCTTTTGGGCGGTGCCGATTGGAGCGTCAAGGCGTCGGACCTGGCCGGCAGCGAATATCTGCAACTAATTCACGGTTTGGTGGCGGGTCGGCCTTATATTCGCTTGGAGCTGGAGAAACGGGTTCAGTCCTTGTGCCGGCGGGCCATCGGTCACGGCCTGCTGGCGTCGGCCCACGACTGCTCCGACGGCGGATTGGCCACGGCCCTGGCCGAATGCTGTATGACTGGGGCCGCAGCATCAGGCTCTGGTCCGACAACGCCGTCGGGCGATTTTATGGGCTTTAGGGGTGGCCAGGCTTTCTCCAGCCTGCCGAGACGGTGGGATGCGGCCCTGTTTGGCGAGGGGCAATCCCGCATTGTGGTATCCTTAGCCCCGGAACATTGGGCAACCCTGGAACAAATGGCAGCAGAGTTGCGTGTTCCCCTGATGGAGCTGGGTGTAACGGGCGGCGACCGGTTTCAGCTGGGTTCGATGTTGGACCTGCCGGTGAGAGATATCGCGGAGGCTTGGGGCGGTGGACTGGAGCGAGCCCTAGCAGGGTAGGGGAGTTTTGATACTGATGCCGAAGTGAATCCTGTAGAGTTGGCATTGCCTTCCATGTAGATCCCACCTTGGCTTTGGTTTGGCAGGAGGTATCCGGTGAGCGCTCCTCCCCTGCGGGTACTATTCCTGACCCCCTATTTCCGGCCCTACCTGGGAGGAATCGAAAGGGCCATCGAGCAGCTATCCTTCCAGGTCATGCAGTCGGAGCAGGTGGAGGCGGTGGCGGTCCTAACCACCAAATACGCCTTTCCGAGAATCCCGCACCCGGAATGGGCCGACCGGGACGTCACACCAGAGGGCATTTCCATCTTCCGGCTCCGGGGATATCCCAAACGCTCCATCCCGTTGTACTCGGTCCCCCTGGTTTGGTTTCCTCCCCGCCAGGTGCGCCGCTACCTCAAGGAGTTCCAGCCCAATGTAGTCCATTTTGTCGGCGATGGCTGGTTTTGGGGTCATTTCTGGAGCTGGTTTTGGTTCCGGCGGCGGGCCGGGTTTATCTTCACCCCTTCTTACCACACCTTGCCTCTTTCCCGCTGGTGGCTGCGACCGATCAACGGGTTCATCTGCAATGTGATGGACCAGGTGGTCGCCCTGACCCGTCAGGAGGCGGAGCAGGTTGCTCGAGACTACTGGGTCCGCCCCACCAGGCAAGCGATCATCGGATGGGGAGCCTCTCCCCTAAATAGCCCTCAGCCTGCTGAGGAGGAAACTGTCCCGCCGGACGGTGGAAGGACAGCTTCCCCGGCAGCTTCAGAATTAGTGCCGGTTGACATCCTGTGCGTCGGGAGACTGGGCGAACATAAAGGCCAGGGTTGGTTGCTGGAATCCTACCGGCAGGCCCGAGAGGGGTTTAATCGCCCGGCGCGTTTGATCCTGGTCGGGCGGAATGAAGGAGGGGAATCGGCGCTGCGGGAAGAGGTGCGGCACTCCGGTCTGGAAGGGGAGGTGCTTTTTACCGGCGAGCTGGAGGACTCGGAGCTGGTGGACTGGTACGCCCGCGCCGATCTATTCGTCCTGTTCTCCCACTATGAGGCCTTTGGTCTGGTCTATTTCGAGGCCATGATTGCCGGCGTTCCGGTGCTGACCCATGACGTGGGAGCCAACCGGGAGCTGCTAACCAGGGGAGCCGTGGTGGTACCGCCCTTTGACCGGCCAGCGGCCGTCGAGGAGTTGGTGCGGCTGGTCAACAATGCTGATTATCGAAGGAGCCTGGGGCAGGAGGGCAAAGGGTATGCCCTGGAGGAATTCACCTGGTCCGCGGTGGCCGATAAATATCTGGCAGTTTACCAAAGGGCATCGCGTAATAAGAATCGGAGTAAGAATCGAGGTAAGAAACATTGAATCGTGAAGAGCTGGAGGCCGGGGCCCGCAATATCCTGTTGTCCAATCTCAGGAAGGGAGTGGCCGACTGGAATGGCAAGGAGTTCAGTTTTGTCGTTCCCTCCCTCCGTGGCTACCCCTTTCAGTGGTTCTGGGATTCCTGCTTCCACGCCATCGCCCTGACCCACCTGGACCTGGAGCAGGCGAAAGCTGAACTGACCACCCTGATGAGTGGGGCCCTGCCCGACGGGTTCATTCCTCACATCATCTTCTGGGAAATGGAAAAGCAGCCCGATTTCCTAAGCCGCAACATTGTGGGAATGACCTCGCCCAACTACAGCTCGACCATTCAACCGCCTATTTTGGCCTACGCGGTGGAACGAGTGTATCAGGCGACCGGCGATGAGGATTTCAAGCAGGCAGCCCTACCGGTTTTGACGGCCTTCTATCACTGGTTGCGGGAAAATCGTGACCCGGACGATGACGGCCTTATCGCGGTGATCCAGCCCGAAGAGGCCGGAACCGACTGCTCACCCAAGTATGACCAAATCTTGGGATTGGAGGAGTTGAGCAACCGGGGCTTCATCGCCGCGCTCAAGAAGGTGTATGAGGCCTACGAGCCCCGGCGTGGCGACGACCTGGGGATTCTGGCGGCGGACATATTTCACGTCGAGGATGTGCTGGTCAACTCCATCTATGCCTTCAGCCTGCGGTCTCTGGCCAGGCTGCTGGGAGATTCCCCGGAGGCTGCTGAGTTCCACCGCGAGGCCGAAAGGACCCGGGACGCTCTGGTGGCCAAGTGCTGGGATGAAGAAGCCGGCGCCTTCTTTGACCTTTCCGGAGTCGCCGAAACGCCGGTCAAAGTGGTTACCATCAGCTCATTGATGCCGCTCGTTCTGGATGACCTACCCCGTCCGATAGTAGAGAGACTGGTGGAGCGTTGGGTTAAGTCGGAAAAGGATTTCTGGCTACCCTACCCGCTGCCTTCCGTGCCGGCTTCCGACCCCAAGTTCATGCCGGGCAACCCCCACGGCTTTATTTGGCGGGGTCCCAGCTGGATCAACACCAACTGGTTCCTATCCCACGCCTTGCGAGGCCACGGCTATACTGAGCTGGCGGATACTATAGTAGCCAAGAGCCACGAAGCCATCGAGAAATCCGGATACCGGGAGTATTACCACCCCTACACCGGGGAAGGTCTGGGGGCCAGGGATTTCGGATGGTCGACGTTGATCCTGGATTTTTGAGCGGTGGAGTGTGAGGGGATTATCTCCAGGTGTCACGCCGAGCGAAGCCAAGCCTCTAAAGTCCTTGGGAAGATGGCCCTGACGCCATTGGTTATGGTGTAACTGTAATACTAATGCGTGAAGGTTTAGGGGCCAAGGATTTAGATTCCTCAGTCGCTTCGCTTTTTCGGAATGACATGGGTCGTTTTGAGAGAATTACTAAGGGGGATAATCCGGGTGGAAGTCAGGAGCGGGAGAAAAACCTTAGCACCTTGCCCAAACCGGAGGATGGGTCTGCCGCCTCCAGTTCCGTGGGGCTTGGGAATTCCCCTTCCGGCATCTCCATAGGTGGCAGAGGTGGGCGGTCGGCTTGGCCGACTGCCGCGCGCGCCGAGGGTTCAGGCCCAGTCTCAGACTTGGCAGACTCTGCCTGGCTCCGCAAGACTTTTACCACCATGGGATGATTCCGGTCCAGGTTAAATGTGCGGCGCCGGCGGCTGCGGCCGGTGTCTTCATCCTGACCGGTGTGCCAACCCCGCTGGAACACGCCAGCGTCGCTCAAGCTCCGAATCAGGCGGGTGACATAGATTCGGGAATGCATCGGCCCCCAACGCTGGGTGATCTCCTCGTTTTCCGCCTTCAGCCCCTCGCCCAAAGCTAGGCAAACTTCCCCTACCAGGAAGTTGAAAGCCACGTGGCTAATGCCTTCCCGGTGTTCCAAATTGTCGGCCATGACTATCAAATCGGCTACCCGGCGTCCGTCCAGGCCGTCCCCAGGCCCTTCCGGTAGCTGGACATCTGTCAGTTCCTCAGCCAGCAGGGGTGCCAGGTCTGGCTGGTCGCTACCAGTTGAGCCTTGCTCCCCAGGTTTGGTGAGGCCTTCTTCCTGAGCCTTGCGGCCCCTTCTTGACGGGGCCGCAAGTCCGGCATTCTGAGGCGAATCCGACGGCGCTAATTCGGCCCCGTTGGTAACCATGCCGGCTACCTCTCCGGAGGCTGGAGTGGCCGTGGTAGTCTCCACCCCTTGTTCCTGGGGATCGGGCTCGTCGGCCATCAGCACCCAGTCGACCAGTCCCACGGTGACCAGTTTAATGTTACCTTCCTGAGCCACTCGCTGCATCAGTTTTTTGAATCCGGAGTAGCCCAACTTCTTTTCGTCGAAGCCAGGAATTTGGCGCGTTACCCGCTGCTTCAAGGACGTGAGCAATGGCATGCGACCGGCCTGACGCTCGGCCCGAACGATGTCCTCGATGATGCCGATGGCGTCGGAAAGGGGTTGCCGCCCGGTGGACGTGGTTCGTCCGTTGCCTCGCTCGCTGACGGCAGCCGGCGCCGGTTCCGGCTGGGTAGCCGGGTCCACGTCCATATCATATAAGATCAATCCATCCACCTGGTCGGCCAGGCGGCGGGATGTGCTCCAGGAAACTCCGATTATGATTACCCTCTTGCCCATCGCCCGGAGGGTATTGATGACGTGGATGAAGTCCGAATCACCCGAAACCAGCACGTAGGTCCCGATGTTGGAGTAGGAATGGGCACACTCTATGCAGTCGGCGGTCATCTTGACGTCGACGCTATTCTTTATCCGGGCGGTGCGGTAGGAATCGGCGGCGCCGACCGGTGGCAGGCGGGTTGGGACGTAAACCGGCTCAATGCCCGCAGCATAGAGGGCCGGTGGGTCGTTGGTGAACTGACTGGCTCCGCGCAACTCCGGCGCCCGGCTTACCCAGTCGGCGTAGGCTTTGGCCACCACCACCCGGCCGTGGTTGCCAACTTCTTCTTTGAGGGCGGATACGTTGGGGGTGCGGTGGCCCGAAGCGAGGCTGATCTTGAAGTTCTCCCAATCGATGAAGAGGGCGACATCGTCGCCCGAGGAGGGTGTTCCGTTCATGTTGATAAAAAATCCAGTCCCACGTTTGGGGGTATGCCTAAAGTGTAAGCCTCGGCCCAAATAGAGTCAAGGCAAGGACGGTCCGGCCTGTTGGGCTAATCCGGGATTCCCCAGATCAAACCACCTTTCCTGGATATAGCTCCCGCGGGGATACCGCCAAATATAATCCCGCATTCCAAGAGCGTCAAATGCGGTCTGATGCGGCCTGATTCACTCAAAGTCCCCGCTTTCATTGGGC
>JAKZUA010000077.1:0-5489 GCA_047516825.1 Dehalococcoidia bacterium
ACTCCCAAACATGGGAGTTGGCTGGATATGGCCGAGATTGAAATCGGGGTGATGGCCCGACAATGCCTGGACCGGCGCATACCGGACCAAAGCGCTCTGCGGCGGGAGGTGGCAGCGTGGCAGCAACAGCGCAACCGGGACGCAATACGGGTGGACTGGCGCTTCACCACCTCGGATGCCCGCAGCAAACTGAAGTCCCTCTACCCATCAATACAACACTGACGGACTACTAAACCAAAGCCACGGTGAAATGCACATTCCAAGAGCGAGGTTCTGTGACGCCACTGGCCCGCCCTCTAGTCAGGGGAAATAATCCTTCGGTATACCAAAACCTATTCTGAGCGCCCCACAAATGTACATCCCACCTTGGCTTGGGTTTAGTAACTATCTCAAAAATCCCTGCTACCCAGGCGGGAGAAGGTTAGGATGAGGGTGTTTTGAGATAGTTTCTTACTACCGAGGGCCACGAAACGCGCCCCAGGCATCCAGGCTCAAGCTTGACCTGACTATTGCGGAAGGGTAATCATTCGGTACGGAGGTGCCGAATGATTACCCTTTATCGACCGGCAAAAATAGTCGTCGCTACCGGCAGGACTAATTGTCGTCTATCACCTGGAGAGCGAGTGGGGCAATATGCTGGCGCGGCAATTGCCCGAGTTGCCGCCTTTCGTTTCCTTCTGGGAAGAGTTGCCTCGGGTCTTCGTCTGGCTGGACGGGGAGGCCGACACTAATAACCTCAATTCGGCGGAGTGGGACCGGGCGCGCAAGGTGCGCCAGGCAATGAGCATGGCGATCGACCGGGTGAAGCTGGTCAACAACCTGGTTTCTGGCGAAGGCCGGCCCTTCTACCACCAGGGTTGGAGCGGCCACGACGCCCGGGCCGCCCAGTTAGGCATGGACCAACTGGCTTACGAGTACGACCCGGAAAGAGCCAAAGAGCTGCTGACCGAGGCCGGCTACCCCAATGGCTTCGAGATTCCGATGTTCCTCTACCCGCGCCCCCAGGCCGGCAACATCGAGGCCGCCAAGGGCGGTAGCTACTATGTGGGAGGACGTGGGAATTACCACCGTGCAGAGTACCAGCCCTTACTCCGGGTTCCGTCCCGGCACGGTGAACCGCACCGCCTTGGGCGTCAGCGGCCACAATGGCGGACCGAGCGTTGAGCCGGTCCTGGGCTACTTCCGGGTTTACAGCCTCAAGGGGTCTTTCAACTTCGGCTTTGAGCATCCGGCGCTGGAGCAATACCTGGAAGAGGCTTCGACTCTGGTGGATGAGGAAGAACGCTGGGCCAAAACCGCCGAAATGACCAAGTGGATGTTTGACAACGTGACGCAAAATGTGCTATACGAGAAAAACGCCGTCTGGCCCGTTGGCCCCCGGATTGACGAGTGGCCGGTGATGGCCGGCAACGTAAGCTGGCTAAGCAACTGGGAGGAGGTGCCGCACCGGAACTAAGCACATTCCGCTCTTTTGCCTGTGGTCTGGCGCCCAACCACATCAACAGCGTTTAAGGAGGTCAAGTATGTACTACTTGGCACGGATCAAGTTCCAAGGATGGTTTCTGACTGCACTGTCGCTACTTTCGTTATTTGTTGTTGCTTGTGGAGCTTCTGCTACCGCGACACCGGTTGCGGTAGCAGAAGCTCCACCGGCGCCGCCGGCCGCAACCGCCGCCTTCGCTCCACCGCCGGCAGCCGCTACTCCCATCGCCTTCGCCACTCCCACGCAGGCGCCGGTGGCCGAAGCTAAAGTATCCAGACTTATCGCGGCCCAAATACCGCCTTCACCAGAGACTACCGACCCCAGCTTGGCCGCTAATTTCCAGCAGTTCCAATGGCTGCCTCATGGCGACTTCCTGATACAGTTTGGCCCCAAAACCGGTGTCATTGAAGGGCGCCTTGCTAAAAGCTGGGAGTTAAGCCCCGACGGGAAGACCTGGACATTCCCTCTGCGAGAGGATGCGATCTTCCATCACGGTTTCGGGGACTTCACCTCAGCAGACGTGGAAGCCTCCTTGAACCACTATCTCCGTGCGGAGAGCGAGATTGCCCGGGTCAACCACATGAAAGACCGATTCGGCATACCCCGGGAAAACCAGCCGCCCATTCCCCCGGGAGTACTCGACACATCAGATCCTTACCAGGTCGTTTTCAATCTGGCTCAGCCCGACGCGGAGTTCTTCTACGAGATGAGCGACCGCTGGGCCAACATCATGCTGAGCAAAGAACAGATGGAATCCGCTCCCTACGAAGAATGGGTTAGGAAAGTGGCCGGAACGGGCTCCTACCAGTTCGTGGAGACCCAACTGGGCAATTACACCTTGTGGGAAAACGCTCCCGGCACCCACTATTTCAGGGAGCCTGCTTTTGACGAGTTACAGATATTTTATGTGCTGGAACCCTCCACCAGACTGGCTATGGTACTGGGAGGACAAGCCCACATCGTAGAACTGCCCACCGAGCTGTCTCAAGAGGCCAAGAAGCAGGGGATGGAAGTTGCCCTCACAACCCTGGGCGCTTCAGTAGTATTCGGGGTATTGGGGGGGCAGTTCGATACTGGTTTAGACGAATACGACCCCGATGTAACTTGGCTCAATAAGAATGTGCGCAAAGCCTTGAACATGGCCATTGACCGGGATGAACTGGTCACTGAGTTGTGGGGAGGCGTAGCGGAAAAGATTATCGGGCCGCCCATGTGGTACCCCAGAAACTCCGGCTGGAATCCCCAATGGGAACAGGACTTCCCGGAGTTGTACAAGTATGACCCGGAGGAAGCCAAGAGGCTGCTGGCCGAAGCCGGATACCCGGAAGGGTTCACCGTGAAGTGGAAGGCCTTCGCCCGCCCCGGTATCCCCTGGCGGGAACTGGTAGAAGCAACCATCGGGTATATGGATGCCATCGGGGTCACAATCGAAGTGGAAGAATTGGAGTTTTCTACGTTCAGAGGCCACTATCGGAGCTTCGACCACGCCGGTTGGGGTTTCTGGTGGACCGCGCAAGAGAATACGCCCGCAACCCGCTCCTCTTTCCACCATAATTTGAACCGGGACCAGCAGCAGTGGTACGTGTCGCCAACCTTCCAGTCTAATCTCGACGAGCTTGTAGTAACCATGAACCCTGACAAACGACAAGAGCTTCTAATGGCAATGGGTGACGAACTGTTTTACGAGTATGCCCTCATCCCGCTGGTGGCGGTAAGGGTCCAGTATGTGTACAACCCGGACGTGGTAGCAGAGTTCCCCACCACTGGGCTAAACGGCATACGTGACCTGGAATTCGTCGTCCCGGCTCAATAACCTGGAACCTGGACTCAACCGGTCATCCCTGGCAGGGCATCAATCTAAGAACGCACTGAATAAGTCGGTAAGTTGCATTGAGGTTATATCTACAACTAAAGAACAATTGGAATTGTTCAGACTATCCCTAACCTGAAAAGAAAGTATCGGTTTCTTTATGCAACGATACATCATCATCCGTTTGGGACAAGCGGCCATCACGCTGTTTATCATCAGCGTGGTGGTATTCTCCCTGACGCGTCTCTCCGGAGACCCGATCAACGTCCTGGTTTCCGATGAGGCAGACGAGCAGCGAATCCAGCAGGTTAGGGAGCTATGGGGGCTGGACCAGCCGCTATATATCCAGTATTTTTCCTTCGTAAAGAACGGCCTCAGTGGGAACTTCGGTGAATCCCTGGCCTACAAAGGATACTCCGCCATGGAACTGGTAAAGCAGCGGCTGCCAGCGACCCTCCAACTGGCGGGCCTCTCCCTGGCAATAGCGATCGGAATTGCGCTGCCAATCGGGGTGTTATCCGCTGTTAAAAAGGATACGCCCTTCGATTACGCGACCAAAATCTTTGGCCTCTTGGGGCAATCGCTCCCCCAGTTCTGGTTGGGCATCATCTTCATCTGGGTCTTTGGGGTCATGCTCGGCTGGCTGCCTACTTGTTGTAAGGGGGGATTCAGCCACATTATCCTCCCGGCCCTGGCCCTGGGGTACTACCAAGTTGCCGCCTTAATGCGTCTTACCCGGTCTTCCATGCTGGAGGTTCTGGACGCCGAGTATGTGAAAATGGCCCAAATTAAAGGACTCCCCCGGTGGAAAATACTTTGGAAGCACTGCCTACGAAATGCAGCCATCGGACCTTTGACCTACCTTGGAATTATAGTGGGGATCTTGTTCACCGGGGCGGTGGCCATCGAGACGGTCTTTGCATGGCCCGGCTTGGGATTGCTGGCTGTTCAGTCGGTACAGACCCGCGATTTCACCGTGGTTCAGACCATTGCTCTGGTTGGTGCGGCACTGGTCATTTCCATCAGCCTGCTGATAGACATCGCCTATGCTTATCTTGACCCACGTATCCGGTACACTTAATGGGCCGGGAGGGCTACATATGGCAGAAACAATTCTGACCAGCAAACCGTGGTACGCACCACCGGAAATCCATCGGAGGCTGAAGGCGGCGCGGCGTTTACCCCTCCTGCCCGTATTTCTCCTAATGGTCTTGTTGGTCATTCCGGCAGCCTTTGCCAATGTCCTTGCATCACATAATCCCACGGTGGGGAAACTTAGCGACCGTCTCCAGCCGCCGGCATGGATAGGCGCGGAGGTAACGGATGGGAAGGTCGTAGAAGAGGGTGGTTCCTGGACTTTTCCTTTGGGCACCGACCGGGCCGGCCGGGACATGCTGAGCCGGATGATGTACGGAGCCAGGGTTTCGTTGACCGTCGCCCTCCTGGCAATCGCTGCCGGCGGGCTCGTGGGCAGCAGCCTCGGTTTGATCGCCGGCTATTGGGGAGGGTGGGTTGACCATCTGATTATGCGTCTTGTTGAAGCCTTCCTCGCATTTCCATTCATACTAATGGCGCTGGTACTGGTAACCATATTGGGCTCCAGCTTTGGTACCGTCGTGATAACTATATCGATCCTATTGTGGGCTCGGTTCGCCCGCTTGGCGCGCGGCGAAACATTGTCGGTCAAAAACCGTGACTTCATATCCCGAGCCCGCGCCTCGGGTTGCACCGATGCCCGGATTATGCGGCTCCATGTGTTCCCGAATATAGTTAATCCCCTGCTGATAATAGTCACTCTGGAAGTCGGGCACGTGATATTGCTCGAGTCCACCCTTAGCTTTCTTGGCGCCGGCCTGCCTCTGCCCACTCCCGCCTGGGGTCTTATGGTAGCAGAGGGAAGGGACCTCATCGTCTCCAATTGGTGGGTCTCTTTCTTCCCCGGCCTGGCCATAATGTTGACAGTTCTGTCTATGAATTTACTGGGCGATTGGATGCGGGACCGGCTGGACCCCAAGCTACGGCAGATATGAACAAACTCTTTCCTAAACTAAAGCCAAGGTGAAATGTACATATCTCAGGACCGCACTGTCGGTGCCGACCCGGTTGGCGACCAAAGGTGAAATGACGAGCCGTAGAGTCCTTTCGGTCGTCTTCAAGACCCTGAAATGCACATCCCACCTTGGTATTGGTTTAGTA
>JAKZUA010000078.1:0-2808 GCA_047516825.1 Dehalococcoidia bacterium
AAATAATCCCATCGCCAGGCGCCTTAGAGACGTGGCCCAGGTGCATCTGGCTGGTCTGGGCACCCAGGTCTTTTACACGTCTTGCGGGTCCTTCGACACTCATTATGACCAGATGGGATCACATACCAAACTTTGGATGGAGGTTTCCGCTGCCATCAACGACTTCCTCGCCGACCTGCGTGAGCACGACGCGGCAGACGAGGTGGTCATTATGGTGTTCAGCGAGTTTGGACGCCGCGTTCACGATAATGGCACTGGTACCGACCACGGAGCGGCTGGGGCAGCGTTTGCCATCGGCGAGCGGGTAAATGGTGGAATGTACGGGACCTATCCGTCATTACAACCGGGAGATCTCACTCAGGGAGACCTGGCGCCCAACTATGATTTCCGTGGCTTCTACTCCACTTTGGCGGACAAATGGTTGGGACTCGACCCGGTACCTATAGTGGGCGGAAACTTCGAGCAAATGTCCTTCGTGTAGCTTCACCATCCCTAATTGGTTCACCGGAGAGTAGATATGCTGACCACCGTCGCCGCCGGCCGGGTGTATGACTACAGCTACTGCATCGGCATGTATAGTCAGTCCGGTCAGGGGTTTTGGGCTCCCCAGGATTTCGTCTTGGGATCGAACGGTCGAATTTATGTGTTGAGTCGCGGTGTGGAACAGTTGGGTCAGCGAGTCAGTAAGATCAACTTTGACCACCAGTTTCAAGGCCAGTTCGGCTCCCTCGGCGCCGAAGACGGGCGCTTTGTTTGGCCCCGGTCCATCGATTTAGACGATCACGGCCGAGTGTTCGTTTCGGACGAGCATGTCAACCGGATAACCATTTTCGATGAAGAGGGTGCTTATCGGTATCATTGGGGCAGGTCCGGCAGTGAAGACGGCCAGCTAAACGGACCGTCAGGAATCGCTTTCGATTCCCGCGGAACCATTTGGGTGGTGGACAGCTTGAATCATCGGGTGCAAAGTTTCAGTCAGCTCGGTGAGTTTCAGTCCAAGTTCGGGAAGCAAGGTGGCGGTGACGGAGATCTGGAAATGCCGTGGGGCATCTGCATCGACCGTCAGGACAACATCTACGTCGCGGATTGGGGAAATAACCGGGTGCAGAAATTCTCCCCCAATGGAGAGTTGCTGGTTAAGTTCGAATGCTCCAGTACCGGAGTGGGCTCTCTCAAAGGGCCATCCGGTGTAGCTGTGGACTCAGATGGGGATGTATACGTAACCGACTGGGGGAACCACCGCGTCCAGATCTACGCCGCCGACGGCCATTATATTACTGCGCTGGTCGGTGACGCCCAAGAGCCTTCGCCCTGGACTCAGAGGTACATCGATGCCAATCCGGACATCATCAAAGCCAGGCGGCGGGCAGATCTGGAGCCTGAATGGCGGTTCCGGCGACCGGTAGCTGTAAACGTGGACGCCGACGACCGGATCATAGTTTTGGAGTCCTACCGGCACCGGCTTCAAATTTATAACAAGCTAAAGGATTACGAAGAACATTCACTGAACTTGTAGGCATATACAAATTAGTATTACGGTAAGGGCGTAGGTCCTCGTAACCGGTTAAAAAACTACCTCTTTTCATCCACCGGTAGGCACAGATTCGCTTTTGGGCCGGCCACCAGTAAATCCCAACTAGTATCGCCTTCCGCTCAAACACCGGCAGCGCCTCGCTGGTCGCCCTTAGAGGGTGTTCAAAAAGCCTCGCCCCTTGTCCTCGCTAGAGTAGAGAAATGGGCATCCTGGTCTTGCCCGACAATAGCCCCTTCTCCCTTGATGGGAGAAGGTTGGGATGAGGGTGATACCGCTCACCTCACTCCTCTCCCGCAAGGAAAGTATGGGGGCAGATTATCAAAGGCAGGCTCAAAACGCGTTTCAATACCAAGACCAGTTGCTAACAAAGTAGTATTAGGCGCAACCCTCCTCAATGGTTCTTTAAATCCTGCATTTTTGGGGGTTCCCTGTGAATCGGCGGGACACCCCTTATTGCCCGTTGGGCGACATCTAAACTACCCCAAAAAACGCTTGGCGACCCCTCGCTGGTCCATCCACCAGATGCAGCTAATGGGGTTATTCTTACAGCCCCCGGGACAACCCGTATAGCAGCAGTACCAGTAGATAGACTCGAAACAGCCCGGCCTTACCGATCTGAGAAATGGTGGCTAAACCTGTTTTGCTCGGGCAGACTGCTAGGACGCAACCAAAGACGCAACTGGCCTGCAACAGCCTTCCCAATCAGTCCAGCGGATGCACTGCTACCATTCCATCAGAGGTCCTTCATTGCGGGCCAGGGCTGCCTCAGAACAGGGCTTCAAAAGGCAACCTTGGCGACGGTCATCCCAGGGACAAGGACATGACTAAGCCTCGGCCGATTTACCTGATGCTCGGGTTGGATGAGAAGGGGCAATTGCTCCGGTACTTCATGGTGGAAGGATACGGAGGGCCATTGCTACTGCTGTGGTCAATTGGAATCGGCCTTTTTCTACTCATCGGTTCGCCAATTTACGCCGTGGCCTGGACCGGTGTGGCTGTCGCCCTGGGCCTAGGCATGACATATGGGAACCCCAAGGTCTGGGAGCGGTTGGTCTACTCTTCAATCGCCAAGCGAACCCCTTGGCATACCCTTTCCGATGAGGCGCTTCAGGATATTGTCAAGAAGAGTTCCGGCCTAAACCAAAGCTAAGGTGAAACCTACATAAAGCGAACCCGAAGAGGAGTTGCGATATTCTGTAAAAGAAGTCGATTGGCGGTGGTGGAAGGGATGACAGACATAGTGCAACTCCTGGAACGGTGGCAACTGGATGTAG
>JAKZUA010000079.1:0-6796 GCA_047516825.1 Dehalococcoidia bacterium
ATCAACGCTGATTTCATGACACATGACGTGGTCTGGGTGGGGATACATTACCCCGGGTGGCTCGGTGACAATGACACTTGGCCGAAGCTCGCGGATAATGCGGACCAATTTGCCCGCTGCCTCAACTCGTTCGGCATTCACAAACGCTTCCGGGTGTTGATTGGCCGGCGTGCCCGCTATCCCCGAATCCCGGTAGCCGAGCATCCGGAGCTCAGCCACACCAAGAATCGCACAGGCGTCCTTCACCTCCTGGGTTCGGATTTCCCGCAGCCTCGATCTATTCGCCACCGGGTCCAGGTCTGCGTCGTGGATCTCACCCTCCTCGCCCCCGGTGCAGATCACTACCCCGGTCCGCACATCTCGCACACTGTAATAGGCGAGCATCCCGCCGGTCGAGGTGCTTTCATCGTCCGGATGTGGACAGACTGCCAGCAGGGTCACGGATTGAGAGCCAAATTCATCCGAGGGAATCCTCCTGTCTATTGCTCTTCCTCCAGTAATACGATTCAGCGCGGCATCATGGCTTGGCCTCTCCTCTTCGGCGATGGCCGTTAACGCCTTTTTAAGTTGGCCAGCTTTCTTCGCGACCGCGTTTGGTTGCCGGTGTTCCCCGTGAGGGTGTTGTTATGTTGACGCCAACCTATCAGATTCCTTTGGGTGACTTCGTTCTATGTTGGGGCTAAAATTAGCCCGACCTAAACTTGTCCACCAATTGGTACTACCCGAGAGGACTGAAGCTATGGGGTTTAAACTGCTGATATTGAACCCGTCCGAACAGGGAGAAACGGCATACGTTGACACATGGCCTGAGAAGCTAAAGAATAAAATTCCGGACGTAATTGTGTACCTATCCAAATCAGTCGGAGAGGCCATGGAGGTCATTGGCGAGGTTGACGCTGCCTTCGGGAATATAGCGCCTGAACTCTTTGAAAGGGCTAACAACCTGAAATGGATTGCCTGTCCTCAGGCTGGTCCCAGGGCCGGCTATTATCACCGGGCCTTGATAGATAGCGATGTTGTGGTGACAAACACTCGGGAAATTTACGACGATCACATCAGCGCCCATATCATGTCGTTCATTTTGGCTTTTGCTAGAGGATTACACGTTTATATCCCTCGACAACTTAATCGACAATGGAGTCCAGGATACCAGACAATCCATCTGCCGGACGCCACGGTGGTAATCGTAGGAGTCGGGGGCATCGGTGGAGAAGCGGCCCGTCTGTGCGCCGAGTTCGGCATGACTGTCATTGCGGTAGACCCTCGAGTTGACGAGCCACCCCCCGGTGTTAGCGAGTTGCACCGGCCAGAAGCCCTGAACGACCTGCTGCCAAGAGGAGACTTCGTCATCGTCACCGTCCCTGAGACCCCTCAGACTCAAGGGCTGTTTGGGATCAATCAGTTTCAGCGCATGAAGTCCAGCGCATTCTTCATCAACATTGGAAGGGGAGCCACCGTGATACTGGACGAACTTGTGGAAGCCTTACAACAAGGCCAGTTAGCCGGAGCCGGGCTGGACGTGTTCCAAACCGAGCCTTTGCCCACCGACCACCCGCTCTGGGAAACACCCGGTGTCTTGATTACACCTCATGTGGCTGGAAGAGGCCCCTACTTGGAAGACCGGCGCACCAATTTGTTCATAGATAACTGCATCCGGTTCAATGATGGTAGGCCTCTGCTGAACGTGGTCGATAAGGACCAATGGTTTTGATACCAGATTGCATCTGGAACGTTGGCCGGAGAGCACGCCGCCCCAGGCGGGGGTATAGTTTGCTGAGCCTTCTATAGGAGGCGCCAGCCATGGCCGGCCTGAATCAGGTACAAATGCTGGAATTGGTACGCGTGCATGGCCTTGCTGCACGGCCAGTCCTTCGCCGGTCGACAGGTGCTGCGTGCCTAATTGGAAAGATATGGGGCGTAGAACAGTAGGTGAATCTCCAAACTGGCTTCAATCAGTCCAGAAGCAAGCGAAGAACGGGAAGATTTATGCGCACGCTGATTAAGGGCAAAGAGCTGATTGATGGAAAGGGAACCGCCATAGAAGGGGCTGCGGTATTGACTCAGAGGAGGTCGAAGAAACCGCCCATTCCGGAAGTAACCAACCATAGCGGAAATACAGGGGGACTTGGGACATAGGTTCATTACGGCTTCAACAGGGGGTTACAAGTGAAGGTCATTGAGTTGGACTACAGCAAACATTGCAGCGACGAGCCGGAAAAGGGGCACAACCGATGGCACCCGGATATACCGCCTGCAGCGAAGGCCGAACCCGGCGAAGAGGTGGTGCTGCAGACGAGGAACGCCTTCGACGGCGGGATTGCCCCGACCTCCATTTCCGAAGATCTAAGGAATGTAAACCTGAATGTGGTCCACCCGTTGACCGGGCCGGTATATGTGGAGGGGGCCCAGCCTGGAGACCTGCTGGAAGTGAACATCCTGAATATCGAGCCGGCGTCCTGGGGGTTCACCAGCATAATCCCCGGCTTCGGCTTCCTGCGGGACCTGTTCCTCGAACCCTACCTGGTCCATTGGAACATCAGCGACGGGTATGCCGAGTCTGCCGACCTTCCTGGAGTGCGGGTTCCAGGGGCACCCTTCATGGGAACCATCGGCGTCGCCCCATCCCGAAAGCTGCGACAGGACATCCTGCTGCGAGAGGAGGAGCTACGCTTGCGGGGTGGCATGGTGCTGGGTCCGGAGCCGAGGGACGCCGTGCCATCCTATGAACCGTTGGCCTCCGAAGGGTTGCGCACCGTTCCTCCCCGCGAGCACGGCGGCAACCTGGATATCAAGCAACTAACTGCGGGCACCAGGCTACTGTTACCAGTTTTTACCGAGGGCGCTCTCTTCTCCGCTGGGGACGCCCACTTCGCCCAGGGAGACTCGGAATGCTGCGGCACCGCCATTGAGATGGACTGCACCCTGCACGTAAGCTTTGAAGTCCGCAAAGGAGAGGCTACACGTCGCAACATTGGATTCCCCATATTCGAAAGAGATGACTATTTCACCACCCCAGAGATGGCGGCTCCCAAGAGGTTTCTGGCAGCCACCGGCATGTGTATCACGGAGGATGGCACCAATGAGTCGGAGAACGCCACCCTCGCTGCCCGACATGCCCTGCTAAACATGATCCGGTTAATTATGGAGCGGGGTTGGTCCAGGGAACAGGCCTATTGTATTTGCAGTGTGGCGGTGGACCTTAAAATAAGCGAGATGGTCGACGTACCCAACTTCGTTGTTTCGGCATTCCTGCCGCTCGACATATTCACCGCGTAGACCTTCGTAGGCAGGAAACACCATCGGTGGTTCCCGCTTTAAGTTAATGTTCCCCGCATTACCCAGCGAGGAATGGAGGAACGTCCCACCTTGGCGTACATGCGGCTGAAGGTGGGAGACAGAAACAGGGTCTGCCTTTCCACGTCTCCTCGCATCCCCCACGATTATCTTCCCCGTGCTACACCACCTACCCAACAACCCCGTTAGTAGCGAGTTTTTCAGCACCCACCTGAGGGGGAAGGACTCCTGGTTCCTCCCTTTCAACAAAGGATGGAACGACGGCGCCGGCCGAGTCCCAGGCAATGTAGCTGGTGAGCTCCTGTTCCCACTGTGGCAGCTTGAGGATTATCGGGACGTCTCATCTTTGTTTCTCCCAGAGGAAATTTATTAAAATGTTGTCCCTGTTCAGACGCCGGAGGTCATTCTTGGAGCGCTCCAAGCTTGGCACCCGGAATGAGAGAGTGCGCTCGGTAGGTAACCGGGTGCACTCTCTTCTGTTACATTCGTGAGATCGGCCCTCAGCGGTGCTGTAACCCGCTTTGTGTGAGTTGTGGGTGCCAACGTTCGCGGCGTCAACCCAACTTTGGGCCAGGCCGGCCAGCAATTTAGTTGAGATCGGCAACAGTGCCGTCCGACGCGCATCGGTGATTGGACCGTACGAGAGGTGCCCCCACTGCAAAAACCAGCGGGCGATCCCTTTCAATTGGGAGACATTATGACGTCCAATGAGTTCCGTCCCCGGAACGCGGGGACTATTCTTACTCAGAGCCCGTATAAGGGAAGTCGTGCTTATGGGCGGTGGGACAAAGGCTTGGTCTTACCGGTCGCAGTAAGGGAGCTTCGGGGGGAGCACCCTCTCACCCCGCCTGCTTTCCAGCACTGCTGGGATGCACCCGGTAAAGCGGTTTCCGTCAATGTCAAGGTATTCCAACCTTGGGAGGTTGCCCAGCCAGGCAGGTATATTTCCGCGCATCTGGTTATAGCCAAGTTCCGGAGACCGTAAAATCATCAGGTTACTCAGTTCGTCCGGGATTCCTCCCGTTAGCTGGTTATTTCTGAATCTCAGACTTTGCATTGCAGCGAGATGTCCGAGTTCCGCCGGAACCCTTCCTCTCAGCTCATCTTGGGAGAGATGGAGGATCCTCAAGCGGGCAAGGTTGCCCATCTGGGGTGGTATCTCACCAGTCAGATGATTGTCAGTTAGGTACAAGAATAGCAAGTATTCGAGACTACCTATTTCCGGTGGTATAACACCCTTGAGTTGATTCCCGTCGAGTCGAAGGATAGTGACGTGTTCAGCCGTACCGGATACGCCAAACCATTCATTGAGGGGGCGGTCACTCAGCCAATTGGCGTTGTTTTTCCAATTTGGCCCGTTCGTGGCGTTGAAAAACACCGTCAGGACTTCGCGGTCGACCGCTTGCAGGGATTGCTCCCAGCAGCTGTAGTCGTACTCATGGGCCTCAACCGCCTCCAGCGTTTGGAAAAACAGACAGACGTCAGGAACAACCTCGCGCGTCAGCGGCATATTGCCATTGTGGTAGAACCACTCCCCGTCAATCTCCACGGCTCCCGCCCTCCTACCTTTTTCAGGACTCAGGAAATGCTCCGCCTTCAGGCCAAGCAGACGATCGGGGAAATCGTGGGCGAAACGCAGGCTGACGATGCCGCCCGCAGAGGCGCCCACCAGATGCACTTTCTCGATTTCCAGCCCGTCCATCACCCGGGCGATGTCGGCGGCCAGGTCCGGCAGGGAGAAACGCAAGTGCGGCAGGGGAGGAGTTCCCGCGTGTCCCCTCATGTCGAACCGCACCACCGTGCCGAACCGGGCCAGCGTGGGCACCCATGCCCGCCAGCGGTGCAGGTTGCCTCCGGCCGAGTGGTGCAGCAGCACCGTTTCCGACGGGAGCCATGGATCGGAGAAATCGTCCACGTGGTAGTAGAACCCGCTGCCGTTCACATCCAGTATCGGCATACTTCCACCTCTGAAACCTTACCCGGCGGCGGGACGTGCCGGTTCCTTGCTCTCCGCGCCGGATTGGAAGGCCGACTCGGACTCCCTCACCAGGCCGGTGAGGCGGCGCAGGTCCCGGTTGGTCAGGGCCGCGCCGGCGGCAAACACGGCCACGGCCAGCCCTCCGATGGCAATGGCGAAAGGAGCAGTGACCAAACCTGCCAGTGCCCCCGCTTGCATACCGCCCAAGGACCGGATGTTGTAGGTCATCCCGTATAGGCCCATGACCCGCCCCCGGATGTGTTCCGGCACCAGGATTTGCATGGACACCTGCAGGACGGTGTTCTGCATCGTGTTGAACACCCCCATCACGAACATGAGGACCAACGCCAGGGCGAAGCTTCCCACCCACACTGAGGTTAGGGCAAAGGCGGCCACCGACACCCCGCTCATAATCCCGCCGCCAATGATGAGCAGCGTCTTGGATGCGTTGCCTCCCTTGGCTGCGACCCCGCCGATGCCCATCAGCCAGCCCTGCCCGTCGGCGCCCACCTTCAGGATGTCAACGGCGAAGATGGGCATGAGGGGGATATAGGCCATCTCTCCATTAGTGATGTCCCGGACCCGGGCCACTACGTCTTCGCTGGCAGCGTTCACTAGATGGGTTGCCCCGAACTCCAGGGATTGCTCCAGCTTAGTTCCCCGGATGTGCACCGCGATAATCATTCCTGCGCCCGCCAGGGCTGCGCCCTGCACTACGTTCAGGCCCACCCCACCCACGCCTATCACCACCCGGCTGCCCGGCTGTACCTTCGCCGTGTTTATGGCCGCTCCCACCCCGATTGGCACACCGCACCCGATCAGGGCCAGCTTGTCCAGTGGCGCATCATCCCGCACCAGCACAAGCGCGTCCTCGGGCACCACGGCATACTCTCCAAAAGTGGAGAGACCGTTGAAGTGACAGATTTCCTGCCCGTCTTTGTGTAGGCGCTTCGTACCATCCACCAGGTTGCCTCGTAGGCCGTAGCGCACCTCGCACAGGTTTTGGCGGCCCCGTAGGCAGTAGGAACACCGTCCGCAGCTAGGCACGAAAGACAGGACCACGTGTTCGCCCGGTCGGGCATAGGTCACCTCCGGCCCAACCTCTGCGACGGTGCCAGAGCCTTCGTGGCCCAGCACCACCGGCATAGGGTAGGGTGTTCTCTGCCGCCTTTGATGTAGTGCAGGTCGCTGTGGCACACACCACTGGCCGCCATCTTGACCAGCACTTCCCGCGGCCGCGGTGGGTCCAGGTCCACCTCTTCCACCCGCAGAGGCTGGTGCTTGGCGTAAAGGACTGCTGCTTTCATTTTTCGGCTCTCTTGCTCGGGATGTCTAAGTATGGATAAACCACCTAAGGCAGGCGCAGCCTTCGTCAGCTACTACACAACTACCGGCGTTACCACAAGGCCCTGGGAAACGTCACACCGTCGGACGTGCTCAAGGGCAGGCGGGAAGAGATACTACAACGCAGAAGGGAGGTAAAAGCTCAAACAATCGAACGGCGAAGACAGCACAATAGGGCCA
>JAKZUA010000080.1:0-4200 GCA_047516825.1 Dehalococcoidia bacterium
CAATCTAAAGATTAGGAAGGCGATTATGATACGGGAGATTCTGGAAGAGTGCCAAAAGGGGTTTAACGGGGTTGGCTTTAATGAAGTGGTGCTGATGCTTTCCAACACGGTATCCACCGCCGAAGTCTTCATGAATCTGGACGATGTGCGCTTCACTGAAAAAGGAGACGTGGTAACCTTCATGGCCGATGGAGGCACTCACCTGCACATGAACCTGGAACCGGTAAAGGAACTCCGCTTCAACTACACAGAACGGAACGAGCGGGGCGAGCCCAGCTACTCCGTTTGGTTTCTGGAGGAGAACCAAGAGCCGGTCCTACGAATTTATCTGCGCAAATCGGACGATGAATCTACCAATATGCCCCGGCATGAGCTTTTCATGGCCTTGTTGGAGAAATACGGAGAGTCGCTAAGCGTGTCGGGTTGAGCCGAGCCGCGGCGGCTCCCGGTACTCTATTAGGTGTGTTTAAAAACCAATGTATCCCCCTTCGCAATGGGGAGATTGAGAGGGGGTCGCCTAACCCCACCTAACCTCCCCTTGGTAAGGGGAGGGACTTATTAAACACGGTTAGAGGACGGCCCAGTATGGCCCCAGCATTGGTAATAGCCGGCGTACGCAGCGGAGTTGGTAAGACCACCATCGCCACCGGCATTATGGGTGCCTTGACCCGGCGGGAGATGCGGGTGCAGCCGTTCAAAGCCGGTCCCGATTACATCGACCCCTCCTACCACAAGCTGGCCTGCGGCGTGCCCTCCAGGAATCTGGATACCTGGCTGATGTCCCATGCCGCCGTTTCCGAGCTCTACCAACGTGCCAGCGATAGCCGCCAAATTTCGGTGATCGAAGGGGTCATGGGCGTCTTCGATGGCCACTCCAATCTCTCCGAGGAGGGGTCCAGCGCCGAGCTCGCCAAGCTGCTGGACGCCCCGGTGATTCTGGTGGCCGACGCCTCAAAAGTTGCCCGCAGCGTCGCCGCCGAGGTGCTGGGATATCAGCTGTTCGATCCGGACCTGCGCATCGCTGGGGTGATCCTTAACGGCGTGGGCGGGCCGCGCCACCTGGATTTCTGCGCGCCTCAGATCGAGGCCACCACCGGTTTGCCGGTTTTGGGGTATTTGCCCCGCCGGGAGGAGTTGGTGCAGCCGGAGCGGCATCTGGGTCTGATACCAACGGTTGAGGGAACCGTTGTCAACGAATGGTACGACACCCTGATCGCCCAAGTGGAGGAGACCATCGATTTAGATCGGCTGCTGAAAATTGCGGCTAGCTCCAACCCTCCTGCGGCGGTGCCCAGTTTGTATCCTGAAGAAGATCAGCCGAAGAGGGCGGTGATTGCCCTGGCCCAAGACCCGGCCTTCAGTTTTTATTACCAGGATTCCCTGGATCTGCTGCAAGCCTGGGGAGCCGAGCTGGTCCCTTTCAGCCCGTTGGTGGACGTCGGTTTGCCCGCCGGGGCGGGAGGCGTCTATATTGGTGGGGGATTTCCGGAGATGTTCGCCCAGCAGCTTTCCCAAAACGAACCGATGCTTCAGTCGATGCGGCAGGCGGTGGGGCGAGGCCTGCCGGTGTATGCCGAGTGCGGCGGGCTGATGTACCTGGGGCAGAGTTTGTCCGATCTGGAAGGGGTGCAACACACCATGGTCGGCGCCATTCCGGTGGTTTCATCGATGGCAGGCCGCCAGCTCCATCTGGGTTATCGCGAGGTGGAGTCCTGCACCGACAGCCCTTTGCTTCGGAAGGGTCAAAGGGTTCGAGGGCATGAGTTTCACTGGTCGGTGTTGGAGCAGCCGGCAGACCCGGAACAGGCGGTTTATCGGGTGGTGGACCAGGACAACCGCCCCGAAGGTTTTCAGACCGGCAGTGTTTGGGCGTCCTATATCCACATTCATCTGGGGAGCGACCCAACTCTGGCGAATAGGTTCGTCGAAACCTGCGCCGGCGGGTCGCGGTAAATCTAAAATTCTTCCCAAAATATCCCAATGGAGGCTGCCAAAATGAGCTCTGAACAGGCCGCTGAGCCTGGGCCCCAATCGGTAAAGGGACCTCGCATCAACCAGGGACTGGTAATCGGCAACACCGGTAACGGCAAGGGGAAGACCACCGCCGCCATGGGCGTGGTTTTCCGGGCTTGGGGACGGGACATGAAGGTGATCATGCTCCAGTTCATCAAGCATACCACTGCCAATTTTGGGGAGCAGCGCGCCGCCCAGAAGATAGGCGTAAGCGTTCGCGCCATGGGAGACGGCTTTACCTGGCGTTCCCGAGACCTGGACCAGAGCGCAGACCTGGCCCGGGCCTTGTGGGAAGATGCCAAAGAAATAATCGCTGCCGGCGACCACGACGTGGTGATACTGGATGAGTTCACCTATCCCATGCATTACCAGTGGATTCCCGTTTCGGAGGTTATCGAGGCCCTAAAGCAGCGGCCGGAGATGCAGCATGTGATCATCACCGGACGCCACGCCCCCGAAGAGCTGGTGGAGTACGCCGATCTGGTCACGGAGATGTCGGTGGTCAAGCATCCCTATACCAGGGGAATCAAGGCCCAGCCGGGCATCGAGTTTTAGCGGGCTTTAGTTGGAGGTTGGCAATGGCAGAGTTGGTCTTCGCGACGGAGATGAAGGGTAACCTGGCTCCGGTTGAGGGGCAGGAAGGGACATTTACTTTCCGAGCCAATGGCACCGGACCCAATGGAGAGGCCGTGACCACCCAATCCGACGTGGCCATGGAGCCTGACGGCTTCAAAGAAACGGGCACTATCGAATATGCCGGCCGGGGCAAGCTGTTTTTCGAGACCATTGGCCTGGGAACGCTGTCGCCAAGTCCGGTCGCGGACCTAAGCTGTGGAGCAGTCGTTTGGCGGATAACCGGAGGTGAGAGGGAATTCCAAGGAGCCAGCGGGCATATCACCTCCAACTTCGCTGTCTCCGCCGCGGGGGAAGCGGTAGACAATAATTACTCCAGGATATTCCTTCCCTGAGTCAACCGTGCGTCAGCCGGGCGTTTGCCCCAATTTACGGGTCTCCTTTTTTACAGAAAAAGGAGCGCAGAGGCAAAAAAGGAGCACAGGCATGGCTATCTCAGCCCTGGTCGACCGAACTCTGGCGGCCATCGCTCCGCTGGATGAGGCGGCCATGGCGGCGGCCCGGGGGCGGCAGGACACGCTAACCAAGCCCTTGGGCAGCTTGGGGAGGCTGGAAGAGCTATCGGTGCGGCTGGCCGGCATCTTCGCCGACCCTCTCCCCGGCATTGGGCGTAAGTGCGTGATACTGGCCGCGGGAGACCACGGGGTGGTGGCCGAAGGCGTAAGCGCCTATCCCCAAGAAGTTACGCCGCAAATGGTCTATAACTTCCTGTCGGGTGGCGCGGCGATCAACGTGCTGGCTCGCCACGTTGGAGCGGATATTGTAATCATCGACGCCGGCGTAGCTGCCGACTTGGAGCCTCATCCCCTGCTCCGGGCGGCAAAGATTGGGCGGGGAACTGCCAACATGGCGGTGGGCCCGGCCATGACCCGGCAGCAGGCGGTGCAGTGCTTGGAAACCGGCATCCAGGCCGCTCAGGAACAGATTGATGCCGGGGCGGACCTGATCGCCTGCGGCGACATGGGCATTGGCAACACCACGGCCTCCAGCGCCATCACCGCTGTTATCACCGGGACCGACCCGGAGGTGACAACCGGTCGGGGCACCGGGCTGGAGGATGCGGCTTTGGCCCACAAGGTCCAGGTCATCCGGCGGGCCATTCAGCTAAATCAGGCCGAGCCTTCCGACGGGCTGGATGTTTTGACCAAACTGGGGGGATTCGAAATAGGGGTTCTGTCCGGCATCATGCTCGGCGCTGCCGCCGGTCGCAGGCCGGTATTGGTCGACGGATTCATTTCCGGAGCCGCCGCGCTCATCGCGTGGAGGCTGTGCCCCCTTGCCGCCGGCTATTTCGTCGCCGCCCACCGTTCGGTGGAGCCGGGGCACGGCGTAGGGCTGGAGGCTATGGGACTATCTCCCCTGCTGAGCCTGGAGATGCGGTTGGGGGAGGGTACCGGCGCTGCCCTGGCCATACCCCTGGTGGAGGCCGCGGCCAAATGCCTGGCGGAAATGGCTACTTTCACCCAGGCTGGAGTCTCGGAGCGGGACGAGGACGGAAGTGATACCGGCACGCCGAGCCCTAGTTGAACCGATTTTTTGTTGATCCAACTCCAT
>JAKZUA010000081.1:0-2840 GCA_047516825.1 Dehalococcoidia bacterium
GCCCCCAAAAGCGCCTGCGACCGCCCGCCAACCTCCCGTCTACCCGAATTCGAGCCCGGATCATCGCGCCTGCAACTCCCTCCCCCCTCTTCCGCTGTCCTCACGCCCTCCATCCGGGTCCATCGGTGGATTCGGACTTAATACAGCCCAGTTTGATCGGACTGTCCTCGGCCCGCCCCAGCGGACAATGGTAGCGGAATCCTTCCCCGGTCTTGGATGGGCTGGGGAGTCAGTTCAAGGCGCCGGCCTGTCCCGGCTCTAGACGGAACATCTTCAGAAGATTGACAGCTGGCAAACTCCTGCACTATGCTCCAAACTAGCCTGGGAGACGGTTGGCTCTTGGGAAGCCGCCCGCAAAGAGAAATTCCCAGTAACCAAGTATTAAAAATGGAAGGGAAATATGCCGAAGGTGATTCCGGTACCCGACGAGGTAAGCCAGCCCTTCTGGGACGCGGTGAATGAAAAGCGACTGGTTTTGCAGGACTGCGGCAGTTGCGATCTGCTGCAGTATCCGCCCAGGCGAAGCTGCCTCCAGTGCGGCTCGGCCGAGAAGCTGGCCTGGAGGGAAGTCGAGGGGAAGGGCCACATCTCCTCTTATATCCTCATCGAGGATGGCCGGCTGGATCGGCGCATGCCGGATCAGCCCTACAATCTGGCCGTAGTTACCCTGGATGAGGAGCCCAGAATCAATTTCTACTCCAACCTGCCCGGCGTTCCGGCGGACCAGGTCCCCGTAGGGGCTGCGGTAGAGGTGGTGTTCGAGGAGTGCGGTCCCGGTCAGCTGATACATGAATGGCGAGTGGTAAGTTAGACAATAATCGCCAAGCGGGAATTAAAAGACCGTTATGAGGGTGAGCAATGGCTTCGACGAATCAGTATTCTTGGCGCAGAGATAAGGATGGTCTGGGAGTCTGGGAGCATCGGGGAAAGGTTGCGGTCGCCGGATACGGACACTCCCCGATTGACCGGCGTTGGGATGGCACATCAATGGACCAGACCCTGGGAGCCTACACCATGCTGGCTTGCCAGCGGGCTATGGATGACGCCGGGGTAACGCCGGACCAGGTCGATGGAATCATCTGTTGCCAGAGTACCATCGCCGGCGCCAGCGGCGGCGCCGTTTCCAACTGGGCGCCTCGGCCTTATTTCGACCCTCCCTACGATTCTGAGTGGGGTCTAACTCGAATTAACGCCCAATGGCTGGTCACGCAAATGGAGCTGCCCAACGTGAAGTTCGCTCCGGACGACGTGCCCACGATCGGGGAGATGGTGGGTCTGGCCGCGCAGGCCGTGGGCGACGGGCAATGCCACACCTGTCTGGTGATATATCCCACTGGCAACCTGGAAGGCCGGTATCGTCGGGGAGGCGAAAACGCCGAGGACTACGCCAAAGGGGCCCGCCAGTGGACCGTTCCCTGGGGGAACCACGGCGGCAACGACTTCATCAACATTTTTCCCCACAATCAGTATTGCAGCAAATACGGCGGGACTCACGACGACCTGGCCCCCTTTGTGATCAACCAGCACCGCAACGGGCTGATGACCCCCCGGGGGTTCAACGCCATCCACGGCGTACCGCAGCTTACGCGGGAGGACTATGTGAGTTCCCGTTATATCCTGAAGCCCCTACGGCTTTGGGATTGCGACCGGCCGGTCAACGCCTCGGCGGCCTATTTGTTCACCACCGCCGAGCGGGCTCGGGACATGAAGCAGCCTCCCGTCCACATCCTTAACCACTCCCAGCACAACTTCAGCACGCGAAGCACCCAACCGACTTTGGACGAGATAGAGGACTGGACAGACCGGGCGGCCCAAAGGATGTACGAGGGCGCTGGTCTGGGTCCCGAGGACGTGGACATCTTTAATCCCTATGATGGCTACTCCACCATGTCCCAGTTTTTCCTGGAGGCCTTCCAGTGGCACGGGGTAAAGCGGGGGGACGCCTTCGCCTTCTACGCCGGTGATATCCGAGTCGAGGGTCCGCATCCATTAAGCTCCAGCGGTGGAAATTTGGGCAACGGCCGCACCCGCGCCGCCATGTACACCGACAGCATTGAGCAGCTTCGGGGAACCGCCGGTCCGCGGCAGGTTCAGGTGCGGTGCGAGACCGCCCTGGCCGCTTTCTCCACGCCTCCCAGCGGAGGCTGGATCATGTTTGGCAAGCACCCCAGCTAGAATCTCCTGCCTATCTCGGGAAGTTGCCCAAACCAGGGAGACGGCTGCGAGAGTGGCCGTCTGGGTAAATCCCCCTGTATCCCCCTTTGCAAAGGGGGACTGGGGGGATTTGGATCTCGCAAGTCTAGAACTTTCGTCGAGAATCAGTATGGAGCACCCATTAGCCGGGAAAACGAACATGAAACAGGTGCCGCGCCGAGGCAGTGTGCCCCGCAGCTAAACCAACGGAGGGATATTATTTGGCCAGACTCATTAGTTTCGACATCGATGGAACATTGGAGGTCGGAGACCCACCGGGGTATATCACCATGGACATGGTCCGGAGGGCTCAGGCGTTAGGATTTATCATCGGCAGCTGCTCCGACCGGACCGTCGGCAACCAGCAAGAGATCTGGCAGCGCTGTGGCATCGCAGTGGAATTTACCGTGCTGAAGCACCAGCTGGAGCAGGTCAAGGAGGAGTTCGAGGCGGCGGAGTATTACCACATCGGCGACACCAACCTCGACCGTCAATACGCGGAGCGGGCCGGCTTCGCTTATCTGTTTCCCGACCCTTCCGTGGACCAGCTCTGGGCGTCAGAATGACATAACGATCAAGGCGGGCCTTTGTTGGGAGAGGCTTGGCGTGGTCTTGATGGCTGCGTAGCAATTCCCTGCCCGGCTATT
>JAKZUA010000082.1:0-7852 GCA_047516825.1 Dehalococcoidia bacterium
GCTTCCGCCCTGCTGTACAGCTTGCTCCACCTGGTTGGTTACGATTTGCCCCTGGATGAGCTGAAAAACTTTCGCCAGTGGGGCAGCAAAACCCCCGGCCATCCGGAGTACCGGCTGACGCCCGGCGTGGAGCTGACCACCGGTCCGCTGGGGCAGGGCTTTGCCAACGGCGTGGGGATGGCCATTGCCGAGCGTTGGCTGGCCGCCACCTACAACCGGCCGGGGCATGAGATTATCGACCACCGGACCTACGCCATCGTTTCGGACGGCGATCTGATGGAGGGCGTGGCCTCGGAGGCTGCTTCTCTGGCCGGCACCCTCCGGTTGGGCAAGCTAATCTACCTCTATGATGACAATGACATATCCATCGAGGGCGGCACCGACATTACCTTTACTGAGAACGTGGGTCAGCGATTCCAGGCCTATGGCTGGCAGGTAGTTGGGCCCATCGACGGAATGGACCCGGCGGCGGTGGATGCCGCCCTGCGCAGCGCTCAGGCGGATGAGACCCGCCCCAGCTTGATTATCTGTGGCACGGTTATCGGCTTTGGGAGTCCCAACAAGGCCGGCACGGGCGGCGTCCATGGTGAGCCGCTGGGGGCGGAAGAAGTGGTCCTGGCCAAGCAGACTTTGGGTTGGGATTACCCGGAGCCCTTTACCGTGCCCGACGAGGCTTTGGCGCATCTGAGAAAAGCCCTGGATCGGGGCGCGTCTCTGCAGCAGGAATGGCAGGCCCGCCTGGAAGCCTATCGACTGGCCTACCCGGACGAGGCCGGCCGTTTGGAGGAGGCCTGGAGTGGGGATTTGCCCGAAGGCTGGGACCGGGGCCTGTCCGAGCTCTACCAGCCGGGAGCCAATCCGGTGGCCACCCGGGATGCTTCCGGTCGCATAATGAACGCGATTGTCGAGAGGGTCCACTCCTTGATGGGGGGCTCGGCCGACCTGGCGCCTTCCACCAAAACCTTGTTGCTGAACCGGGGCGATTACGGGCCTAAGGATTACTCCGCGCCTAATTTCCACTTCGGGGTTCGGGAACACGCCATGGGCTCGGTGGCCAACGGCATGGCGCTCCACGGCGGAGTGCTCCCTTACACCGCCACCTTCTTGATATTTGCCGACTATATGCGGCCGGCGATTCGCCTGGGTGCGCTGATGGGGTTGCGGGTCGTCTACGTGTTCACCCACGACTCAGTGGGGTTGGGGCAGGACGGTCCCACCCACCAGCCCATCGAGCAACTCCTGGGCCTTAGGGCGGTTCCCAACGTGGTCGTGTTACGCCCGGCCGATGCTACCGAAACGGTCGAGGCCTGGAAGATTGCCCTTGAGCGGCGAGACGGGCCTTGCGTCTTGGCCCTGACCCGCCAAAACCTGCCGGTGTTAAACCGGACCGAGTTGGCGCCGGCCAGCGGCGTGCGGCGAGGCGGTTATCTGCTCTGGCAGGCGACCGATGACCCGCAGGTTATTTTGATAGCCACCGGCTCGGAGGTACCCATCATTCTTGACGCCGGAAATACCCTTCAGGAGAAGGGTATTTCCGCTCGGGTGGTTTCCATGCCCTCATGGGAGCTTTTCGACGGCCAGCCGGAGGAATACCGCGAGTTGGTGCTGCCGGCTCGGGTCACCGCTCGGGTGTCTCTGGAGGCGGGTTCTCCCTTGGGTTGGGAGCGGTATGTGGGGCCGCGAGGACAGGCAATTGGCGTAGACCACTTCGGCGCATCGGCGCCAATCGAGGTCCTATACGAGAAGTTTGGTCTGACCTCGGAGCGGGTAGTGCAGGAAGCAACCAAGTTGCTGGGGTAACTCGGAGTAATTCTATGAGATGGCGGCGCGGCCAGAAACTCCCGGCCCCTTTCGAGTCCATCTCAAAGATTGATGCGGGGGTTGCATGTCTCCGGTCCTGATCGTGGTTTTCGATGGGCTGCAACCAGCTCAGGTAGTTCCCCAGCTCATGCCGAATCTGGTTGCCTGGGCTGGCGGGGGAGTGACCTTCGCCAGGAACCATCCGGTTTTTCCCACCGTTACTCGCGCCAACGCCGCCAGCCTGGTCACGGGCAGCTACACTGGCGTCCACGGATTGGCTGCCAACAATATGGTCTTTCCCGATTACGATCCCTACCGGCCTATGGGAGTTCTGCAACCCAACCTGGCGGCCATCGCGGAAAAGGGCATTAGAATACTGCTGGCTCCTACGCTGGCCGACATCCTGTGCCAGCAAGGACGGGAATATGTAGCCATTGGAGTGGGCACCAGCGGCAACGCCTATGTCCATAATCCCTTGGCGGCGCAGAGCGGCGGCGCGACCATTCATCCCGAGTTTGCCTTGCCGACCGACCTCCACAGCCAACTGCTGGAGCGGTTCGGTCCCTGGCCGGAGGAAACTCTACCCAATACCCCCCGAATGGCTCATGCGGTGAGGATTCTGACCGAGTATATTCTGCCCGAACGAAATCCGGCCGTTTCCCTGATCTGGTTTTCAGAGCCGGACAAATCCCAGCACGCCGCCGGCGTTGGCTCCGAGTTGTCCAGCCAGGCTCTCGGGGAGGCCGACGCCCAGTTCCGCCGGATTTTGGATTGGTTAGATCAGGATGGGAGAACCGGCAGCACCGACATAATAGTCGTCTCCGACCACGGCTATTCGACGATTCGCGAGGTAATCGGCGTGGAGGATCGGTTACGGGAAGCCGGGTTTCCCCCGGGGAATGAGCCCGGCGGGGTGGCCGTTGCGCCCAATGGGGGTTCCGCGCTGTTCTACGCCCACGACAGGGATCCGTCCACCTGCCAGCGGCTGGCGGAATGGCTGATGAGCCAACCCTGGTGCGGGCCGCTCCTCGCCGGTCAAGCCGCTGGCTCAATTGAGGGTACCCTGCCCGCCTCGCTGTGCGGCTGCGAAGGCCCTCGGGGTCCGGACATCGCCATGTCCTTCAAGTGGAACTCGGACCCCAATGATGTCGGGTTTAGGGGGCAGGTGGGCAGTACCGGAGGGCAACCCGGACAGGGCACGCACGGCTCCATGAGCCGGCATGAGCTGCGCAACGTCATGTTTGCCCGGGGGCCCAGCTTCAAAACCGGGATTAGGGTGGAGACTCCGACGGGCAATATTGACCTTGCTCCCACGGTGCTCCACCTTTCGGGCGGCAACGGAACGGTTGGCGGGGTTAGAATGAACGGCCGGGTGCTGCACGAGGCCCTGAAAGGTAGTGAGGATCCCGAAGGTAGCGTGAATCCCGGGGAGCCAGACTGGACCACCGAGCTTCACAACGCCGAGCGGCGGATCGGCGACCTGGTGTACCGTCAGCAGATACAGCTCTGTCGCGTGGGGGATACCACCTATCTGGAGCAGGGCAGTAGCACTCTGGGACCGCGGTAGCTTGGAAGGCTTTCACCTGGAATGGAGGAATTGTGAGCGAAAAAAGAATCGGCATCGCCGCGTCGGCGCCCACCGCCAACGATGTGTTGAAAAATATTCAAAGGGCGGAAGAGTCGGGGATTTCGGCGGCGTGGCTGACCACCGGCGGCACCGGGTTGGACGGGCTGACCGTGTTTGCGGCGGCGGCGGCTCAGACCGAGAAAATCATGCTGGGCACGTCGATTACCCCCACCTTTCCCAGACACCCCATTGTGGTGGCCCAGCAAGTGCAGGTGCTGGCCCAGCTGGCTCCTGGCCGCTTCCGCCTGGGCATAGGACCCAGCCATCGGCCCACGATGCGGGCGATGTTTGGTATCGAAATGAAGGCCCCTCTGGGCCATTTGCGGGAATATATTCAAATTCTCGAGCAACTGCTGCACCAGGGGGCGGTGGACTTCGACGGAAGATATTATCACGCTCACGGCAGCATTCCGGCGCCAGTGGCGGTGCCGATTATGGCCTCCGCGTTGCAGCCCGGCTCCTTCGAGCTGTGCGGGGCTCAGGCGGATGGCGCCATCAGTTGGGTTTGTCCCAGCGCCTATCTGCGGGACGTGGCCTTGCCGGCTCTCCGGACCGGCGCGGACCAGGCCGGCCGGGAGGCGCCGCCGCTAATCGCTCACGCGCCGGTATGCGTTCATGAAAACCCGGAGGAAGTGCGCGTGGCGGTTCAGCAGCAGCTGCCCAACTACCCTAGGATGCCCTTTTACCAGCAGATGTTCGAGGCGGCGGGCTACCCGGAGGCGGCGGAGGAGACTTGGAGCGACGGAATGATCGCGGGGACAGTTCTGTCGGGCAGCGAAGAGCAGGTTAAGGCGGGTTTGCAAGGGCTGTTCGATCTGGGCGCCAGCGAAATTCTGGTATCGCCGCTCCATGCCGGCCCAGACCGGGAGGCATCCCTGGCGCGAACTTGGGGGCTACTAGCCCAGGTTTCCCAATCGCTAAACCCATAGGCAACTATCTCAATATGACCCATGTCATTCCGAAGGGCTCGGGGCGACATATTGAGATAGTGATTAGGAGGGTGGACGAGTATTTTAATGTCATTCGGCCCGCAGCAGGCCGGCTAGCTGGCTCACATTGGGTACATCTTCCAGGGAAGATAGTTGGGCCGCCAGTTCCTGAACAGTTTCCCTTTTCAGGACCAGAGAGGCGCAGTCCGCAAACTTGGCCAGAATGTCCGGCAAGGTCACTCCCCGCAGCGCTCCCGTGCGAGAGCGGCTGGCCCGTTGCACCAGGACCTCCCCATCCTTCAAATGCACCGCTACCTCGTGGAATCCTTCCATCCAGCTGGGCTGGCCCTCGTTGCCCGGTATCCGCCGCATCTCGATCTTGGGGATCAGCGACTGGGCGGCCGGACGTCTGATCTGCGCTTCGGTAAAGGATTGCAGGCCAACCTGGCCGTCCAGCAGGGCGGCGGCCAGGCAGTATTGCATGCTGAATTTGCCCTCCAGGCCGGTAGTTGGCCTGGCGTGGATCAGCGAGCGCGGCGGGTCGAAATCCACCTGCACATCTATCTCCTTCACCTGGTCAGGGTCGATGACCTGGCCCGAAAGCAGCTCCAGGGTAGCGTCCAAGGCCAGATGAGCGCTGCCGCAGCAGGGGTATTTTTTGACCTCGATGCCCGAGTCGAGCAGGTAGCACTTGCTGCCCAAGGTATCGAGCACAGCCTCCGGGTGGAACCCCTGACCGCCGGAAAAGGCGCGCATAAACCCGAAGCGGCCTTCTAGGGCATCGCTGCCGGCGGTAAAGCCTTGCCGGACCAAACGGGCCGCCGTTACTCCGGAGCGAGCAGCCTCTCCGGCGTGGAAGGGCTTGGTCATGGTGCCGAAGTTTTGGCGCAGGCCGGCGGCCTGGGAGGCTGCCAGCGAGATGGCCATAGCGGTCTGCTCCCGGTCCAGGTTCAAGAGTCGGGCGGCCGCGGCTCCGGCTCCAATGGCGCCCAAGGGCCCGGTGGGGTGCCATCCCAGATCGTCGAAGTACTCCGGGCTCAGGCCTGCGCCCACGCTGCAGGCAACTTCAAATCCAACCAGATAGGCTAGCAGCAATTCCCGGCCGCTGGCTCTTCCTTCTTCGGCTAAAGCCAGGGAGCCCGGCAACAGCACCACCGTAGGGTGGGTCTTGGTAACTTCGGTGATGTCGTCATAATCCAGGGCGTGCCCCATGGCCCCGTTGACCAGCGCCGCATAGGGAGTGCTAGTCTTGAAGCCCCGGCCGATGACGGAAGCTGAAGGAATGCCGCCCTCGGCTCGCACGTAGTCGCAGAGCACATCGGCCAAGGGCTCTTGGGAACCGGCCAGCGTGCAAGCCAGGCAGTCGACGATTGCCCCCTTGGCCGCTTGGACTGCCTCCGGCGGAAAATCCTCCAGACTGGCGGCGGCCAGGTATTCGGCGATGCCCTGGGTTACTCTCTCGCCCTCAGCCACCGTCCGAGCTGCCGGGCAGGTTGCGTAAAATGTCCTCCAAGGTTTGGTCCAACGCCGGATCCAGTTCCACCCGCTGTTCGAAGGGCGTGTAGCTGTATTCAGCCCGCACCTGTTCGATAACCTGCTTCGCTTCTCGACTGGACTCGCTTAGCTTTTCCAGGGCGGTCTGCAACTCCCCGGATTCGGCGTCGCCCAGGCTCTTCAGCTCATTGAGGTCTATGGTCAGGTCGAACATGGCGTTGAGCCGTCGCATGATGTCATAGAAAGAATGGTGATCCCGGGTGATCCCCAGCTGCTGGTTGCTGGATGACAGCAGGGGATATAGGGGAGCCATGGCCCCCAGACGGAACATCTCGATGTCGGGGTACTCGAAGTGGGCCATAGAAACCAAAGCCATTCCAATAGTGGGTCCCCTTCGGCCTTCGCTGCCATAGCTGGAAAACTGGAGTCCGAACCGCTCCAGGTCCTCCTTCATGGAGGCCTTACTATAGGCGCAGGTGATTCTGCGTTCCAGGTCGGGCGGCGCCGGACCGTTGACTCCCTCTACCGCAACGGTCTGCTTTATACCCAGTTCCTTAATCGCCTCAATGAATCCCTGAACGTAAAGGTCAAGACGGTACCAGGGTTCTTCTCCCAAGAAGACGATTAAACCGTCGCCAGCATCGAAGAAGTAATTCTCCCGGTGCATGGATTCCGAAGGCAGCCCCTCCTGGAAGGCCGCCACTGGCCGGAAGGCGTCGTGGGTGCCCGCCACTTGAAAGGGGTAACACATAGTTGACACCTGGGGCCCCAACTCTCCAATCTTCTTGGCGCTCAGTTTCTCGATCAGGTACCTGGGAAGTCCACTGGAAATTCTTCCTCCATTGGACCACTGGCGCCGCCAGCCGGCAATAAGGTAGTTGGCGGTAGGTTTCTGCTCGAATATTACTAGTTCATCAGCCATTAGCCATCGTCTCCTTGCTTGGGTATCATAGCAGCAAAGATGGACTTCTGGGAATTAGCCCTCTCCGTTCCGACATTTAACTGGACCTTCCCCAGCATTTTCTGAATTCCAAGGTTGGGGATGAGGAAATTATTGGGTGAAACAAGTCTACGTGCATCGGTGGGTCGATGGCAAGGACTCGCCCGCCGGTGTATTGGGGCGCCAGTGTATTAGCGTGCAAGACAGTACCCGGCGTTGCACTGTGGGGTTAATGGGAGAATGGGTAAGCGGCGATGCTTTGGACCCATCTCACCTTTCTCACAGTAGTGACATTTGGCCAGCGGCCAGGCTGATTTCCCTTTACCTTAGCTTGGCCCAATGGTAACGTTTTTAATATACACCGGTAATTTCCGTGGGTAGCAATCTGTGAGCACAAATCCGGTAATGGAAATCCTGAGGTGAAGGAGTCTCCTAACCTTTTGCTGTGATGGGATGTTGTTAAGGATAAGGAACAGCGAACCGGCAGTGGATGAAGTAGGTTTTGGAAGCGGATTATAACGAAGAAAGGGTCATCCGGGCGGCCCAAGCCGGCGACCGGGAAGCCTTCGCTTCGCTCTATGAGGCCCACGTGGACCGCGTTTACCATTATTTGCTTCGCCGGATGGGTCAGCCAGCCGATGCCGAGGATGTGACCGCCGAGGTGTTTATTCGCGCCATGAAGGCGCTGAAAAGCTTCGAATTCCGGGGAGCCCCCTTCGTTGCTTGGCTTTTACGCATCGCCCACAATACGGCGGTTAACCACATGAAGAAGCAGTCGCGGCGTCAGGAAATCCCATTACTGGACAATCTACCCAGCGCCAACGACCCCGCTGAACTGGCACTGAACCAGGTCGCGTCGGAAGAAGTTTCCAGAGCCATGCAGGGCTTGACCGCCCTGCAGCGTCAAGTGATTACCCTTAGCCGGGATTCCCCAGATCAAACCAACTTTCCTGGATATAGCTCCCGCGGGGATACCGCCAAATATAATCCCGCATTCCAAGGGCGTCAAATGCGGCCTGATGCGGCCTGATGCGGCCTGATTCACTCAAATTCCCCGCTTTC
>JAKZUA010000083.1:0-4172 GCA_047516825.1 Dehalococcoidia bacterium
CTTCAGGTCTAACTGCCCCACCACGTCCAGTATGAACCAGGACAGATCGCCCTCGGGTAGCCACTCCTGTAAGGAAGGGGGCATCAGGTATCCTTGCTCCCGGTCACAGGGCACCAAATGGTAGGCCATCCCGTCCACCCCCATCTTCAACTGTCACCAGTTTAGGGCTCCAGCCTTGCTTCTGGAAGAGGGTTTGTGGGACAGGCTCCTCTGACCCCCACTTCGCGCTAGTTATAGGCATCAACCAGGTCGGGCGTTTCCGGGAACAGACGCGGTGCATGGGTTTTTTCCAGCTCCAGGTCGGCCTGCTGCCCCCAACTGTTGCGCCAAAGTTGCCGTCCCCGCTCCAACTTCTCTTCGACAGAATCCAACCACTCGGCCTTTAGAGGTTCCCGGTCCTCCTCCTGCCACATCCTTTGTTCCCACCTCTTTTGTTCATTGATCACCTTTTTGGCTGGGTGAGGGCAGAAACATTGGCGATACATGGGAAGTCAGCGATAATATTTACTCTTGTCGCTTCCGCCAGAAGTTGTTAAGGTGAAGTGGCCGTCGGGCAGTACCAGAAGCTGGGAGCTTTGCCGGCCAGATGGCCCAAGTTTTCCATAGGGAATGGGGTCTCCAGCGGGGCCTGCGCAGCCGGTGCTCGAGGAAGCCAATTCCGCCAAAGGGGGTACGCTTTTATGGCGATCCACATTTACGTGTCCCTTCAGGGCGACGACCGAATCGTTAGATTCTTAATGAACCCGGAGAATGGCAGCCTGGAGCCCCAGGGTGCGGTCGAGGTTGCTGGCGGACCGGCGCCCCTGGCGATCAATCCGACGCGCACAGCGCTTTACGCTGGACTGCGACGCGATTTTCGTCTGGCCAGCTTTGGTATCGATCAGGCGACCGGAGAGCTAAACCTGTCCGGCAACGTGGAATTGGAGGGCGAGCCGTGCTATCTGTCCAGCGACCGGACCGGTCGGTACTTACTCTCCGCTTACTACCAGGCCGGCCATTGTGCGGTTCATCCCATTAGCGAAACCGGGGCGGTCGGCAGCGCGGCGATTGAGTGGCTGGCAACCAATTCCGGTGCCCACTGTTTTCAGACAGACCCGTCGAACCAATACGCTTTCCTGCCCCATATCGCCGCTGGATCGGGTGGTCTGGCGAATCTGCCGCCGGAAAGACAGGAGGCGGTAAATGCCATTTTCCAATTCAAGTTCGATGCGGCCACTGGTCGGCTTGCGCCGAACGACCCTCCTAGAATTAGCCCCCAGGCGCCAGACGGACCCCGCCACTACTGCTTCCATCCCACCAAGGACCTGGTGTATGTCTGCAACGAGCAGGCGTCCAGCGTGACGGTGTATGCTCTCGACGGCTCGACCGGTACGCTTGCGGCCGGTCAGACCGTGACGACGTTGCCTAAGGAATTTACAGGGCGCAGCGCTTGCTCACAAATCCAAATTCATTCTTCCGGCAGGTATCTCTACACCTCAAATCGGGGCGATAATAGCATCGCGTCCTTTGCCGTCGACGAGACAACAGGCGCGCTGACCCCCACGGGCTGGACCGAGGTCGATCCTGTCCCGCGAGCCTTTAGCCTGGATCCCACCGGACATTTTCTATACGCCGCCGGCCTCGAGACCGGCAACCTACTTGGTTTCCGTATTGATCAGCGATCAGGCAAGCTGACCCAGCTAGAGACATACGCCGTAGGGGCAGCGCCGATGTGGGTGCTTATCACCAGACTGGCGGGATAGAGTTGGGGCATCCTCGCTTCGCTACGCCGAAACAACGGGAGCCTTCGGAATGCTGAGGACTCCCTTTTTTAATTCTAGCCGGCGTACGTTATGTTCAGTATGGGGCTCACTATTGGCAAGCTGCACCGGCTCTGAAGCCAGAGTTGCCTTCGACTTGGGATGCCCTGACCTTCGTGCTTCTGGGTTCTTTTGGTTTTGGTTACTCTCCCCTCCCATCGAAGCCGAGCTCCGGTTATATCCGCCCGTGGCTACCGGAAGAGGACCGCACCCTGATCTCCCCGGTGGTTGATCGCTATTAAAGCGCCGAACCCGCATAAATGAACAAGCCACGGGAATCTTTACCCGTGGCTTGTTAGCTTGATAACCACAACCGAATCTCTGAGGCGAGATTAACTGACCTTGGTATTATCTAAGCAGAGGGTAGCCCGCTTAAGTCAAGACCTTGTGCCACTCGGCGTGGTACATCACCTCAATGACGTTTCCGTCCGGGTCCTTGAGAAAGCCGCCATATTTGCCGCCTGACCCCATTTTAGGTTCCCGGCCTGGCTCAAAGGATACACCCACCTGTGAAAGGTTAGCGTGCCAACTATCCCAATCTTCTACTTCCACGGCGAAGTGATTAGTGCGATGGGGTTGCGGGTTTGCTTCTTCATGAAGGTGCAACTCCGAGCTGCCCAACTTCAAGAACCGGGGACCTTCCTCCGTCCATTCCGCCTCAAAAACCTTTTTGTACCATTGCTGGCTTCTTGCCCCATCGCTGGTCTCGACGTTCGCATGCTGGATTACACTAGCTCTCTTGCTGCCAACAGTCGCATGCGCGTGAATATAAGGATTACGTTCCGCCATGATAGTGACCTCCGGTTAGTTGAAATTACCAGGTGAACCTGAATTCTGCTGGAGATCCTCTCCAAACTGCCACCAAGATTTTAAAACACGTCGGGACTAATGTGCTGGGCCAGCCTTCCTGGCCGAGCACATTAGTCCCAATTGAAGTCGGGTTATACCGGGACAGCGGCGGCTGTAGGCGGCGCCCACCCCCAAGGATAAAGTCCCTCGCCAGATTCTATGACCCGGCCGCTTTTTATGGTAAGTACCGGTACCAGGGACTGCGAGCCAACCTTACAGACCCCGCTAGAGTCCTCCAACTGCCATCGGCCATCCAAGAGTTCCATTACCGCAATATCGGCGTCCCGGCCCAAAGCCAGACTGCCAGCCCGGTCTTCAATGCGCAGGAACCGGGCTGGTGTGATCGTCATCATGCGAACCACATCATCCACTGAGAAGCCCAGGTGCAGATAGTAGGCGCTGTATTCAAGCAAACTTCGCAACAAAGTAGGCTTGTAGGTTATCTGGTTGTCGCTGGAGATTATATCGGGAACCACTCCCTGGGACATCACTAGCTCCGCTTCGGCCCAGCCAAAGTTGTTGCCGTCATTGGCGGTATCTATGAAGACACCCCTTCTCTGGGCATCCAGCACCTCCGGCAGCACCTTGCCATCCTGGTCCAGGGCGGAGCCGGAATTAGGAGTGAAAACGTGGGTTATTGAATCCCCCGGGTCCATCAAGGACACCGCCTGTCCCACCATCTGCGGCGACGTAATGCCCATTTCCCTTCCAGCCGTGTCGGATAAATGCATCAGTACCGGGATATTGGCCTCCCGGCTGGCGACTTTAGCCGCCTCGATGTGTTTTATCCCTATAGCATGGGATTCTTTGAATGACAATTGGACCTTAATACCCTTCACTATGTCGGGATGCTCTCTAGCCAGCTCGACTACTCCGTTGATGTCCATATCCCAGCCGTCAGCCGAATCTGGAGACCGCTTTTTCATTGCTTCGGGGCTCTTGTCCCGGAATATGCTGAGCAGGCAGTAGAGCCTGGTCTGGGATTGGTTCAGAACCGAGTTACAGAAATCCTGAAAGTTGTTTGGTCCGGCGCCGCCAGCGTCCGCAGAGGTAGTCACTCCTCCGAAAACCCCGGCAAAGTCCGGATGCTTGTTATCGGGTTTTGAAGGGTAGACATGGACATGGTTATCAACTAGTCCCGGCGTGACCAATTTCCCAGAAACGTCGATAACGCGAGTTGCCTCAGACGCCCCGATAGAAGCGGCCAGTCCGGTGATTCGGTTCCCCGTGATACCCACATCAAGCTTTTCGTGGAGACTACGGGAAGGATCTATTACGGTTCCATTTTTTAACACCAAGTCATACATCTGCACTACCTCCGGCTAAGCTTTCAAGCATTATAGCATGGTAGTTACCGGCAGAGGAATAAGGTTTATGAGGTGGACAGGGCCTTTTCATTCTCCTGCCTGGTAGGAAAAGCCCATCATGTCGAAAGCTTCGCTGAGATGGGCATTGTGGCGGCGTAGGGCAGCGGCTACGTTGGAATGCCCAGCCCGGCGTACCAAGCTGATGACCAGGTTTCGC
>JAKZUA010000084.1:0-10873 GCA_047516825.1 Dehalococcoidia bacterium
AGCGGCGGCACCCGCTCAGGGCAGGGCACCGACAGCAAGATGACCTTGGCATCCCTCTTTGGCACCTGGCGGGCCAGAGGTCTCAATCCCCTCCTGGAATGCCGCCGGTTGCTCACTTCCCCTCAACTCTGAACAGTTTCCTCAGATGGCCCAGGAGGAGCTAACCCATGGAAGTAGCCGCCAACAGCGTGCAAATGGATGCCCAGTCTCTGGAAAGGGTTAGGACGATCTTCCAGCAACAAATAGATCAAGGGCTCCATCCCGGCGCCGGCCTGGCCGTTTATCGCCACGGCCAGCTGGTGCTGGACCTACAGGGCGGAGTGGCGAGCCAGGAGTCGGGGCAGCCGGTCCTGCCTGATACCATGTTTGTCCTCTTCTCCTCCACCAAGGCGATGACCGCGGCCTGCCTGCACATCCTGTGGCAGCGCGAACAGCTCGCCTGGGACGACCCGGTGGCCAAGCATTGGCCGGGCTTCGCCAAAAACGGCAAGGACGGGATTACTATCCGCCACGTGCTCAGCCACCAGGGAGGCTTTCCTGAAACCCCCAGCGAGCTAGACTGGCGGAAGTGGCGGGATTGGGACGCGGTGGTGGAGGCCATGGAGAATATTACTCCGGAGTACTCCCCCGGCCAGGTGATGGCCTATCATCCCCGCAACTACGGCTGGGTGATCGGCGAGCTGGTCCGCCGCATTGACGGCCGGACTTTCAACCGATTCCTCCGCGAGGAGATAACCGGTCCTTTGGGCATGACCGACACCTACGTAGGCTTGCCCGAGGAGCACGAGGAGCGGGTGGCCACGCTGTACGCCATGGAGGACTGCGACCGTCCGGGAATGGTCCCTCCCTACAACCGCCCCGAGGTGCATCAAGCGGTGCAGCCCGCCGGTGGGGGCATCGCCACGGCCCGCGACCTGGCCCGCTTCTACGCCATGATGGGCGGCGGCGGAACTCTGGATGGAAGCGCGATCCTGGCGCGCCAAACCTTGGCGGAGGTAACCTGCCTGCAGGTGGAGGGGCTGGACCACTCCTTGGGCCAGCATATGCGGCGATCCCTGGGCCTGGTACTGGCCGACCAGCGAATGGGAGCCTCCGAGGACCAAGGGTCCCGCACCTTCGGGCACGGTGGTGCTGGCACGTCCATCGGCTGGGCCGACCCGGAGTCGGGGCTGGCCCTGGCCTTCATCACCAATGGTTTCCGCGCTAACAAGACCAACAATCCCCGCCTGGAGTCCATCTCCCGGGCGGTCCGGCAAGCCTGCCGATGACCATATAGAAAACCCCCTATATCCCCCTTTTGCAAAAGGGGACTGAGGGGGATTTGGACCTCACAAGTTTAAAAATCTCTTCGAGGGTCGATTAGACCTCGACCAGGCCTCGTTTGAATATCAATACCGAGCAAGGAGCAGACCATGGCTGGGAATCGAATTACAGTTGGCGATGTGGAAATTACCTCCCTTTCCGACGGTTCGCTGGCATTCGACCTGTGCAACTTCTTCCCAGACATTCCGGAGGAAAGCTGGCAGCCGTATGAAAATCTACTGACTCCCGCTGGTCAAGTTGGGTTCAACCTGGCCTGCTTTCTGGTCCGCTCCGAGGGCAAGACTATCCTGGTGGACACCGGACTGGGTCCCAAACCCGCAGACTCGCCGGGGACCCCCTGGGGCGAGCTGATGCGAGATATGGAAGCCCACGGGGTGAAACCCGAAGATATAGACATGGTGGTGATGACCCATGCCCATCGGGACCACGTGGGCTGGAACCTCATTTCAGCGGGCGGTGGACACAAACCCACCTTTCCCAGGGCCAAGTACTGGATCAGCAAGACGGATTGGGAGGTATGTCACCAACCCGAAGTCAGCGATCGATTCCCCAACGCGCCCGAGTGCGTCTGGCCCCTGGATGAACTGGGTCTCCTGGAGTTGATGGAAGGGGAACAGGCCTTGACCGGCCAGCTGACCACCTTGCCAACGCCGGGTCACACTCCCGGCCACATGAGCATCGTCATTACTTCCCAGGGGGAAAAGGCGCTAATCCTGGGCGACGTGCTGCACAACCCGGTGCAGGCCCACGAGACCGACTGGGTGTCCCGAGCCGACATGGACCCGGAACAGACTCGAATCACCCGCCGGTTGCTGATGGAGCGGTTGGAGCAGGAAGGAACGCTGGTCGCCGCGGTACACATGCCCGCTCCCGGCTTCGGCAAGCTGGTTCGGCTGGAAGGACGCCGGTACTGGCAGGCGCTGTAGGACGGCGCCGCCAATAGGCTGGGTTGATCCGCGCTTAGGACGGCTTAGCCCTGCTCCAATTGGTCTTGAGCCGAACCCAGGCCTTCCAGCGCCAGGCCATATCCCAACAAATCCTGCATCAACCGTTTTAGGTGCTGCGTTAGGAGAACTCGAGTATATCGCAGCACCAAAGGAGGCTGTAGCGCTACCTGCTCCGCCAACTCCCATGCCCGTGGCAACAACTCGGACCGCTGCAAAACCTCATTCACCAAACCCAGCTCAAGGGCCTGCTGCGCGGACAGGGTCTGTCCCGTAAGCAGAAAATAACGGCCTCGGTTCATGCCCATCAGCAGCGGATAGATTATATGCATACCATCGCCTGGAATCAGCCCGTTGACGAAGTGTCCGGAATCCTGAAAGGTGACTTCCTCAGCCGCCAGGACGATATCACATAGCAACGGCAACTCGGAATGGCGCAAAGCCGGACCGTTGATGGCGCTGATCATCGGCACCTCGATATCCAGCAAATTCATCTGCAATTGCTTGCCTTCCCAATAAGTCCCGTCCCAAGCAGCAGGCGTTCTTTTGGGTCGAGTTTCGGGAGTGCCCTGGGGTCCGGTGAACTCGTCGCCAACCCCGGTCATTATGATGACCTTATTTTCCGGGTCGCTACCGATATCCCGAAACACCTGGGGCAATTCCCGATGGGGACCCGCCCCCCACTGGAGAGAACCGCCATTGCTGTGGAGAGTTATCTGGAGGATTCCATTCCGGCGTTCCATACGGACATGCTGGTATTTGTTGGCGTATTGATCTAAGTCGGCCATCCCACTGCCTCCCGTTGATAAAGATGCAAGCACAGTACGAGAATAGCCTGCGCTTTTCAACCTACCTCGGCATTCGAAGAATTATCCTCAATTGGTAATCAGCAACCTGCCAGTATTAACCTCGCTGTGCTATTCTCAAGACGCGGAAGGCTATTCCTAAATCGAACCGAATATCCCTGTCTTGTTGAGCATGGAATGACTGAACCACCGGGAATCCAGCAGTACACGACCCCCTCAGATCCGGCCTGGCCCAACCTCAGGGCTCATCCTCGTAGCTTTTTCAAAGCACCCCTATGCACCAACCTGGACGAGCTGGATGCCGACGTGGCCTTCATCGGTATGCCCTTCGACCAGGGGACCTTCGGCCGTCCCGGCGCTCGATTCGGCCCCGACGCGATCCGAGATGCCCCCCGGGCCTACGCCTACTCAGACCCCTACGGGCAGCAGCGGGATGCAGAAGGTTTTTACGACGTGGACCTGGAAGATGAGCTGCTGCGGTCCGTGACGATGGCCGACTGCGGAAACATTACCACTCTCCCTTCGGACGTCCTCAAGAACTTTGAAAAGCTGACTCAATCGGTTGAGAAGGTGGTCTCTCAGGGCTCCTTTCCGGTAGTGGTCGGGGGCGACCACGCCATCACATTCCCGGTGGTCCGAGGGCTGAGCAAGTTCGCTCCGCTGAACCTAGTTCATTTTGACGCCCACCTGGACTACAGCCACGACTATCAGGGAGTCCTCCACACCCACGGCAGCCCCATCCGGCGCTGTCGGGAATTACCCTTCGTCAACCACATAACCTCCATCGGTATTCGCACGGCCCGCCGCCGGCCCTACGAGCAATCTCAGCAGGACGGCAGCCTGATCGTCAGTCTCAATAGATTTCGAGAGCTGGGTCCTGCCGGCGTGGTCGACCTGATCCCTAAAGGGGAGAACCTGTGCATCACCTTCGACATTGACGTGATGGACCCCAGCCAGGCTCCGGGGACTGGGACGCCGGAGGTGGGAGGGCTTTATTACGAGGAAGCTCGGGAATGCCTTTTCGAGTTGGTCCGAAAATCCAACCTGGTCGGATTCGACTTGGTGGAGGTCGCCCCGCCCTACGACCTTTCGGAATTGACCAGCCAACTGGGCGCCCAGCTGATCATAGATATCCTGGCAGCCCGCTTCCCATCTAAATAAGACTACGGGTCTAAATAAGACTTCGGGACAGAAGGACGGGCATGACAAGCCGAATCTTTGGCGCGTTGTTTGGTGAGGGTAGGGCCTTCATTGGTGTCGTGCATCTGCCCGCTCTGCCCGGCTCACCCCGTTGGGCCGGCAACATGGACCAGGTACTGGACCGGGCTGAGCAGGAAGCCCTTGCCTTGCAAAAGGGAGGGGCTGATGGCATTATCGTCGAGAATTTCGGCGATGCCCCCTTCCGCATCGGCCGGGTGGATCCGGAAACCGTGGCCGGTGTGACCCTGGCGGTGAATCGGGTCCGTCAGGTGACGACCATTCCCCTGGGAATCAACATGCTGCGGAATGACGCCCGCTCCGCCCTGGCAGTGGCCGCTGCAACCCAGGCCCAGTTTATCCGAGTCAATGTTCATTACGGGGTGATGGCCGCCGATGAAGGGCTGGTTGAGGGAGAGGCCTTCGCCACTCTGCGGCAGCGGCGGCTGCTGGGGGATGAGGTCCATATCCTGGCGGATGTGATGGTCAAGCACGCCATGCCTCTGGGCCCCTCCGACCTGGGCCTGATGGCCAGAGAAACCATCAGTCGGGGTCTGGCCGACGGCCTGATAATCAGTGGTCCAGCAACCGGCATGCCGGCGGTGGCGGAAGACGTGGAAACGGTGCGAAGGGCACTACCGGATGGGCTGCTTCTGGTTGGCAGCGGAGTTAATCCCGATAATGCCCAAGCGCTGCTGGCCCGGTGCAACGGGGCGATCATCGGCACCTGGCTGAAGCGGAACGGCGTCATCACCAGCCCAATTGACCCAGAGCGGGTGAAGCGAATGTGCGCGGCCATCAAGGATGTAGCCGATATAAACTGATTCATTGAGTTCCGGGCCGCCCTTCTCTAATCCCCAACCCTTCTTAGCTGCCCCGATACCTGTTGAGCCTAGCCCAGCGCCCTTACAACCTCTTCCCAACCCCCCACCACGGCCTGCCGGGGAAACACCTTCCGCATCAAGAGTTGTGCACCTCAATCTAGGCCCCGGAATACTAAGCAGCCATTAAACCGCGACGGTTGCCGTCAACCCATTTCCCCCCGCCTTCTCCTCAGGTTGTAATAGCTCTTCCGGGCAAGTTTGAAGCTGGAAAACATCGCCAAAAACCCCCTTTGCCGGACGCCTCTTTCATAAATAGCAGCCTTCACCAGACTCTCCAGAGCTTGTGCCGGGCAGCCGGGGGATGGGGAAGCGGCGAAATAACCCGGAAAGTAACCAATTGTTTACCAAATTAACCGGCGGCGCCGGGGAAGGAGACCCCCGGTCCAGCCATCTCAAGGCGCCGGTTTTCGGCTACTCCGAAGTAACAGCGCTACTTGGTTTAGTCCCTAAGTTGCCCTGGTCCATATTGGGTCTGCGGCGAAATCGACCATGGGGAAAGTATATTTCCAGTGAAAATACTGTGTTCATTTGTAACGCAATATCTCCCCAACCGTGACCAACTCGACCCTCGGCAATTACTGGCGCCCCCTAGACTTTGGGAGGTAGTCAAAGAAGGAACCTTTCCAACGGGAATGCTCAGAAGGGGAATTGAATGGGGAAGGCAACTAATCGTGGCGCAGTCGGCCGACTCAAAATAGGAACGACAGCCGGCAGAATAGGCGTTGGGGAAAGCCGTCGCGGCGACGGTAGCCCTGGAATTGCTTGCCTCGTGTCTAATACGAAGGGAGGAAACGCGGCATGTCACTCCAAGTAGCCGCTCCCAATATGCTAGGACAAGAACTGGTCCGTCGGGGACTTCTCTCCAATGAACAGCTGATAAAAGCGGTGGAAGCCGCCGAGGAACAGAATTGTTCTATTTCCGAGGTTCTGATGTCCACCGGGCTGGTCAGCGCGGATGACCTCCTTACCACTAAAGGCATAGTCCTCAACCTGCCCGTCGTGCGGCTGGTTGAGCAGAATGTCGACCAATCTGTCTTGAAATACGTTCCCGGAACGGTAGCCCGCCGATACCTGGCATTGCCCATTGAATTCCGGGGTAAAACCCTGCTGATGGCAATGGCGGACCCCCAGAACATTCAAGCCACTCGCGATATTCAGGTTCATTCCGGCGTGAGGCTGCAACTGGCTGTAGCCGACCCGGAGCAGCTTAAACAAGCCATCGACCTTTATTACAAGGCTACCTCGGAATTATCCAAGCAGATTACGGAGTACAGGGAAACCGAGGAGACCAAGCAGGACGCTCCCACCGGTGCCTCCACCGCCAGCGAAACCCTGCTTCGAACTCCGGTAGTCCGAACTCTAGACCTGCTCCTGACCCAGGCGATTCGGGATCGGGCCTCGGATATTCACATCGAGCCCCAACCCACCAGAACCAGAATCCGTTATCGCGTCGACGGCGTGCTGCAAGACGCGGCCTCTTTGCCCCATTCCATGCACGCGTCTCTGATATCGCGGGTGAAGATTTTGGCCGACATGAACATCGCCGAGCGTCGCCTGCCTCAAGACGGTCAGTTCACTGCCGCCATCGAGGGAAAAGAAGACGGGGTTGATGTTCGAGTCGCCACCATTGAAACGGCCTACGGGGAAAAAATGGTAATGCGACTCCTGGACAAGGACAACTCGCTGCTGGACCTAGCCGAGCTGGGTTTCTTGCCAGACCCCTTGGGCCGCTATCAGGAGATGTTGCGGGTACCCCACGGCGTCGTGCTGGTCTGCGGACCCACCGGCGCCGGCAAAACCACCACCCTCTATGCCTCGCTAAACATGATGGACCGAGCCGGAAAGAACATCTTAACCATTGAAGATCCGGTGGAGTATCGGTTCAAGGACATCAATCAGATTCAGGTCAATATTAAATCCGGACTCACCTTCGCCAGCGGTCTGCGCGCATTTATGCGCCACGACCCGGACGTGATACTGGTGGGAGAGATTCGTGATAACGACACCGCCGAGGCCGCCGCCCAAGCGGCCTTGACCGGCCACATGGTGCTCTCTTCCATCCACGCCAACGACACCGAAGGGTCCATCTATCGTCTGCTAAATCTGGATGTTGACCCCTTCCTGATAGCTTCCTCCCTGGTTGGAGTCGTAGCCCAGCGCATGGTACGTCGGGTGTGCCCCAACTGCACCGAGATACGGGAGGCCTCAGAGGAAGAACAGACGGTCTTCGAACAGGAGATGCACTTCCGCCAGACGGAGTTTGCCTATGGCCGGGGCTGCAACTTCTGCAGCAACACCGGCTACCGCTCCCGAGTGGGGTTGTTCGAAGTTATGACCATGTCGGAAAACCTGCGCCGCATCTTGATCGCCGCCGCCGGCCCCGGGGCCCTCAAGGTCCAGGCCGTTGAAGAGGGTACCCTCAGTCTACTCCACGACGGTCTGCTCAAGGCTTCCCAGGGCATTACTACCCCCGACGAAGTCATTCGTAATCTCTACTCTGTGGGTTAAGGTGGCGTTTAGATATGGAATTTAGGTACATGGCCCTGACCGCCGATAACACGGTGGTACGGGGCAAGGTTAAGGCAACCGAAGAGCAGTCGGTGGACGCCTGGCTGGGCGAAGCCGGCTACCAGGTTATCTCCATAAAGAAGGCTTCCGCCACCAATTTCTTCGATGGCTTCTCTCTCAAGAGCACCCGAGTTAGCCCCAAAGAGTTGGGCCTGTTCTTCCAGCAGCTCTCCGCCCTGATGAGAAGCGGCGTACCCCTATTGAACGGGATCCAGCTGCTGAAAACTGAAGCCAAAAGCTCCGTATTCCAAGCTCTCCTCTCCGGGCTGGCAACCGACCTGCGGTCTGGTGAATCCTTGGGAGACAGCCTGGCCAAGTATCCCAAAATAGTGCCGGAGATGTACGTCCGTCTGATAGAGGCGGGCGAGCATTCGGGTAACCTGGAGTACGCCTTCGAAGAGGCTGCCATCCACCTCAAAAAAGAGATAACCCTGAAACAGCAGGTCAAGAAGGCTCTCACCTACCCGGCCATAGTCGGTGTAGTGGGGTTAATCGTCATCGCCATTCTGGTCACGGTGGTTCTGCCGACTATGACCGAATTGTTGACCAGCTTTGGCACCGAATTGCCCCTGATCAGCCGCATAGTGGTGGGCATTAGCAATTTCGTCAGCTCATGGAGGCTGGTCATCCTGGCGGGAGCCGTCGCCTTGGGAATCCTGGCAATGCTGGGAACCCGCACCCACTCCGGCCGTCGAGAGCTTTCCAGGCTCCTGATCAATTCACCAGGAATCAAGAAGGTCGTAATTCAGCTTAACCTGGCCCGTTTCAGCCGCACCTTGAGCCTGCTGCTGAAGTCCGGCTCGGCGCTGCCTGAATCCCTGCAAATGGCCGGCGATACCGTTTCCAACCACATCTTCCGCGAGGCGGTTGCGGACGTGCGAGAGAAGGTTATGCAGGGAGCAGCTCTGGGAAGGGCGGTGGAGGCTCTGCCCTTCATGCCGCCATTGTACGTGCAGATGGTGATGGTAGGCGAGGAGAGCGGTTCCCTGGAGACCAACTTGGCCAACATGGCGGCTTATTACGAGGAAGAGGTGGAAAATCAGCTCAATACGCTGACTGCCATGATTGAGCCGGCTTTGACCGTGACTCTGGGAGTAATCGTCGGTTTCATCGCCCTGGCGGTAATCCTGCCCATCCTGGAGCTTTACGAAACCGTCGCAGCGTCGACCTGACCCCGGAGCCATCGAATGAGCCATCTTAGCCATATCTGGAGTCGCGTCATGGGACAACAAGGGTTCACCCTGGTCGAGCAGATAGTTACCATCGCCATAATGGCAATGGTCCTGGTCGCCGGCGTAGCCGCCCTTTCCACCGGCGCATTGGGGCTTACCGTAACTGTGTCGCGGAACCAGGCCATGAACCTGGCCCAGCAACAGCTGGAGTGTATTAAAGGAGCCGATTACCAGGACATCGCTTCCTACTCCGGCGCGACGGACAGCTGCCCTGAAATTGGGTATAACGATTACACTACCACGACGATTGCCCAGGGGGTGTTGCCAGACACTACCGAACCTCCGAGCAATTGGGACACGTGTTCGGGGCCAAGTTGCGACGCTCAATTAATTCAGGTAAGCGTCTCCCGCGGGGGCAATAGCATTCTGGATATAGAGGATTTAAAGGTGGACCGTCCGGTGGAGCAACCGTGATAAAACTGCAACAAAGGGGCTTCACATTGGTCGAGATGCTGATCAGCATCGGCATTCTGGCTATTGTTGCGCCATTGCTGGCCCTTGCCTTGTTCCAGATCCTCACCTTCACCGAGAGAAGCCGGGCCGGATTTGAAGCCCAGGCCGACACCAGAAATGCTGCCGGTTGGATGAGCCAGGATATTGTGATGGCCACCGATTATATAGATTTGGACAAGGTGGATTGCGGGGTAGCCCAACAGGCCAAATTTACCTGGACAGACCTATACGCGGACCGCGATTTGTACCACGAGGTTACCTACTGTTTGGAGCAGACCGGTCCGCCCCTCCTGCCCAAGTGTATTCCGGTCAGTCCATGCTTGGTACGGAACCTTAGTGTCTTCCAGGATGATAAGGACGGCACCCTCATCAGCGCCGACAGCAATGTAATAGCTAGGAACATTTTATCAATTAAGTTTACCGCTCCGTCACCTGCGGTGCCTGGAGTCACCATCAAAATCGAATCCGCGCCGGCGGTTTTCCGGGAGGGAAGCCTCCCTCAGCGGAACCGGTTCGGCGTGGATGATGTAAAAACATTCAAGGTGCAGATGAGGCCCACCATATGATCTCAGTAAAAGTAAAATCCGAAAAGGGCAGCGCCTTCATTCTGGCGCTCATGGTAGTGGCCGCGGTAGGCCTGCTGGTAGTCCCGGTTATCTACCTGGCCACCACCGGCTTGCGAAGCACCAACCTGGCCCAGCAGCGCTTCCTGGAGCGGTACGCCGCCGCCGGTGTGGAAAATGGCATCTGGATTATTGAGGATAGCCCTCCAACGGCGCCTGGGCCACCTGGCAAATACTATACCGGCATTTTCAACAATCTGCCGACGGATATCAATATTACCCTGTTAGCTTTGCCTCCCGATATGGTTCCACCTCCCACCACCGTCCCTGTGGACGGACCTGGCATGGCCATCGACAAAATCGTCATCCCCCACGTCGTGCCCCCGTGCATGCTTGGGGAGTTTGGTTGCCCCAGTGATGTCCGCTTCACTTACACCATATTCATTGAAAACTACGGCGATTCCAAACTGCACCTGGAACGATTAGGGGATTGCCTGCCGATCCGCTTTAAATACGATAACGAGTTCCAGGTCACAAGAGTGGAGGGCATCTTTGACAATGCTTCCAACGACCCACTGACCCTGGACGACATGAATGACGATCCGGAAGACGACTACCTTCAAAAAGGTCCCGCTATTAACGATGACGATGCTGACTTCTCATGCATGGACGGCCGCGAGCAGGTCAAGTGGGAGTTTGGCAATCCGCAGCCCTACATTGCGTCAGAAACAAGAGCCGAAATTGAATTCGAAGCAACGGCTCAGATCCTAGAAACCCGGCTGAAAAGCCCTGCTGTGACGAGATGAGGCGGAGGTTAACCAGTGGACTGGGCCAGGTCTGAGACTAAGGGCGGCCCAGCTGGCAGCGACCAATATGAATTGGGCGGTAACGATGGGCGACCCG
>JAKZUA010000085.1:0-9246 GCA_047516825.1 Dehalococcoidia bacterium
CGGCATCTTACTGCAAAGTGACATATCATAGAGTTATTATAGCTGGGAACACGCAAAAAGGGCCCATAATTAGACAATGGTTGAAAGACCATCGACGAATTACTGAGAAAGCTTTTTAGCCATATGGGAAATGTGGGCTTACCCGCAAACCCACACCGGACCCACAATATACGCATACCGTCCCGCCATATGTTAAGTATATGCCTGGCGCCTAAGGGCCAGGCCCCGACAACCGGACGGTACGAATGCTGGCGGTTTAGGTGCCCGGAAACGACTATGGAGCTTCCAACCATCAGAGCCGATACCAATAGGCCCAGCTCGCTGGCTGGGCCGGATACGCTTGAGTCCGCCGCTTCCATCAGTAGCCTCTCCGTGCTGACCGTGGTAGAGCAGCAGGCCGCCCGCGACTCCATGGCCAGCGTTATGGTTGTGGACGCCTCGGGGCTTTGCGGTTGGCTCAACCCCGGGACCAAGAACCTGTTCGGCGTGGAGGATGGTTCGGCGCTGGTGGGCCGACTGAACCTTTGGGAGCACTGCACCGTTCCCGGCGACCCTCAGGGTGAAGCGCTGGAGAGGGCTTTCCGGGGAGAGGCCGTCGAACTGCCTGTCCTGGAATATAATTTGGATGGCCTGGCGCTGGATAAGTCCTCATCCCCGCCGATTCGGGTTTCGGCCAGGCTGCTGCCCCTGTTGGACGAGATTGGGGGCCTGGTCGCTCTTTACGTCTTCAATCGCCCCTTTAATCGCCTGCCCGCGCCTAATGTGGTTTCCTCAGGCTGGGGGCAGAACAGTCAGGAAGACGCAGAACTCCGGCGCTGCATCGTCGTGGCCAAAGGGTTCGCCGGCAAAATGGCCCACGATTTCAACAACCATATCGCCGTGATGCAGGGCTTCGCCTCAATCCTGCAGAAGCGGTTGCAAGAGGACGAACAAAACAGAGGATTGGCAAAGCAGATAGAGCTGTCCGGCGAGGAAGCGCTGAAACTCACCGGTTGGCTTTCCAATTTCTCCAGCGACCTCCCCGTTAAGCCGGTTCCGCTGGATCTCAACCAGCTGGTTCAAGAGGCTATAGCGGCTGGCCGGCTGGACCAGCCTGCGGAAATCGACCTGGTGGTAGAGCTCGATGACCAGTTACCTGGTTTGGTGGGCGATCCCGACGGATTGGCCCAACTCTGTCGTGCTCTTTGGCAAAACGCCGTCGAGGCGATGCCCCAGGGCGGGACCCTCTCCTGGCGCACCAGCCTGGAGCCTGCCCGCCAGGAGGCTTCGGGAAAGTTAGAGGGAAATTACCAGCCGGCGTTTATCCGGCTTCGGGTGGGGGATACCGGCCTGGGCATGGATGAAAAAACCAAAGCCCATATGCTTTACCCGTTTTTCACAACCAAGCCGGGAAAGGCTCGAGGGTTGGGTTTGACCGGGGTTTACGAAACGGTAAGTAACCTGCGGGGATTTATAAAAGTGGAAAGCCAGCCGGAACAGGGGCCCAGCGTCGAGGTTTGCCTGCCGGTGGAGGTCGGCTCCCCTTCAGCGGAAGGCGATGTTGCGGTGGCAGTGCGGCCCAAGAGACTGCTGGTGGTGGATGATGAAGCCATGCTCCGGGATATACTAAAAAACTTCCTGGTGCAGGAAGGCTACGAGGTGGTGGCCGCCGCCGACGGTGAGGAAGCCCTGAACATTTGCAGCCAGCCGGGTGCCCACATAGATGCGGTGATCCTGGACATGACCCTGCCGGGCATCGACGGGATGGAAACCTTCGATCGCCTCAAGGAAATCAATGCCCAGATGAAGGTGATTATCGCTACGGGCGACCCTTATCGCCAATCGGTGCATGACTTGATGCGCCGGGGCGCCGCGGGAATGCTGTCCAAACCCTTCCGGCCCCAGCATCTATGCGAGGTAATCAAGCAGGTGCTGGCCTAATTTCAGGTCCAGCCCCCAGCCTATTTTTACCAGTTCCAGTTTGGGTAAATCGCCCCATATCCCCTTCAAGCCATTGCCCCCGGTCGCGCCAGTTCAAGTTGACCGGCCAACTGGCCACTGCTACACTCCTTTCAACCCACCACAGAGCCGCGTAGTCCCTTTGAGCTGCGTCCGGTGGTCCCCGATAGCCTTAGGGCCTGGTAGAAGGAGCGCCCCATGACTGAAGCAGTACCGAATTCTGCCAATGGCTCGAGCCCAGTTCGGATAGTTGTCTGGTACGACTATATTTGACCCTGGTGCTATGTCGGCCTGGAGAGAGTCGACAGGTTGGGTCAAGAGTACGATGTTGCCGTGGAGGGTCGGGCCTATCTGCTGCGGCCAGATACCCCCAAGGAAGGCCTGATGCGGCAGCCCCGGGCCGGCGAGACCGAAGATGAGCTTAGCGAGCCCCTGCGCAGTAATGCCCGTGAATCCAATCTGATAATGCGGCCACCCCGGGTTACGCCCAACACCAACTATATTTTGGAAGCCACCGAATATGCCCAGCAGCAGGGGAAATTCCTGGAATTCCACCATGCGGCGTACAAAGCCTATTGGGAGGATCGGGAGGATCTGGGGGATTTAACCGTGATCAAGAACCTGGCGAGAGCGGTGTCCCTGGATTCTGAAGAATTAATGGACCGGCTGGCCAGTCATCACTACTCAGATACCGTGATGGGGCAGTACCAGGAAGCATTGAAATACGGCATACAGGGGATACCCACCTTTCTGGTGGGCAATCTGATATTTACCGGAGCCCATCCCTACGAGATATTCAAATCGGCCATGAATAAGATCCTAGAAGGTGGCGTCGAGAATTCAGCCGCCTGACCGAATCGGGCCCTGACTGTGCCCGTCTCGCCTGCTTGGGCAATCCGCAGCCTGTTGTTTGCACCCGGCCGGACGTGCTTTAAGCCTGCCTGGATTGCCGCCACTCGTGTTGAAGCACCTTCAGGCCCTGTGGTAACATGGGCCTGTAGATTGTTACAAAATTCACGAACTAATACGGGCCCAGCCTACTAAGAACGGGAGTCTGGAACCGGGAGTCCGGGATATGGATGGACTCAGGCAGCGGATCATCCAGGCCGTCCACAACCAGCCCCAACCGACGGTAACTACTCTGTCCTCGCTACTGGCCGTTGAGGACGAGTTGGGCTATATTCCCAAAGAAGCGGTGGAAGAGGTGGCGGCCCTTACCAAATCCACCGTTAACGATGTCTGGGCGGTAGCGTCCTTCTACCCCAACTTCCGCTTTCAACCTCCCTGCGCCCACAGCGTGGAGGTTTGTTGGGGTCCTTCCTGCCATCTGGTGGGGGCCATGCCGGTGATCCAGGCTGTACTGGAGGCGGTGGGGCTGGAGGAAGAGGGCGACACACCGGACGGCGAGATTTCTCTGCGCTACAACACCTGCCTGGGCGCCTGTGCCCTGGCGCCGGTCATGTCCATCGATCACCATCTGGCTGGCCGGGTCTCCCCGGAGGCGGCCAGGAATCGGGTGGACCAGTTGCGAGGACGGCCGGGCCCGGGCACTCCTAGCGGTTCATGATGTTTACGGGAAGTTAAGAGTAAACCGCAGTGCGGCAATTGACGGCTCACCCCGAACTCCGCTGGCCTGCTGGGATATTGGGTGTTTGGCTGGCATTCGCCCTGATCGTTTCAGCGGCAGGCGTCCTTTTCGACCCTCCCCGTCCCCTCTTGCCGGCTATGATTTGGATACCACCCGTCATTTTTCTAGCGGCCTTTGCTCGATCCAATGGGCTACGTCAATGGATTAAGCGGTTGAATCCTCGCTGGCCCATCGGCTTTCACCTGGTGAGAGCGCCGATTGGTGTCATGTTTCTATTCATGGAAGCAGCGGGGCGACTACCGGCCGAGTTTGCGATAAAGGCCGGGATTGGGGATATTTTGGTCGGCGTAGCTGCTGTCGTTGCCATGATATTCTTGCCTCTGCGCTCGAAGATCAATGTTCGCCTAGTGTTGACCTGGAATACCCTGGGGCTGGCCGACATACTCATGGTAATCGTGGTTGCCCAACGAATACTATTTTTCGGGGAAGATACCGCGGCGCTGGTTGAGTTGACCCGGTTCCCAATGTTGCTGGTGCCTGCCTTCATAGTGCCATTGGTTCTCATCACCCACTTCATGGTCTTTGCCCAATTATGGGATAGCCGGGCTGAGAGTCGCGTTGCGTCAGCTTGAATATTCTGCCCGAGCCGCGAGGTTAACATAAGCTACCCAAGCTACCAAGATATTTCGGCGGAAGCCCAGAATCGCTGGCAGGCTTTGAACACGGGGGACCGGCCCTGGATTCGGGTAGGAGCCGCCCTCTGCGGTCAGGCGTCCGGCTGCGATGCGGTGCTGGAAACCATGGAAGCAGCCATCAGGAGCCGGGATATAGCTGCCCAGGTTAGCCGGGTCGGCTGTTTGGGGCTTTGTTTCGCCGAGCCGCTGGTGGATGTTCAGCTGCCCGGCCAGGCCCGGATTTTCTACGGCAATGTGACCCCCCAGCTGGTGGAGGAGATCGTTGAATCCCACCTGGGACAGGGGGTTCCTGTGGACCGTCTGGCTTTGGGCCAGTTGGGCGAGCCGTCGATTGCCGGTATCGGCGACCTGAATCAGCACCCGATGCGGGCGAAGGAGAATCGTGTCGCTCTGCGGAACGTGGGAAATATCGACCCCAGCGACATTTACCAATACGTCGCCAATGGCGGATATGGGGCGCTGAGCCAGGCTCTCTCCGAAGGCTCTCCAGAGGATACCCTGGAGCAGGTAAAACTGTCTGGTTTACGCGGCCGGGGGGGCGCCGCCTTTCCCACCGCGACCAAGTGGAGCTTTCTGGCCGGCTCCAACGCTCCGGTCAAGTACATCCTTTGCAACTGCGAGGAGGGAGACCCCGGCGCCTTTAACGACAAGGGCATACTGGAGAGCGACCCTCACACGGTGGTGGAAGGCATAATCCTGGCCGGCTACGCCACCGGCGCCCACTACGGGTACATCTTCATCCGCCACGGGCACGATGGTCCCATTGAACGGGCCCAGACCGCCGTTCAGCAGGCCTATGATTTGGGGATGTTGGGCGAGCAGATTCTGGGCAGCGACTTCAGCTTCGATCTGGAGGTCGCCCTGACCGGGGATTCTTACGTGTCCGGCGAGGAAACGGCGCTGATGGAAGCGATCGAAGGCTCGCGGGCTATGCCCAGGTTTCGCCCTCCCTTCCCGGCCCAAGTGGGGGTGTTCGGCAAACCCACCAACATCAACAACGTGAAGACCCTGGCCTACGTTCCGGAGATAGTGTCCCGAGGCGGTGAGTGGTTCGCCAACATCGGCTACGAGCAGAGCACCGGCACCGCAATCCTCTGCTTGACCGGCGCCCTGCGATACACCGGCATGGTGGAAGTCCCTATGGGGGTAACCCTCAGCGACGTTTTGTACCAGATCGCCGGTGGCGTGCCGGGCGGCAAGGCGTTGAAGCTGGTGCAAACCGGCGGCCCGCTGGGCGGCGTACTGGGGGCGGACAGTGTGGACCTGGTTCTGGACTTCGAGACCTTTAGAAACGCGGGAGCCATCCTGGGTTCCGGCGGCATTATCGCGGCGGACGAGGATACCTGTATCGTGGACCTGACTCGGGTGCTGATCGCCTTTTGCCAGTACGAGTCTTGCGGTAAGTGTTTCCCTTGCCGCATGGGTATGACCCATCTGCTGGAGGTGCTGGAACGTATTTGCCGGTTGGAAGGCGCCGCGGAAGACCTGGAGCTAATGCGCCGAATTGGTGTAAATATGCAGGCAGGCTCCCTCTGCGGCCACGGGCAGCTGGGCTTCAACCCGGTGTCGTCGGCGCTGCAATATTTTGGGGGAGAGTTCGAAGAGCATATCCTGCAGCGCCGTTGCCCTACCGGCCGGTGCCAATCGCCCCGTTTCTCGCCCAAGTTGACCTTACGGGGAACCGATTAGCTCCCATACCGAAGCCAAGGCAGGACCTGCATGGTCGGTCACACTGAATCCTGGGTGTTTCACATTGGCATTAGTATAGAGCTTTTATCTCCGCAACGTTCCCGAATCCACTTCTACCAGGCTCACCGTAAGGGGTTAGAGGATACATGGCTGAAGAGATAACCATTTCCATAGACGGTCAGGAGATCACCGCCCAGCCGGGCAAGATGGTGTTGGAGGCAGCCATAGATGCGGGGATTTATATCCCCTATCTCTGCTACCACTCCGGCATGGAGCCCTTCGCCGCCTGTCGCATGTGCGTCGTCTCCGTCGAGGGTGGCCGGGGCTTTCCCGCCTCGTGCACCTTGCCGGTTCAAGACGGCATGAAGGTCCAAAGCGAGTCGCATGATGTTCGTGAGCTGCGCCGCTCCGTCATGGAGATGCTCATCGCCGAACACCCCAACGGCTGCCTAACCTGTCATCGGGTTGATATTTGCGGCCCCACCGACATTTGTCTGCGGCACGTCTCGGTCAACGACCGCTGTGTTACCTGCCCCAAGAATGAGCGGTGCGAGTTCAAAGATACCGTCCGATATCTGGGGATGGAGCTGGAGTCGCCCCTGGGATATGAATACCGGCAAATCCCTCTGGAGGTTAGCGACCCCTTTTATGACCGGGACTACAACCTGTGCATCACCTGCGGGCGCTGCGTGCGGGTCTGCGAAGAGGTGCGCGGCGATGACGCGATTTGCTTTACCGAGCGTTCCGGACGGGCGCTGGTGGGCACCTCCTTCGGCAGTTCGCTGCTGGAGTCGGGCTGCGAGTTCTGCGGCGCCTGCCTGGATGTTTGTCCGGTAGGAGCGCTGGTGGAGCGGGAGCACAAGTGGGAGAAGCCCAGAAGGGTGGAGAGGACCATCTGCCCTCACTGCCCGGTGGGTTGCCAGCTGAACCTGGAGATCAACACTCAGGGACGGCTGATCCGGGTGGTGCCGGAGCTAAATTCCCCGGCCAACCGGGGACAGGCCTGCTTCAAAGGCAAATTCGGCCTGGAGTTCGTCAATCAGGCCGCCCGGTTGACCAAGCCGTTAATCCGGGGAGCCCAGGGGCTGGAGGAGGCCAACTGGGACCAGGCCCTGGATCTGGTCGCGGCCAAGCTGGCCGATTACCGGGGCGATTCCTTCGCCCTGTTGGCCGCTCCGGACAGCACCAACGAGGAGCTTTACCTGGCGCAGAAATTCGCCCGGGTGGCGATGGGCACCAATAACGTCGACCAGTCATCTAATATAACACCGGAGCTGGCAATAGGACTGGAGCGAGCTCTGGGTTACGCCGCCGCTACCAATCCTATTTGGGACCTGGAACAGGCAGGCTGTATTCTGGTATTCAACTCCAACCTTACCGAAGAGCATAACGTTGTTGGGGTGCCTATCAAGCGCGCGGTAAAAAAGGGAACCCACCTGATCGTGATCGATCCCCGGGAGGTCGAGCTGACCCGATACGCCGATTACTGGCTGAGGCCGGCTCCGGGAAGCGAGTTGCTACTGCTGGGAGGCTTTCTAAAGTCGTTGGTAGAGCAGGGTTTGGAGCAGACCGAGTGGCTGGAGGAGTTCTGCGAAGACCCGGATACCCTGCGCTACGCCTTGCAGTCACTGGACTTGGAGCAGGTGGTCCAGGCTACCCAAGTTTCCGGTGAGGAAATCTCCGGGGCGGCCAGGCTGTTCTGCGAAGCTGATAAGGCCGCCATAGTTTACGCCCTGGACAATATCCCCCAAGAACTGCAGCGAGATTGCGTGCATAGCCTGGCCGACCTGGCTCTGCTAACGGGTAACCTGGGTAAATCGGGTACGGGATTGTATCCGCTACGGCCGGGCGCCAACGAGCAGGGCGCTTGGGATTTGGGCTGTGTTCCCATCCGCCTGCCGGGCGGTCGTTTCTGGCGGGATGACGCCGCCCGTCAAGAGCTGGAAGGCGTTTGGGGTTGTACTTTGCCGGTGGAACGAGGTCTGGGTGTCGCCCCGGCGTTAGAGGCTGCGCTGGAAGGCCGCCTCAAGGCAATGTTATTGATCGGGGATGTGCCCAACCTGGAAAACGGTAGGTTGTCCGCAGGCCTGGCGGCGCTGGAGCGGCTGGAGTTTCTGGTGGTCCAGGACACTTTCCTGAGTCCGGCCGCTCAGAGAGCCCACGTCGTGTTGCCGCGAGTGACCTTTGCCGAAAAGGACGGCACCTACACCAACCTGGAGCGTCGAATTCAGAGACTGCGGCCCAGCATCCGAAGAAATAACGCGAGGAATAACGCCAAAAATAACGACCGGGCTAAATCCGAAGGCTGGGTTCTGAGCCAGCTGGCCAGCCGAATGAATGTACCCGGGTTCGACCACATGTCTCCCTCGGAGGTAATGGATGAGCTGGCGCGGGTGGTCTCCAATTATCGGGGAGTATCTCATCAACGTCTGGAGGTCGAAGCCCCCCCGGTCTCTCAGTCAGTTTCTCAGCCGGTACCGCAGTCGACTCCAGTCCCCATCTTGGTGGGGACATCCGCTGGCGGTTCCACCACCGGTTTGGCGGGCGGTTCCGCGATAATGGCAGCGCCCCAGCCAACCCAGTTGCTTTACTCGACCCGCGAGCAGCGGAGTATTCAGTGGCCCTGCCAGTCTCAGGAAGCACCGGGCTGCCCGATCCTCTACGCGGAGGGCTTTCCCGCCGGCAAGGCAACTACCATAGCTCCTGAGTTCCGCCTTCCGGAGGGCGGACTCGGTGATGAGTATCCCTTGTGGTTTGTACCGGGCCGGGTGCTGCTGCAGCGGGATCGGGAAACGCGGATAGAAATGGAGGAGGACCTCAATCGAATAGTCCGTGAGGAGCTGGTGCAGTTGAATCCGGCGGACGCCGCCGCTGGGAGCATTAGCGCCGGCGATACGGTGGAAGTGGCAACGCCCAGGGGGAGGCTGGTAGGCGTGGCCGCGTTGGAGGATTCGATTCCCCGGGGCATGATTGCCGTCACTTTCCTCTTCGGACAGCTGGCGGTGGAATTGCAATCCAGCCAGGAAATGAACCCCATGTCCCGGGTGCCCGGACTGGATATTTGGCCGACGCGCCTGACTCGGGTCACACCCGGGTGACCCTGGGGCGACATTTAAGGTAATTGCCTACTAACCTCCCTGGGAACGTTTTCTGGGAACCGTAAACGGGGTACACATGGAATCGAGGGGTTTTTCCCAGGGCAATCGCGTCTTATTATCTTTCTTAAATTTGTTTAAAATAGTAATCATCATGACGAAACTAGGGAGGGGTAATGATGGTTCAGGCAACAGGCGCACCCATCGCCGAATACTTCGCGGCGTTGGACGACCCGAGGAT
>JAKZUA010000086.1:0-3628 GCA_047516825.1 Dehalococcoidia bacterium
GCAGACGATGGGCGTAGGCCTCACCCTCATCCCGCAAGGGGTCATATTCCGCAGTGATGACCACCGCCGGAGGCAGTCCCCGCAAATCCTGGGCTTGCTGCGGAGCGGCGTAGGCGTTGGTGCCGTCGGTATCATTGGCCAAGTATTGTTCCCAATACCAGACCATGGTATCTCTGGTTAGGTTATAGCCTTCCGCATTGTCAACGTAAGAGTCTGTCTGGAAGTTGCGATCCGTTACGGGGTAGACCAGCAGCTGCATTCCCAAGGGCGGACCGCCCCGATCCTTGATCATCAGGCAGACCGCCGCAGCCAAATTGCCTCCAGCGCTGTCGCCGCCCACGGCCAGGTTATTGCCCGCGACGCCAATTTCGGCAGCGTGCTCGGCCACCCACTGGGTGGCGGCGTAACAGTCCTCAGCCGGGCCGGGGAACTTGGCCTCGGGAGCCAAGCGATAACCCACGGACACTACTACGCAGCCGGCGGCCAGGGTCAGATGACGGGCGGTGGCGTCGGCCGACTCCAGGTCGCCAACCACCCAACCGCCGCCGTGAAACCAGACCAACGCCGGGAAGGGGCCGTTGCCAGTAGGAGTATATATGCGCACCGGAAGCTGGGAATTTGGGCCGGGAATGGTTCGATTCTCCACCCGGGCTACCTCCGGCCCGACGGCCCGGGGTCGCGCCTGAGCGTTGGCGCGGGCCTGCTGGGGGGAGACGGTATGCGCCGCCGGAAAACCCAGGGCGGCACCCTGATCTATCACCGCCTTGGCTTGCGGGTCTAGGGGCATGTGACACCTCTCTTATGGTCCGATTGGGGCCATTATACCGAATTACTGATCCTTGACGAAATTGCTAAACTCGGGGGTTCCAAACATCCATCAGGAGCGCGCCAGAAAATCCCGAACCTGCTGTATCAAGTCCTCCGTGTCGTAACTCCCGAAAAGCACACTGGCGTTGCGCATCCAGTCCCCCTGAAAATACCGCTCGTAGAGCACTTGCCGGGAACCGAAGGCGCTGCACGCCAGGTCCCAGGCCAGGTGGAACAGCTGCACCCGCTCTCTGGATGTGGCGGTGTCGGTGTCCATATATTGCTCAATATGCTGGGCTAACGGACCGTGGAAGTCCGCCTCGGCGGGCAGGGCCATCAGGCTGCTGGAACCGAGCAATTGGATGATCTCCACCATCCTGGGGTACATCCGGATAAACTGGTTGCGGGCCACGGTGATGGGGATTCGGGAGGGGCACATTACACCCCATCGGTCCAGCGCCGCCTCGGTCTCAGCAGCCAGCAACAGAGCCTTCATTATCTCCAGGTCCTCGATCAGCTCCGCAACCAAGGTTTGCACTTGAGGTATGCTCCCAGAGCCCAGGGTCTGGACCATAAGGCTGGCCAGCCCCAGGACAAACTCGCACTTGGCGACGTTTTTGGTAACCACCTGGTGGCCGGAGTGGGTGTACTGGTTGGTCGCCGAGCTAATCTCGTTGCACAGGTCGGCATCCCGATATAGGAATACCCGCTCCCATGGAACCAGCACGTCATCGAAGAAAACAATGGCGTCCATCTCCTCAAAGCGGGAACCCAAGGGGTGATCGAACTGGGAATGTCCCAGGTCATAGCTCTCCCGGCAGAGAAACTTGAGACCGGCGATACCACAGGGAACGGCGAAGGCGAAGGCATAGCGCCAAGCCTCTTCGCTGTTGGCCAGCTGCTGCCCTCGGGTGGGATAGACGGCGATCTCATCGGATAGCGGCCCCAGGGTGGCCAAGGTTCTAGCGCCCTGCACCACGATACCGGCGTCGGTCTCGTCGACCACCGCCAGGGCCACATCGGTGCTGAAGTGCCGGCTGGTGGCCGCAGGACGCCGGTTGCGCTGTAAATTTACCAGGGTGTGGGTTAGGGTCAGGTCATTCTCCCGAACGTATTCGTAATAGTTTACGATGTTTTGCTTGAACTCGGGACGGTTCTGGGCGAAGTAGTCCCCGGCCTCCGCCATGCACATCAGGCTGACGTTTAGAAAATCCGGCGTTCGCCCCATCATCCCGTAGCTGGTGTGGGCCCAGCGGGACATCATCGCCCGCCGGCGAGCCAGGTCGTCCTTGGTTCGGGTGGCCAGGAAGGAAAGACCCACCGGCTGCCCGCTAGTCGGAGAGGCGTAGGTCATCTCCTCCCGTAGATCGGGCTCGTGCTGCATGTCATAGAGCCCGGCGAGGGAGCGCGCGCCACCGGCCAGACCGGGAAAGCTGGTGACATCCTCGACCCGCTGACCAGCCAGATAAATCTCCCGGGGCTGCTGGCGCAACCCTTCCAGGTATTGCTTACCGGTGCGTGCTGGCATGTCGGGTCCCCCCTTTTGAGAACAGCCCAGGACTCTTTCGGACCGGCCTACGCTCCCAAGTAGCGGCGCAGCCAGCTCATGGCGTGGGCGTTGAAGTCGGAACAGGCGGAATGGGCCAGTTCCGGATAAACGTGGATCGCCTTGGGTGCGGTAATCTTCTCGAAAACCGGCATTATAGTGCGGTAGGGACAGGTTTCATCCTTCATACCAATGTTCATCAGAATCGGGCAGCTAATATTTTCCGCCAGGTTCAGGGGGTCGAAGTAATAAAGGGTATCCAGAATCGCCTGCCGCTTTTGCGGATGGGCCGCGGCATAATCGCGCAGTTCCGAGTAGGGGCTGGTGGTTAGGTCAATCGAAACCGGAAAGTTGCACAAGAAGGGCTCCTCAGCCACCGCCACGGAAAGGCGGGAGTCGAGGGCGGCCGTGGCCAGCGTAAATCCGCCGCCCTGGCTACGGCTCCACATTCCCAGGCGGTTGGGGTCCGTTTCGGGCTGGGAGGAGAGGAAATCCAGGCCCCGCAGACAATCCATGTAGGCGCCCCGATAGTAGTACTTTTCCCGGTCGGTCAGGTAGTAGGTTATCTTGGTGCTGTGTTCCAGCTCCCATTCTTGCTGGCTTTCCCCTTGCGCCCGAGGAAACAGGGTCAATACCGCAAACCCGCTAATCGCCAAATGGGTGGGAATTACCTTGGCGCCGCCGTAGCCAGGAACCGCCAAGACGCCGGGGAACTTGCCTCCCGGCGGCGGGTCGGTGGGCGTAGTGTACCAGCCGCGCAGGCGCCTTCCTTGAAAGCTATCCAATACTACCCGACGAGTCCGGTATTCTCGGGTGCTCTGCTCCGGGGCTTCCTCCATTACGGGATTCGGTTCGGACTGAGTCAACTCCCCGGCCATTTCTTTTATAGTGCGCTTCCAAAAGCTGGTCAGGTCGGCGGTGGACATCGGCAGCCTCCAAGGGCAGACTGGCTAGATTCAGACGCGGCGTGGCCCGGTCTGATCTGGTCTAGTCTATAGCCTGCCGTAAGGGGGAAGTCAAGGGGAAAGGCTTTGGCCGCGGTTGATCACAAAAATGCGGTCCCGCTGGGCAATATCCGGCTCGACGCTGATTTCCGCACCGGAAAATAGCCGGTCCGCCATTTCCTTGACCGCAGGCACCTGTTCCGGGTCCAGCTCCAGCAGGATGATACCGCTATCCTTGAGGAAGCCCGAATTCCCATCCCCCAACGGTGAGCTGGCCGCCTGTTCCAGTAACCGCCGAATATGGTCCAACCCCTCTTCTCCGCCATCCAGC
>JAKZUA010000087.1:0-13039 GCA_047516825.1 Dehalococcoidia bacterium
ATGAGCCGAGAGCAACCCATTTTCACTCGTAGGTGGCGCTCCGCCGGAGCATGATAACTCGCAATGACCCTGGGGAGAACCGGAAGACCCGGGAACCATCCCTCCGCGTTCCTTGACAGCTATCCGGGACAGCTATCCGGAACAGCCTTCCAGAAAGCCTTCCAGAACAGGCATGCGGCAAATCTTATCCACCCAAGGGGCTGACTCCCTGCACGAGCCGGTTAATGTCGATGGCGCTAATCCAAAGGATCAGTCCGATCAGCACGACAAAGCCGATCAGGTGGACCAAACTTTCCTTTTCCGGTGGAACCCGCTTACCGCGACGCACCCACTCTATTCCAACAAACAGCAGGCGGCCGCCGTCCAACATCGGTATGGGCAGTATGTTGAGGATGGCCAGGTTGATGCTGAAAAGTATGGCCAATATCAGCCAGCCACGGAAGCCCCCTTGCTGGGTGACCTCGCCGGTGATTTGAGCGATGCCAATGGGGCCGGAAAGCTCCGGCGCTTTGCCGCCGCTGAACCAGCTGGAAACCTCCCGCTTCAGCAGCACCAATAGTTCCCAGGTGTCGGTAACGCTGCGGTAGGCGGCAGTCCAGGGGGGATCCCACAGGCGTTCCACCCGAGGATTCACCAGCTCGATGGCTATGCCGGTTGCGCCCTGCCCTTCCGGAGGATTGGTTCGGGGGGTCACTCGGATAAGCACCTGCCGGCGCACCTGCCGGCCGCCACGTTCGACCATCCATTCCATCTCGGAACCAGCACTGAGGGTGATCATGCGTATCAGGTCGCGGCGGTTGTCTACCTCGCGGCCGCCAGCCTGAAGGATAAAATCATCGGGCTGCATACCCGCCTTTTCAGCCGGTGAGCCGGGAACTACCTTGCTTACCATGACGTTACCGACGGTAACGTCATGCGGAATCATGAACAGCAGAGTGAAGATCACCAGAGGCAATATGGCGTTCATGAAGGACCCGGCGGCCAGCACCACTGCGCGGGGCCCGACGCCCTTGCTGGCCAGGCTGCGCGGCACGGCCGGATTACTCTCCCCGGCCAGACGCACGAATCCCCCCAAGGGAGTCCAATTCACCGAGTAGAGCATGTCGGCCAGCATCACGGTATTCCCGGAAACCTCCCGCACTTTCCCCTCGTGCTTCAGGTACTCGTCGCTGGACAACTCCTGCAGCGATTGGGCCCCCTTTCGGCGGGATCCCTGCGGGGGGACTTCGATGATTCGGGCGACCAGGTTGCCGTCTTGGTCCTCGCCAGAGCTGACCCGGACCAACTGTCCGTTGCGAAGCGCTTGGGCGTCAGCGACGTTGACGAATTGGGTGTGTTGATCCACTAAGACGGGCGTTCTGCCGGTGTAGAAGCCGAAGGCTTTGGGAGGGTAACCAACACCAAACTCCAGAACTTTAACGCCGAACCACTTGGCGGTGAAGAAATGCCCTAGCTCGTGAATCACCACCAGAAGCAGGAGCAAGGGGATAAACGAGGCAATGGCGATCACGACAGTGCTCCAACTGATGTTGGCGATGAAGGTCCAAATGCCGGTGAAGAAGGCTTCCATTAAAAATATTCCTCTACGAATTCGGTGGCCCGGCGGGCAGCCCAGGCGTCGGCCTCAAGTAACTCGTCCAACTCTCGCCCTGGTCCCGGTTGGTGGTCAGACAAGACCCTTTCCACCAAGTCATGAATCCCGGTGAATCCAAGCCTGCCGTCCAAAAAAGCGTTTACCGCCACTTCATCGGCGGCGCTTAGGACCGTGGGAAAGGTGCCTCCCTTCTTGGCGGCCTGCAACGCCAGACCAAAACAGGGATATCGCTCCTCCTCCAGCGGCTGCAGATTCAGAGAATAAGTGGCGCCGGTATCCAGGCGAGGTATCAGCTGGTTGGGCAGCCGGTTGGGATAGAAGAGGGCGTACTGTATCGGCAGGCGCATGTCGGGAGGGCCTAGTTGGGCTTTGACCGAGCCGTCAGCGAATTCCACCATGGAGTGAATAGTGCTCTGCGGGTGAACCATTACTTCAATTTTATTCCAGGCAACATTAAATAACCAGTGAGATTCGATGACTTCAAAGGCTTTATTCATCAAGGTGGCGGAGTCGATGGTTATTTTGTGGCCCATCTGCCAGGTTGGATGGCGTAGGGCTTGGGCCGGCGTGACCTGGGACAGCTCTGCTAAAGGCCACTCCCGAAAGGGCCCGCCGGAAGCGGTAATTATCAAACGGCGGATGCCGTCGTTTTCGCCTTGAATACACTGCCAAATGGCGCTGGGTTCGCTGTCCACGGGAAGCACCCGCCCGCCGTATTTGGCTTCGTACTTCTTGATAAGCTGGCCGGCCATGACTATGGGCTCCTTATTGCAAAGAGCCACCGATTTGCCCCGTTCCAGCGCGTTCAACGTGGGCACTAACCCTACCGAGCCGGTGGTGGCGACCATCACCAGGTCGACCTCGTCAAGGCACACCATTTCAGACATGGGGGTAAGCAAGACTCCGGAGGGAAGGGTATCGATGGGAGTTTGAGAGCAGATATAACGGGGGCTAAATTCCCGAATCTGCTCTCGCAGCACTGCCACGTTGTTGCCCGCCGCCAGGCCCACGACCTCGAATTCCTCTGGGAAGGCCCGAACGATGTCGAGGGTTTGACGCCCGATGGAGCCGGTGGAGCCCAGAACCACTATTTTTTTCATGCCGGTTTTTCCGTCATTTCTTCAGGGCGTCATTCGATTAGTGAGGGAATACCAGAGGGAGGGAATACCAGCGTCACCAGGTAGTAGACGGCAGGCAGGGATATTACCAGGCTGTCCAGACGGTCCAGAATCCCGCCGTGGCCCGGTATCATGCCGCCGGCGTCCTTTACTCCGGAAATCCGCTTCAACTTCGATTCCAGCAAATCACCCATTTGAGCGACGACGCCTACTGTAGCACCGATAACCCAGAGTTGCCAGCCAGACAAACCCAGCTCCAGCCCTAGCGGCAGCACCCGGGCCGCGATTATCGCCAAGCAGAACCCGCCAGCTGCGCCCTCCCAGGTCTTGTTTGGGCTTATCCGGGGAGACAGGGGGTGGCGACCAATGGCTCTTCCAACTAAGAACGCGCCGGTATCAGTCGCAAAAGTCACCAGTAGGGCGAACAGCACCCAGTCTCGGCCCAGGCTGTCGCCACCGCCCAGGTCTCTCAGCACCAGCACATGGCCCAGCAGGAATCCCACGTAGATGGGCCCGCCGATTAGGTAGGCGGTTTTGGTCCCCAATCCCGGACCACGAAAAAAAGCTACTAGCCATAGTAGGGATAGAAAGGACCCACACCCAAAAATCACCAGAGAGATGGTTAGAAAGTGGGATGGCCCGGTGGCAGCCTGTCCGCCAAGCACAAATGCCATGACCCAGATGATTCCCAGGGGTGTGGGCAGGCTCTGACCATCCCCCGGGGAAAGGCGATAAAATTCCCAGATTCCCAAGATTACGACCGAGAGCAGGAGCAGGGTCAGCCAGGGGGCTCCAACCCAGATAGCGGTGACCAGAAGGGGGATGCCTACCAGCGCCGTGAGCACGCGCTGGGTCACTGTCAGGCCTCGGGGGCTATGTTGCCAAAACGCCGCTGCCGGTTGCTGTAGGACTCCAGGGCCTGCTCCAGCTCGTCCGCGTCCAGGTCCGGCCAGAGGGTGGAGGTGTGGTAATACTCGCTGTAGGCCGACTGCCAGAGCAGGAAATTGCTAATGCGCAGCTCCCCACCGGTTCGAATAACCAGGTCTGGGTCCGGACACTGGTTGGTGAAAAGGTGGCTGCTGAACAGCCTTTCGTCCACGGCCTCCACGGGCACCCTCTCCCGGATGATGCGGCGCACCGCCTCCAATATCTCGTCGCGTCCGCCGTAATCAAAGGCGACGTTCAAGGTTATTCCGCTGTTGTTTTGGGTCAGCTCCTGGGCCTGGGCCACCGCCCGGCGCAGGCTGGGAGCTAACTTGTCCACCTTGCCCAAGTGGACCACCTTAACGTTTTTATCGTGGAGAGCGTGGATCTTGCTGCGGAGCGCCTCCTCCAGAAGATCGAGAATGCCCTCTACCTCGCCGGGGGGACGGTTCCAATTTTCCGTGGAAAAGGCGTACAGCGTAACGAAGGCTACTCCCCTTTCCGCCAAGATTTCCAGGACCCGCTGAATCCGGTCCATGCCCACCCGATGCCCGGCCAGGCGTGGCAAGCCCTGCTGCTCGGCCCATCTGCCATTGCCGTCCATAATAATGGCAACGTGGCAGGGGACCTTGCTGGGCTTGGGGACCGATTTCTGGCTGGTGACGGCGGAGGCGTCGGACTGGGGCAGCACTGATTTAGACCTGCATTATTTCGGTTTCTTTAAAACTACCGACTTCATCGACTATCTTAACATGGGCGTCGGTGGCCTTTTGCAGCCGGTCCTGGCTCCGGTGGTTTTCGTCCTGGGAGATAGCTTTATCCCGCTCTAACCTACGCAGCGTCTCAATCCCATCGCGTCGCACGTTACGTATGGAAACCTTGCCCTCCTCTAACTTACGTTTCAGAAGCCGGACCAGTTCCTGACGGCGCTCTTGGGTTAAGGGAGGGATGGGAACGGTGATGGTATTTCCGTCGTTGGAAGGGTTAAAACCCATCTCCGATTTCACCAAACTTTTTTCTATTTCGGACAGGGCCTGCTTATCCCAGGGCTGTACCATAATTGCCCGGGCGTCCGGCGCCGAAATCGACGCGATCTGGTTCAAGGGAGTGGCGACGCCGTAATAATCAACCTGAACATTTTCTATCAAGGCCGGCGTGGCTCGGCCGGTCCTTATGGTGCCCAACTCTCTTTTCAAGGCGGCGACGGCGTTGTCCATCTTCCGCTCCGTCTCAGCCAGAATCTCGGCGGGGGTCAGGATGGTGTCCCCCTCATTTTTTCCTGGCATGGCTATTCCCTCCCGGAAATCAGGGTGCCCACCGGATCTCCCATTAAGATCTGTTCCATGGAGCCGGTATTGAAAATGTTGAAAACGATTATGGGAAGGCGGTTGTCCATGCAGAGGGAAACCGCAGTGGAATCCATTATTTTGAGCCTTAAATTCAGCGCGTCCATATAATCCAACTGCTTGAACCGCTTGGCCGCCGGATTGTCATGAGGGTCTGAATCGTAGACTCCGTCGACATCGTTCTTGGCCATCAGTATCACCTCCGCGCCAATCTCCAAGGCGCGCAGCGCGCAGGCCGTGTCGGTGGTCATATAGGGGTTGCCAGTCCCCGCGGAGAACAGGACGACCCGCCCCTTTTCCAGGTGGCGAATGGCCCGGCGGCGAATGTAGGGCTCGGCGATCGCCTGCATCTGTAGAGCGCTTTGGGTGCGGGTAACTATACCCCGTTGCTCCAGGGCGTCTTGGAGGGCCAAGGCGTTGATGGTTGTCGCCAGCATGCCCGAATAATCCGCCGTGGCCCGATCCATGCCCCAACGTTCCGCTTCTTCGCCACGCCAGATGTTGCCGCCCCCGATAACCACAGCCAACTCAACTCCGGAGGCATCGGCTTCGACTATCTGCTGGGCTATATATCTGACCGCCTCGGGATCAATGCCCGTGGCAGCGGAACCCTTAAGGGATTCTCCGCTGATTTTAAGTAATACCCGGCTATATTTGGCCTGACTCATAGGGCCTAACCAGGTCTACTCTTCCAGAGCCAATCTGCTGAAACGGACGAGTTTGACGTTCTCTCCCAATTTGGCAGCCATTTCCTGGACCATTTCTCCCACGGAGCGGGAGCTGTCCTTGATGAAAGGCTGTTGCAGCAGGCTTACCTGAGCCGGGGGGCGGCTATCCTCGCTTTCCATTTCTTCCTGGTCCAGATAAGCGGGAGCCATCGCCGCGACCTGCATGGCGATGTTGTGGGCCAGGTCCTTGAACTCTGCAGTGCGGGCCACAAAATCCGTTTCGCAGCCCAATTCCACCAGCGCACCCACCCGGCCGCCGGTGTGGATGTAGGCCTCGATGACACCTTCAGTGGTTGCCCGTCCCGACCGCTTGACTGCCTGGGCGAATCCCTTTTGACGCAGCGCATCAGCGGCTTGGTCCAAGTCGCCGTTGCTGGCTTCCAACGCCTGCTTGCAATCCAATATTCCGGCGCCGGTTTGTTCTCTTAAGGCTCTAATTTGCTCGACCGTAGCCGCCAAGGTGGTCCTCCAGAGATTGTTAGGGTGGAACTAATCGGAGTAGAAACCCGAGTTAGGGTCGCCTTCTTCAGGGGACTCCAACGGAGTTTCATCTGGCGAAGCCTGCTGCATCATTTCGGCCAGCTCCTCAAGGGGCGCGGTCTCCAAAGCCAAGAGCTCCGCGTTTTCCTCGCTAAGCTCCGCGGCTTCATCGCTGAATTCTGCGGCCGCCGCGGCTGCCTCAGCCTGCGCAGCCCGGAGTTCATCTTCCTGCTCTTGCAGCATCGTTTCCCGCTGAGCCGTTCCTTCCAGAACGGCGGTGGCCATGCGGCCGGTGATGAGCCGTATTGAGCGTACCGCATCGTCGTTTCCGGGGACGGGATGCGCTATTTTTGAAGGGTCGCAGTCCGAGTCCACAATGGAGAATATCGGTATACCCAATCGGTAGGCTTCCGCGATGCAAATGTCTTCCTTTCCAATGTCGATGACAAACATAGCCGCTGGTGGAGCAGTCATGTTCTTGATGCCCAGGAAGTACTTCTCCAGCTTCGCCAGGGTCTCTCCCAGCTTCACTCCTTCCTTCTTGGGCAGCAGCCTGAAGTAGCCCTGTTCCTGCTTTTGCTGAAGCTCGATCATATAGTTGATGCGGGTGCGGATGGTCTGGAAGTTGGTTAGCGTGCCCCCCAACCAACGCTGGTTCACGTACCACATGCCGCACCGGTCAGCCTCACTCTGCACCACTTCTTGGGCCTGCTTTTTGGTGCCAACGAAGAGCACCTTGCCCCCATCGGCGGCTATTTGAACCATCGCCCGGTAGGCCTCATGGATCAGACCGAGGGTCTGCTGGAGATCTATGATGTGGATGCCGTTACGCTGGGTGAAGATGTACCGTTTCATCTTGGGGTTCCAACGACGGGTCTGATGCCCGAAGTGGACGCCGGCTTCCAGCAGCGACTTCATCGTCAGTGGCTCCCTCTGGAAGGCCGGCTGGGCTGCGGGGGCTGGCTCTGCTGGTCGCTCTAGCGACTGTACCATATAACCTACCTTTTTATATCAACTTGCGGCGCTAGCTGATGAATACTTCGGCCCGGCCGCAGCCAGCGCTGATCGTCAGCTATATTATCATAGGTGCGGTGCCCGGCGACAGCCGACGCAACCGGCTAATTCGGCGCCTTCTGGAGATGCGGTTGGTAAAGCCGGGGGCTATCGTCGGTCGAGGGGCGCGAAACTCCGGAAAGGGCTGCAATTCAGGCGAGTATATCACAGGGCTCCGGGGCGGGCAATCTGGAATACCGCCTCGCTGCGGAAGGGCAGGGTCCATGCCACGGGCGTCCGCTGCCCGGCCATGTTAGGTGAAAAAGAGGGTCTTTAAGAGAACCCGGGCCGCGTTCAAAATGACGGCGCCGTAGATCCCCACCAGGAGGTCGTCGGCCATGATTCCCAGGCCGCCCGGCAGTGCCTCCGCGCGCCGGGCCGGCCAAGGCTTGACTATATCCAGTACGCGAAAACACAGGAACGCCGCAGCCATCCAGGGCCAGGTTTTGGGCAATAGCAGACAGGTGACCCACAGTCCTATGAATTCGTCCCAAACCGCCCGGCTCGGATCCTTCTCCTCCTCGGTAACCAGTCGGCCGGTCGCCCATATACCCAGAGGAAATCCAAGAAGGATAATTAGGTAAAGGAGGAGGGAATCGCCGGATATGGGTAGGAGCAGGTAAAGGGCCAGGGCCACCAGGCTGCCGGCAGTTCCCGGTGCCAGCGGGGAGAGTCCGGACCCGAAGCCGGTGCCCACCAACCAGGCCAGGCGGTCGAGCCAGGATTGCGCCGGCCCCGCGAGGGGTTTACCCATATCCCATGCGGTGCAGGTCGGCTTCGCTCATCCCCAGGCAATGCCCAACTTCGTGCATCAAGGTGACCCGAATTTCTCGGGCAGCTTCTTCTCGGGAGGCGCAGCTACGGAGGATGGGTTGACGGTAGATGACAATGCGGTCCGGTAAAGAGTTGCCGACGCCTTCTCGTTCGGTCAGTGGGACACCAGTGTAGAGGCCGAACAAGGTGCCCCCTTCCTCAACCAAATCCGAAGACTCCCGATCCGGCCAATCTTCTACCGAAATATCCACGTTCACTATGGCATTTCGAACGTGGGAAGGGAGTTCCCGATAGGCCTGCCTGACGATTCGGAAGAACTCCCGGCGGGAGAGATGAATCAATCGTTAACTCCGGCGCGGGCGCGAATACCCTTGAGGATATCCACATTACGCTGGTCCGGACCCTTGCCTTCAAATCCGGGCACCTCAAGGAAGAAGGGCACATCCTTGAATGCAGGGTTGCTCATGATGGCTTCGAATCCGGCCTCGCCGATGAAACCCTCCCCTATATTGTCGTGGCGGTCCACGCCGGAGCCGCAAAGTTGCTTGGAGTCGTTGGCATGGACCGCCGCCAGCTTTTCCAGACCGACGGCCTCGTCAAACTGGGCGATCATAGCCTCCACGCCATCCGGGGTGGTCAGGTCGTATCCGGCGGCGAAACTGTGCTGGGTATCCAGGCAGATGCGCAATCTTGGGTTATTCACCGCCTTGAGAATGCCCCCCAGCTCCTCAAACTTGGCGCCGATGTGCTGGCCCATACCCGCCATATTTTCCAGGCAGAGATAGGGCCCCTCCGGAGAGTCGTCCAGCACCCTCTCGATGGCGGCGACGGTTTGGGGCAATACGGCTTCATATCCCACTCCTTTGTGACTTCCGGGGTGGAAGATTACCCCTCTGACTCCAATATCAGCGGCCAAATTCAGGTAGTTTATTAGTGATTGGACACCCTTTTCCAGGTTGGTCTGGTCGGGCGTGCCCAGATTTATCAAGTAAATGGCGTGGAAGAAAGCCGGCGCTATACCCGTTTCCGCCGTTTTTTGACGGAATGCCTCCTTCTCAATCTCTGGCACCGGCTTGAAGGCCCAGCTTTGGGGAGAAGAGCCGAAGATCTGGATGGTCTCGCAGCCGATTTCAGCGCCCCGGTCTAGGGCTTTGCTGATTCCGCCGGCGGATGACACGTGCGCGCCTATCTTCATTTGAAGTCCTTCGCCGGGATAGGATGGAGAGAAGGATCTAGATGTTAATCAGGTGGGAGTCACTCGGCATTGATACGCCGCAATTATACGGCAGCCGGGAGTTGGCTGTCCAAAGGCCCCAGCCTATAATGCGGGCTAACATGAAAGCGTTGGTATTATCCCAACCGGGGCATCCCCCCCGGCTGGATGTAAAAGATTTGCCGGTGCCGGTGCCCGGACCCAATGAAGCCCTGGTGCAAGTGGCCGCCTGCGGTTTCTGCCATCATGACCTGCTGGTAATGTCCGGAGCCCTGCGCCGTGGTGTGAAAGAGGACGTGGTTCTGGGGCATGAAATCGCCGGTACGGTAGTTGAGTTAGGGGCTGCGGTCACCTCCCTGGCGGCGGGAGACAGAGTCGTAAGTCTCCTGACCAGCGCCTGCGGAGAGTGCCCCCGGTGCCAGCGAGGCAGAGAGCATCGCTGTCTGGCCGGGGAGGGTATCGGGCACAGTCGGGACGGTGGATTCGCCGAATTCGTGAAGATTTCCGAGTTCAGTCTAATTCCCATCGCCGAGACCCTGTCCTTTGACCAGGCCGCCCTGCTGGCCTGCCCTCTGGGCGTAGTGGTGCAAGGGATAACCGAGGTGGCTAAGCTGGCATCGGGAGAGACGGTGGTGGTGACTGGAGCCGGCGGTGGCTTGGGAGTGCACGCGGTGCAGGTGGCGGTCGCCCTGGGCGCCCGGGTGCTGGCCGTGACTTCTTCTCCGGCGAAGGCGTCTGTTCTGGAGGAGTTGGGCGCAGACGCGGTACTGGAAACTGGACCTCAGATCCGAGTTCCCGGCAGCGGGTATCAAGACAATGCCGAGCCGGCGCTGGAATTTAGCGAGCTGGTGCTTGGCCTCACCGACGAGCAGGGTGCGGATGTGATAATCGACACGGTTGGCTCGCCCCTCTTCCAGTCCTCCTTAAGCTCGTTGGCGGCCTACGGCCGCTGGGTCCTGCTTGGCGAGGTGGCGGGGGAGCCGGTGCGCCTGAATCCGGCGGAATTGATTTTTCGGGATGCCCGCATCATGGGGTCCTCCGGAACTTCCCGTGCCGCGGTTCAGCAGGCCGCTGGGCTGGTGGCTCAGGGGCTGCTTCGGCCCGTGGTTCAGGAGGTGCTGCCCCTGGAGCAGGCGGCCGTCGCCTTTGACTTGATGTCGGACAGGAAAATCTTGGGGCGCGTGGTTCTTAACGCCCAATGATGTGCAGCAAAAAATGCAGAAGTCCGGAAGCTGCCGTCGCGGGCGCTCGGCGACCCAGGCGGAATACGGTGCCGAACTCTCCTCGGTCCCAAATCACCAGGAGCTGGCTGGCGATGAAAATGGAGCTGTAGGTTCCGACTATCACGCCGATGGCCACCACCAGTAGCAGGCCGCGAATGCTGGCTCCGCCAATTAGCAGCATCGCCAGCAGGACCAAGAAAGTGGTGAAGCTGGTGTTCAAGGAACGGCCGACCGTCTCAATGATGCTGGAGTTGACCAGGGCTGGGAAAGCCCGATCCGGATGCCGAATCACGTTCTCCCGGATGCGGTCGAATACTACGATGGTGTCGTTGACGCTGTAGCCCGCTACGGTCAGAATCCCGATGATAAAAGTGGTGTTCACCTCCATGTTTATGACCCGGCCCAGGATGGAGAAAATTCCCAGGACTATTAAAGTGTCATGCAGCAGCGCCAGCACGGCGCTGATACCGTAACGGTAGGCCTTGGGAGCCCTTCGGAAGGCATACCAGATGAAAAACAGGATGAACAGAGAGGCCGCGAGCATAGCGAAGATGGTGTTGCGTACCGTCTCCTCTGCAATGATGGGAGATATGGAATCGAAGGCCGCCGACTCAATGGTTGCGACGTTTTCCTCTAGATGTTCCTGAATCAGCTGTCGCTCTGCCCGCTCTTCTCCGGAGGCTTCCTTCAGCTGTTTGGTGCGAATCAATACCGAGCGCCGGCCGGTGCTTTGTACCAGAGCCTCGGGATGCCCCAAGAAATCCAAGTGTTGCTGGATTTCGCCCTGAGTTACTGCTCGGGTGAAGGTAATATCCATCACAGAGCCGCTGGTAAAATCGATACCCGGTCGCAGCCCGGAGTTCAGGGTGGACCAGCCTCCCGGCGGCAGAATCATGGACAGCAGCCCCGGGAGAATTAGCAGGGCCGAGATGAGGAAGTACCAGCCTCGCTTTCCGACGATGTCTATCATGCCTATCTTCCTCCCTGAGGGGCCTGGGTTCGCGCACCGGTTTGGCCGGGTTGTTGGTGTCCCTCCGGTGTGAACAGGCCAATTTGGCGGCCCAATCCGATCCAAGCCAAGAGCTGCAACAGATTGCGGCTGACCACCACCGCGGTGAACATGCTGACCAATACTCCGACCAGCAGGCTAAAGGCGAAGCCGATGACCAATCCTCCGCCCAGCCTGCTCCCAAACCACAGCAACACGCCGCAGGTGATCAGGGTTGACAGATTGCCGTCGCGGATGGCCGGCCAAGCCCGGTTGAAACCAACTTCCATTGATGACGCCAGGGTACGCCCTACCCGAATCTCTTCTTTCATGCGCTCGAAGATTAGGATGTTGGCGTCTACGGCCAATCCGATGGAGAGGATGAATCCCCCAATGTGGGCCAGAGTAAGGGTTAAGGGGTACATTTTGAAAACCGCCAGGACCACGACGGTGTAAAAAATCAGAGCCACCGAGGCGACCACGCCGGCCATTCGATAATAGGCAATCAGGAACACCATAACCAGTCCCAGTCCCAAAAACCCGGCCATTAGGCTGGCGCTGAGGGATTGGGACCCCAGCAGGGCATCCACGTCGCTCTCCTGGATTAGCCTCAGGGGCACGGGCAGGCGTCCAGAATTCAATTGGATGGCCCGGGTCCGGGCTTCCTCCCTGGTGAAGTTTCCTGTAATAACGCTCTGCCCGTTGGGAATCCAGGCGCGGGCTACCGGAGCCAACAGCAGGTCATCGTCCAAAAAAATGGCGATGCGTTTGGTCCGGTCTCCGGCTATTCTCTGGGTAAGGTCGGAAAATATTTCGGCGCCGCGCCCGTCGAACTGGATATTTACGGTCCACTCTCCGGTATTTTGAGATGTGGACGCGTAGGCGTTGTCCAAGTCATCTCCCCCTAGACCCAGCTCGGCGTCGGTGAAGTTCAGACAGGACGGGTCGGTGCAGGTCCGTTCCTTGAACTCCAGCCGCGCCGTATCACCGATCAGCTTCTTGGCTTCCTCAATACCCCCGGTTACCTGGAAGGAGTCGATGCCGCCGATACCCACCCCGAGGATTTCCCGAAAGTCCGCCCGCTGGTCTCGATTCAATGACCGGGTGCGGATTCGGAAAACCCGGTCCGATTCGTTATCGGACTCAGCCTTGATGGTAGAGTTCTCATATCCCCGCCGTAAAAGCAGGTCTTCCAGGTCCGCCGTGCTGGTGGGCTCGCTGAACACCACGTTGGTGACTGAGCCTCCGGCACCGGGGAGTTGGACCACAATCCGGTCCTCTCCAAAGCGCTGCACGATGGGCTCTTCGGTTCCGGATAGGTTGACCCGCCGGTTGATTATTTGCAGCACCCCGTCCATTTGGTCCGAGGTTGGGTTCGGCGTATCAGAAAACTTAAAAAGCTCAATGGGCGCAACATCGTCTTGCAGCGCTTCCTGCAGCGCTGTGCGGGCTGCTTCATCCAATAAAGATGTCTTTATTCGAGTGTGGCGCGAGTCCTCAGTTGTCACCTCAACTGAGAGAACACCCGAATCCTTCAAAACCTGAGTGATGTCCTGCTCATTGGCATCCTCAGAAAAGGTGAATGACATTTCGGTGCC
>JAKZUA010000088.1:0-12473 GCA_047516825.1 Dehalococcoidia bacterium
CCACCCTGAGCCGTGTCGCCCCGAAATGCCGGGGGGGTTTCCACCACCTGCAGGTCCACGTGGGTGGGCATGGTCACGTTCACTGGAGCCCCCTTGTAGAAGAACATTTCCACCATCATGTTCTCCTTTAGGTAATCCAACGAGGCCCCCAGCTGTCCTTTGATCAGCTCATGCTGCTCGAAGGTTTCCTGGTCCATAAAGTAGTAGTAATTCGTGTCGGTGTAGAGGAACTGGGTCTGCCGGTGGTCCACCTCGGCCTGGGTAAACACCGTGTCATAGCGCTGAAAAGTCCGCTCCACCACCGCGCCGGAGAGTAAATTCTTCATCTTGATGCGAGTCACCGGCGCTCGCTGCTGCATTTTGTGCCGCTCGTAATCCATTACCTGCCAGGGCTGACCGTCCAGCTCGATTACCATGCCCCGGCTCAGGTCGCCGAAGTTAATGGTCATTTCCAATCACCTCCCAGTGTCTTCCCCGGTTTCCCGATCCTGAATCAAGCCGGCCAGGATCTCTATAGCCGCAGTATAGCTTCTCCACCCAAACCCGGCAATTTGGCCTTGCGCCACGTCGGCGATTACCGAGCGGCTTCTCCACCGCTCTCGGGCGTGGATGTTGCTGAGGTGGACTTCGATTACCGGTACATCGGCGTCGATCAAGGCATCTTTCAGGGAATAGCCGTAATGGGTCAGGGCTCCGGGATTGATGATGATGCCATCGATATTGCCCCAGCCCGCCTGGATCCGGTCAACCAGTATCCCTTCCGTGTTGGACTGGAAAAACTCCACCTCAAGGGTAAACTCCGGGTTGAGCTCCGCGGCCTTTTGGGAGATTTCCTGGTTAATCTGTTCCAGGGACATGGTTCCATAATGCTCGGCGGGACGGCGCCCCAGGGCATTTAGATTCGGGCCGTTCAACACCAGAATTCTGACCAAACCCTATGCCCCTCCGGTTCCCGGTAGCTCTATCTCTTGGGGAGGGACCGCATTGTCCGAGTTTGCCCTGGGGTGATGGAGCAGGTAGGCGTGGCGAGCTTCCTGCTTGGTTACGTGGGTGTAGATCTGGGTGGTGGTGGGACTGGAATGTCCCATCAGCTCCTGAATCACCCGCAGGTCGGCCTCGCCCTCCAGCATATGACTGGCGAAGGTGTGGCGGAGGGTATGGGGGTGCACCCCATCCTTCAGGCCGGCCCGCGCGGCGTATTGGCGTACCATCTTCTCAATACTGCGGCCGGACAGGCGCTGGCCGTAGCGGTTGAGGAAGAGAGCTGGGGTAGCGCCGGTATCCAGTTTGGGGCGGGATTCTTGCAGGTACCGAACCAGCGCCGCCTGAGTGGGGCCACCGAAAAGCACCCAGCGCTCTTTAGCGCCCTTGCCCCGGACCAGAATCTCTCGGCCACTGAAGTTAATATCGGGCAGGTCGATGCCCTGCGCCTCGGAAAGCCTCACTCCGCAGGAGTAAAACACCTCCAATATGGCCAGGTCTCTGATGCCCAGCACGCTGGAGTCCTGGGGCGCTTCCAGTAACCTAACCACCTCCTGCCGGCCCAGGAAAGTGGGAAGGGCTTTCTCAACTTTGACCTGAAGGCTGCGGCCCGAGGGAACCGGGCTGGAACGGAACAACCCCTCTTGCACCAGGAAGCGGTAAAAGGAGCGCAAAGCGGATAGCTTGCGGACGATGCTGACCCGGGCGTAGCCCTGGCCCCGCCGCTGCCTTGGAGAAGGGTCTTTGGCTTCCGTCGCCAGCCAGGCCAAATAGCCCCGCAGCATCCGGCGGTCCATGTTGATCAACTCCAAGCCTTCCTGGCTGATGTAACGCCGGAAGCAGGCCAGGTCGGTCAAGTAGTTGCGGACGGTGTTCTCGGCCAGGCCTCGTTGGCCCCTCAAAAACGTTTGGTAGCGCTGGAGCAAGGAGTCGAAGCGGCTATCTTCATTGTTCGACCCATCCATTTTATCGGGAAGGCCCGGCCCGCCTTTTCCCTGGTCGGGCGGGGCCCGGCCGGGCTGTAATGAGGGCACGGTCATTTCCAATCCTGATAAACCCCTGAAGGAATGACTAAACCTGGGAGAGCCAAGTCCCACTTTGCAAAGGGGGATTTAGGGGGATTTCCCGAAACAATGGCTCCTCCGACCGTGTTCTGCTATAGAATCCAGGCTCAGTCGGCGACCGGAGCCAACTCCTGTTCCGATTCTGGTTGAGACACCGGCTCCTTCCAGCTGCAAGCCAGGCAGGATGCCTCGTCCTTTTTGGCTTCAACCATCAAGCCGCCACACTCAGGGCAGGGAGTGGTCAGGGGCCGATGGTTACTGATGAAATCGCAGTCGGGGTACTTGGAGCAGCCGAAGAAGGGCCGCCCCCGACCGCGGGCTTTGCGCTCGACGATGTCGCCGCCACACTTGGGGCAAGCGGAACCGGTTTTCTTCAAAATTGGCTTGGTGGTCTTGCAATCGGGAAAACCGGTGCAGGCCATGAAGCGCCCGAACCGGCCTGTCTTGATGACCATGGGCATCTGGCAGTTCTCGCAAATCTCGTCGGTCTCTTCCTCCAGCTTCACCCGGGGCATGTTTTCCTGGGCCGCGTCCAGGGCCTTCTCAAAGGGTCCGTAAAACTCCCGCAGCATGGGCACCCACTCCCGCTCGCCGGTGGAAACCTCGTCCAGCTCCTCCTCCATGCGGGCGGTAAAGTCCAGGTCCATGATGTCGGTGAAGTACTCGGTCAGCAGTTCGGACACTGTAGTACCCAGCATGGTGGGCGACAGCCGGTTCTGCTCCTTTTCCACGTAATTGCGATCCACTATCGTGCCGATGGTAGGAGCGTAAGTGCTGGGACGGCCGATGCCTCTTTCTTCCATCGTCTTAATCAGCGTGGCCTCAGTAAACCGGGGCGGCGGCTGAGTGAAATGCTGGTTGGCCTCCAGGTCCAGGCTACGCAGAGGGTCGCCAACGTTCAGTTGAGGCAGGCTCTTGCGGCTGTCGTCGTCCTCCGAATCGTCCCGGCTCTCCAGGTAGAGGGTGCGGAAGCCGGGGAAAACCAGCACCGAGCCGGTGGCCCGAAAGTTGTACACCTGCTTGGAATTACCGCTGGATTCCGCGCAGAGGGCGTCAATATCCACGGTAGTAGCCTGCGAGCGAGCGTCGGCCATCTGGCTGGCCAGCATCCTGGCCCAGATCAAGCTGTAAAGGCGGAGCTGGTCCGAGTTTAGATAGGGTTTCAAGGAATCTGGATTCCGCCGAATGGAAGTGGGACGGATGGCTTCGTGAGCTTCCTGCGCCGCTTTGGCCCGGGTCTTGTAGAGGCGGGGCTTTTCCGGCAGGAACTCTTTGCCGTACTGCTGGCTAATGTACTGACGGGCCTCCTCCACCGCTGACTGAGCCACTTGAACCGAGTCGGTCCGCATGTAGGTGATCAGTCCGACGGAACCTTCCTTGCCCACGGACAGACCTTCGTAGAGCTGCTGGGCTATTACCATGGTCCGCTGGGCGGTGAAACGCAGCTTTCGCCCCGCCTCCTGCTGCATCGTGCTGGTGGTAAAGGGGGCGGTGGGACGCTGCCGTACGTTCCGCTTCTTTACTTCTCCCACCGTGTAGGTGGCATTCTTCAGCTCGGCCTGATAGCCCCGGGCCTCTTCCTCCTTGGCGATGTGGATTCTGCCCTTCTTTCCCTTCTGGGAGTGGAGGCTGGCCGTGAAGATATGAGGCTTGTCGTCCGGATCGCTTTCCTTGTGGATCTGCACGTCCAGGGTCCAGGACTCCACCGGCACGAAGGCCTTGATCTCCGCCTCCCGGTCCACCACCATGCGCAAACAAACCGACTGAACCCGTCCGGCGGAAAGACCCCGCTGCACTCTCCGCCACAGCAGAGGGCTGAGCTGATAGCCTACCAGCCGGTCCAAGATGCGGCGCGCCTGTTGGGCGTTGACCAGCCGCATGTCGATCTCCCGCGGATGCTGGAAGGCCTCTTCCACGGCCTGCTTGGTGATCTCATGGAAGACCACCCGTTTTGGGGGCACTCTCTTCTGGTCCCAGCCGGTGGCGGTTTGAAGGTGCCAGGAGATGGCCTCACCCTCCCGATCTGGGTCGGTGGCCAGGTAAATGCCGCTGGCCTGGTCGCCGGCCTTCTTCAAGCTGGTAACCAGGGAACGTTTATCCTGCATGGTTACGTAGGATGGCTGGAAATCCTGCTCCAAGTCGACTCCCATCTTACCTTTGGGCAGGTCTCTAACGTGGCCCTGAGAGGCAGTTACCACGTATTTCCTTCCCAGAATTTGACCGACGGTACGGGCTTTGGCCGGGGATTCCACAATCACCAACTGCTTTCCCGAGGTGTCGGGCAAGGATGCCCGCTTTTTGGCGCCGGCCGCTTTGCCCCGGGTGGTTTTTTTGGCCTTTGCCCCGGCTTTGGTCCCGGCTTTGGCCTTCTTCGTGGCAGCCGTGGAGGGTCTAGTTACCATATATGGGGGTAGCCTCCCGTATCATAACGTAGTGCATGCAGCCAACCTGCTTCACCAGCCTCTTTATTTCCAGCATGGTGAGCAACCCGCTAACCTGGGTGATGGGCAAGCCGGCGCGTCTAATAATTTTGTCAATGTGCAACGGTTCATTTCCCAAATGCGCCCGCAGCTTTTTTTCCTCGTCGTCGGTAGCGATTTCCGGCAAGTCTGGGGCCAGGCGCATCTCTATCTGGTGGGCGACCGAGCTCAAGTTCAGCTCCTCCAAAACGTCGTTGTGATTGAGTACCAGCTTGGCTCCATCTTGGATCAGCCGGTTGGTCAGCTCGCTGGCCGGAGAGAAGATGCTTCCCGGCACACAGAAAACTTCTCGATTCTGCTCCAAAGCGTGCCGCACCGTCCAACGAGCCCCGCTACTCTTGCCGGCCTCCACTACCAGGGTCCCCAGGGTAATGCCGCTGATTAGGCGGTTGCGCCGGGGGAAGCTCTGGCTGTTCGGGCGTATCCCCAGGGGAATTTCGCTGGCGACAGCGCCGTTCTCCTGAATCTGCTGGAACAATCTGGTGTGTTCCCTGGGGTATATAATATCCAATCCGCCAGCCAGGAGGGCAATGGTACGGGCACCCCGATCTAAGGCAGAATGGTAGGCAATGCCGTCGATTCCCAACGCCATTCCGCTGACAATGGTGATGCCGCAACGGGCCAAGTCGGCGGTCAAATTGGCGGCGGCCTCCCGGCCGTAAGTCGTTGGGCTGCGGGTGCCCACCACCGCCACGGATCGTTCGTCGGTAGCTAGCAGCGTGCCCTTGTAATACAAAACCGGTGGAGGGTTGCTGATCTCCTTCAGCCGGGCCGGGTAGTCCGGATGGTGCCAGTTGATGGCCCTAACGCCAGCCTGCCCCAGGCGCTCCATCTCGTCATTAGGGGATAGCCGAGATCGGGCGGATATGATCTCCCGCGCCGCCCGGCCCTCGATTCCCGCGCTTTTTAGCTGTCCCAAATCCGCGTTCCAGGCGTTTTCCAACTGGCCGAAATAGGCCTCCAGGCGGCCAAATCGGACGGTGCCAAGACGGGGAACCCGGTTCAGGGCGACCCAGTACTTTATTTGGTCCCCGAATTGGTCTTTGGATTGGTCCACGGCTTTCTCCATAAATGATTCTAGCACACCCCAAAACCGACGAACAACGGGTCAGGAACAGGCTTGCATCAGGTGCAGCGCCGTTAAGCCGGAATTGGACCTGCCGCCAAGGCGTTTCTTAACCCAGACAAAACCGGACTTAACGGCTCGAAGGCGCTCGGTAACTTGTTTCCCCACCCCCAGGGCCTACGCTGATCGAAGGTCAATAAAGGTTAACAGAAGGTGAATAGAAAGTTAATCAACCGGCACAGCTGTATTTATAACGGGTGGTCAAACGCTTTATGAAGAAGATTTTACTGGTAGATGACCACGCCCCCACTAGACTGATGTTCAGCAAGATTCTGGCCCAACCGGGGACCAACTACGAGTTTTTGGAAGCTAGCAATGGGCAGGAGGCCTGCGAAACCGCCTTGGAAGCCAAGCCTGACTTGATATTGATGGACGTTTTGATGCCGGTCATGGACGGCTACGAGGCCCTGGCCAGCCTCAAGGAAGACACGGAAACTCAGGCCATTCGGGTCCTGATGTTGTCAGCTTTAGACTTGCCCTTCCAGCAAAACCTGGCCTATGACCTGGGCGCCTTCGGATATGTGGTTAAACCAGTTAGGCTCGAAGAGATGAATCATACCGTTAAGCTAGCCCTGGACTACCGGCGGAAGAGTTGCCGTAAAAAGTCTGGGGTACCCGACGCCCGGTAACCCGCCGGCTTCCGTCCTAAATTAAGGTCAAAGTGAAACCCGCCGGGTTCAGTATGCAGATCCCACCTTGGTTTGGCTATAGGCTGCAAAGCAAATTCCACTGGCCTCCCAGCGGTGGGTACTGTAGAATGGCCCCGATTGGGGAGACATTCTGATAGACCTTCGCTGATGGGGGCAGGCATGGACCTGGAACTGGAGGGTAAGACCGCCCTGGTTACCGGAGGCAGTCGTGGCATAGGGAAGGCCATCGCTCGGGAACTGGCCACCTGCGGTTGCAGCGTGGTGCTCACCGCTCGAGGCGTTGAGGCGCTGGACCTGACGGCCAGGGAGTTGGGTCAGGAAACCGGGCAGCAGGTTACCGGCGTTCCCTGCGACCTTACCAGCACCGAGGAAGTGGAGCGCATGGTGGAGGAAGCCGCCAACCTTTTGGGTGGCCGCATTGACGTATTGGTCAATAACGCGGCGGCGCCGGGTGGCTTGGCCAGAGGCCCCCTTTCCAGCATCAAAGACGAGGACGTCCTCAATGACCTGAACACCAAGGTCATGGGCTATCTGAGGTGCGCCCGCGCCGTTGCTCCCTACATGGTCCGCCAGAACTGGGGCCGCATAATCAATATTGGCGGCACCTCCGCCCGTCGCGCCAGCGGCAACCTCAGTGCCGGGGTACGGAACGCCGGCCTGGTCAATTTCACCAAGTACCTGGCTGAAGACCTGGGCCCCTCCGGTGTCACCGTTAACATCGTGCATCCGGGCACCACCCGTACCGAGCGCAGCGCCCCGATGTATCAGGAACAAGCCCGCCAGCTGGGCATCACGGTGGAGGAAGTGGAAGCGCGGGTCGCCTCCGGCAACTCCACCAAGCGAATCGTGGACGCCCGGGAGCTGGCCTATGTGGTGGCTTTTCTAGCCTCACCCCGCTCCATCGCCATCAGCGGGGAAGTTATCTCGGCTAGTGGCGGCGCCGGTCAGGCGGTGTTTCACTAACCTGTAGACCCAGGAGGATGCCCTAATTTGGCCAAAGAGGAGAGAACCATGATCAAGGTTACTGTGCTTTATCCTAACGAGGAAGGCAAAAAATTCGACATGGATTACAACACGGGCAAGCACATGCCCCTGGTGCATTCCCGCCTGGATTCCATGGGGTTGCTACGCAGCGAAGTGGAAAGGGGCGTTAGCAGCGCCGACCCCAGCGCGCCAGCGCCCTTCCTGGCCATTAACGCGCTGTATTTCAACACGGTTGAGGAGGTCCACGAGGCGTTCAAGACCCACGGGCGAGAGATAATGGGGGATGTACCCAACTATACCGACACTTCTCCCCAGATCCAGATTAGCGAAATCGTGTGAGCCGTGTTTGCAGCTTTTGGCCCGCCGCCAGTATTGAGTCAATCCGGCGTATCTAGCTGATTATGTCCCAGCCAGCCGCTGCTCAAACCCTGGATAATCTCTCCCAGCGCCTGATAGAAGAGCACTGGGACTTCTACCCCACGGCCGGTAGCCGCATTGGCCGCCATGAGTATGACGGCCGCCTCCCCGACCTGTCGCCGGCTCGGGTCCGGCGCCGGATTGAAGAGCTGAGAAGAGGTCACGGCCAGCTTTCCGTTTTGTCCCCGGCAAGTTTGTCCCCCGACCAGCGGCTCAGCTACCGCCTGCTGGAGCTGTTCTTAAAACGGGAACTGTTCAATCTGGAGGACTGGCGTCCCCTGGAAAACAACCCCATGAGGCAGGTGGGCTTTTTGAACGTCGGCGGGTACGTTCGGCGCGACTACGCTCCTCTGGCAGACCGCCTGCGCTCCGCTACCCAGGCACTGGGGCAGGTCCCCGACTTTGTGGAGACGCTGGACTCTTCTCTGGAGCCGGAGGTGGGCCGGCCGGTGCTGGAGATGAGCATCGAAAGCTACGGGGGCATGGCCCGGTTCTATCGGGTGGACCTGGGCCAGGCCGTGGCGGATTTTTCCGATAGAGCCGTCCTGGATCCCTTCAATCAGGCCCGAGAAGCGGCGGCGCTGGCGGTGGAGCGATTCGTGGCCCGGCTTCAATCCAGGTTGGAAAAGGCCAGGGAAGACTTTGCCATTGGCGCCAAGCTGTACGCTGGCATGTTGGCTGCCGGGGAGGGAGTAACCGCCAGCCTGTCCGAATTAGTCGCCCTGGGACAGGCGAATTTAGATGCCAACCTGGAACAGTTGGCGGCAGCGGCTGAGGTGGTCACGCCAGGCCGGGGTATCAAAGAAACGGTGGGGGATATCGGGCGCCGGCATCCCTCCGCCGAAAGGCTGATACCGGAAACTCAGGATATGCTGGAAAACATTCGGCGGAGCCTGGTCAACCTGGACCTGATCTCTGTCCTGTCCGATGACCGATGCCAGGTGATGGAAACGCCTACCTACATGCGCTACGCCTTCGCCGCCATGGACAGTCCCGGGTCTTTGGAAGAAAGAGCTACCGAGTCCTTCTATTACGTGACCCCGGTGGAGGAGGAGTGGTCGGCTAGGCAGCGGGAGGAGTGGCTCTCGAATTTCAACTACGACACTCTCCGCATCATATCGATTCACGAGGTCTACCCCGGCCACTTTGTACACCATCTGCACAGCCGGTACGGCCGGCCCCTGGCTCTGGTAAACCGGGTTGCCACCTCCTACGCCTTTACGGAGGGCTGGGCTCATTACACGGAGCAGATGATGCTGGAAACCGACTACGGCGCGGGTCAGCCGGCACTGAGGGTTACTCAGCTGTTGGAAGCCTTGGTGCGCAATTGCCGGTATCTGTGCTCCTTGGGCATGCACACCCAGGGGATGACGGTAGACCAGGCAACTCAGTTTTTTATGGACCACGCGTATATGGAGGAGCTGCCGGCGCGGCGGGAAGCGCTGCGGGGCACCTTTGACCCCGGCTACTTGAACTATACGCTGGGAAAACTGATGATTCTGAAGCTGAGGGAGGATTTCCGAAAGGAACGGGGCGGTGACTATTCTCTAAGGGGGTTTCACGACCAGCTGCTGTCCTACGGTGCGCCGGCCGTACCGCTGGTTAGGGAGGCCATGCTTGCGCAACCCGGGAGCCCGCTTTAGGGTTGCTGTTCAAAAGAGCCCTCCCCTTAATAAGGCTTAATACACGACAGTCTGTGGTAACCCCGGGTTGTCTTTCTGAGCCGGAACATAGTAGATGCGAAGAATCTGAGATTCTTCGGTCGCTCCGCTCCCTGAGAATGACGAGAAGTGTGTTCGTGGACTAGCCTTGTTAAAAAAGTGTAGTGCAATGAGCCGCTTGTGGGAGAGGAGTGAGGGGTATCACCCTCATCCCAACCTTCTCCCATTAAGGGAGAAGGGGCTCTGTAACCTTTTGCCAAAATACCTAGCCTTCTACCCCAACGCGGACAACACACTAGGCATTAAAAACACTCTCTAAGGGTGGAAAACCCGCTTTTTCAGCAGCCTGCTAGGTCCGAAAAGTGACCTTGCGAAAGGCCTCCGCGTATTTGCAGCCGTTCTCGGCGCCGGTGCGCTGGGCCCAGTCCCTGACGAACTCCTCGACCTCGGCTTCGGTGCGGCTGCCCATCTGGCTTTGGTGGGCCTTCACCGCCGCGATTTTCGCGGTTAACGAGCTTTCGATGTTGATGTAGGTATCGGCGAGTTCCGCTCCCCAGAAGAGTACGGTTCCGGTTTTGTGGGGCTCCAGACCTTCATCCCGCCACAGCTCGGCGAAATGCAAATGGTCCCGGGCGTAGGGGAAAACCGCGTCCATGGTCACCTGTCCGGTGATGCGGTGATCCCGATGCCAGGCCAGGTTGCGCCGGTAGGGCTCGGTACAGATCACCACTTGCGGCTGCACCAGCCGAATTTGCCGCACGATTTGCTTTCGGAATTCTGGGGTGTCTTCTAGCTCGCCATCGGGATAGTGCAGCATCACTACATCCTCCACTCCCAGCAGCCCAGCCGCCTGCACCTGCTCCAGCTCCCGAGTGGCCGCCAATTGCTCCGGCGAGACTCCCGGCTGGTCCGTGCCCTTGCTGCCATCGGTGCAGAGAAGGTAATGAACTTCGGCCCCTTCGCTAACCCACTTGGCCACCGTGCCCCCGCACCATATCTCTGCGTCATCCGGATGTGGGGTAACCACCAGAATCCTCTCAGGGGTTTCTTCCATCCCCAGACTGCCTCCAGCTCTACTTCGTTGTCCCCAATTGTTCCCAGGCGGCCGTTACCCGTCGGCTCAGGTCATTCGGTCGCCCTGGTCCCTCCCCATTTACCCGCGAAACTCGTACCGTTTAAATTAGTGGAGAGACCTAATTACCATGGCCTATGTTACACAAACAGGGAAACGGGTTCAACTTGACGGTCAATCCTTACGGCGGCCCCAGTCCGGGTGAATGCGCCGGACCCAAAGAGGCCCGGCGCATTCAAATGTTGAAACAACTCAGCGACCCTGGAGGGCTTTGCCGGGGGATTCCCATAAGGACATGTGGCCAGGCCGGGGAGGAGGGGACTGGGGATAGAGTTCAAAGGTTTGGCGATGGCGGTAAAGGGTTGGCTGGTGTCAATGACACGCCGCTTGGTTACGGCAAGGCGTTACAGACCAAAACAGGGCTTTTCGCGATTCACGAGGAGCGCTGGGAATGCAGCGGCTTACCGGGAATGTTTTAGGCTGATTTAGGGTTCTGGTGAAATGCCCTAGGGTAGAAGATGCCCGGCTTCGGGAAGCTTATGGACTTTCCCTTCTCCTGGACACATTGCAAGGGATGCGGACCACCTGGCCTGAAAGCAGTGGGCTCTGGAGTGGTTAAGGGGCCAGGCTGGTTGATGGAGAGCCAGCTATCAAACTGTGATATGGGGTGTAATCCACCGACAAGTTCTGAATTTAATTTCAAATTGATCGAGGCGGGCAGACCTGAACCGCCAACCTCCTGGTCCCAAACCACTTTCGTAATTATTCCGCCCGAAAACGCCATTTATAGGGGATATAACCTCTGAAAACCCTCTAATTCTCCACAAACCTGGTTATCGCTTTACGACATCCTCCAGTGCTTGCTTGCCTGATTATACATCATTGTCCGTCAGGCACCAAAGTCGCTTTCTTGGACTGGAGTTAGGAGCCAGAGTTCCGCTCCTCCAGCTTCTGGTTGGCCAGTTCCAGGAGCTGCCGAGCCTGACCGGACCTCCCTGAATCCCTGGTCAAAACCAGGGACGCCTCCAAGACCTCAACCGCCCGCTCCGGTTGACCCACATCGATATAGGCTTCGGCCAGGCGATTCCGCAACGGCCAGCTGGCCGGAACTGTGGCCACAACCTCGGTATAGAGACGGATGGCCTCATCGTGCCGGCCCAGGGCCAGCGCTGAGTTGGCCATCGCCAGCCTTGAGCGCCAGTAAAAGGGCCGCTGGTCGACGCTGGCTCGATTGACCAGATAAGTTTTCTGAACCAAGCAAGTCTCATATGGGACTCCGCCTATCCCCAAACTGCACTCGCGTTCCTGCAATCCCCCTCGGTTCTTTAGAAAGGCCGCATACACACTCGATTGGTGCGTGTAGTAAACCGACACGTCGGGCGCTAGCTGGGAAGCCCGCTCTAATCCTGTCAGCGCCCCTTGATAATCACCTTGCTGAAAGGCCTTCACCGCCTGACCGGCCGCCACGGCGGCTCTGGGGTAGTTGATAGTCCGGAGCCAGGTTACGGTGGCTATTCCACCGACCAGCACGGCTATTACAATGAACCGGGAAAACATAGCCCAATCCATAGCCTCCACCCTACTGCGGCCTCGGGACCGGCCTCGGTTTCTTTGGCGTCTGCTTCTGCCCGCATCCCGGATGGCGCCCGAATTCTCAGATTCTAATAAGGAATCCGTCAGGGTGCGAGGCAATACAACAAACGCCGCCAGCAGTACCCAAAAGATGGTCAGGTCCGAAACTCGGGCCAGCCCCACAGTTTGCTCAAGGGATCGCCCGGGAAAGGTTGCCAGTAAGCCAATCAGCAGCAGCAGATGAAGCTGGGAATACTGCCTCCTGCCCCGAAGTAACTGGTAGCCCCCCACCAGTAAAGGCACGGCAAAAATTCCCACCGAAGCTAACAGTCCCAAAACCCCCTGCTCCACCATCTGGTGAATATAAGCGCTATGGGCGTGGTCGGGCTCCATAAGTAAAAAACTGCCCGCCATAGGTAAGCTTTCCAGCAAGAAGGCGTAGCGGACCTGGTCAGGACCATACCCG
>JAKZUA010000089.1:0-3423 GCA_047516825.1 Dehalococcoidia bacterium
TTTCAGGTACTGCTCCACGGTGGCGCGGGAGTCGTCCGAGGATACCGAGTGACTGTGCAGGTCCAAATACAAATGCTGGGATGAACCTCCAATTCCAACTGGCGCCGGCCCGAGGGCGGCTGCGGATCCATGGCAGATTCTTTCCGGGTTTTTAAGTGACGCTTCCTACCCCCGGATTTTTAATGATAAGGGGTGAAGGCGAATTCATCAACCTGGGGAACGAATTTCGGAGGTCGTGCCGCGACGCCGAACCGGAGGGCCGGCCTAATTTGGCCAAGCAGAAGGAGCCAACGATTCAGACGCCGGCATGGGGGGCCAGCCACTGGCTAAACCGCTCTCCCAGGACAACCGGGTCGTCCAGCAGCAGCGGCACTTGCTGGTTGCCGGGGGCGATTTTCCCTAGGATGAAGGCCGGGCCCGGCGTACTGGCCGACTCTACCAGCGATTGCTTCAGCTCTTCCAAATCGGACGCTTGCCAGGTTTTTAAACCGCAGCTTCGCGCCACCCCGGCCAGGTCCAGCTGGGTTGTAAAGGTCGGTTGGCCGCCGGTGGAGGCATAACTCTGGTTGTCCAGGACGATGAGCAGGAGGTTCGCGGGCTGAAGATACCCGATGGTAGTAAGGGCGTTAAGATTCATCAACATGCCACCGTCGCCCTCCACGCCGACCACTCGCTGGTCGCTTTTGCCGGCCAAGCCCAGGCTCAACCCCAGAACGATGGAGCTGACCAGTCCCATGGAATCTACCACATAAAGGTGATTCTCCCGGCGATCCGCCGCCGCCATCTCCCGGCTGGTGGCCCCGCAGGTGAAAACCACCGGCTGCTCCGGGAACTCTTGGGAAACCAGCTTCAGCGCCTGAATCCGATCCATTGGCCTCCATTGGCTTGGGTACCGGTGGCTTGGGTACCGGTGACTTGGCTACCGGCTCACTCCTTTAAGTTGAGAAAGATCACAATGGGCCGATGGGTCAGGTGGGAGTAGTCGTAGGCCTGTCGAATTACCTGGGCCCACTGACCCAGGGGAACCCGATAATCCAGGACCGAGGCCTTGATATTCATGGACTCGACCATTTCAACCGCCGTCTCGGAGAAGGTATGCACCGCCGCGTTAAACTCGCCGAAGCCGCCCCGGCGGATGGCCAGCACCAACATGGGCACATGATAGGCGGTGGCGAAGGTGGTGAGGGCAACCATGGAGTTACCCAGGCCCACATCCTGGCAGAAAAGAACCCCTTTGGCGCCGCTCATGGCCAGCCCACAGGCGATGCCGATACCCTCCTCTTCCCGGGCCACCGGGAAGCTACGGACTGACGGATCGGCATCAAAGTGGGCTATGACCGGCGCGCCAAAACTATCCGGAACATGCACCAGAAACTCGATGCCAATGTTTTGCAGACCCTCTATAACCGCGGCGCAGGCATCTTCACTGTAGCTCATCAGTTTGCCTCTAGCGTCGGAGTTAGCGCCACCAGCCGAGGATGGCATCATTCGGCCTGGGGGGAGTTTTAATAAGGGAATAGTCCGAGCCTCTTCGTGGGCCAGTGGAGGGGAACCGGCCGACCTGTAAGCCGGGTTTTGTATTTCCGGAAATCGACAGACCTCCCGGAAAACCGGAAGACCGTCAAAATACCCGGAGACGGTGACCATCTATCTAGCCCGCCAGCGCCCAGCAGGACAGCCGACTCCCAACAACGGGACGATGTTGCCATCGGGGTCCAGCGGCCAACCCGGGGATGAGTCGGACCCTCGTACTCCCCCTATTCGGCCTTGCTCCAAGTGGGGTTTGACCGTCGCTGCGTCACCGCAGACGACCGGACGCTCTTACCGTCCGATTTCAACCTTACCGCCGGTCCACATCCCTTTCCCCAACTTTCTAATCTCAAAACCGGAGGCGGTGTGTTTCTGTGCCACTTTCCGTCTCCCCCGGCATTATTACTAACGCCGCAGAAGCCTGGGGGTTACCCAGCACCTTGTCCGTTGGAGCCCGGACTTTCCTCCCCCTCGAAAAATCGAGGCGGCGGTCACCCAGCCGGCCGGCCCCCTCCGGGTCGAACTCTAGCACATGGGCAAAAGGGGGTCAACGAGAGTCGCGAAGGACCAGTCTCTTCCTCTTCGATGGAGGAAGGTCAGGATGGTGGTGGTCACTAATTCATCAAGACCAGCCGGACGATGTAATAGAGCTGAAAATTAAAGCTGAACAATGCGGCAGCTTGGTAAAGGGGCGGCGCCAAGACGAGGGGGTGGGAAAGTAATCAGAAGAAGGGGATGCGAGGTTAGCCGGGCCAGAGCATGCGGCCGCAGCTACTGCAGAGAACCGTTTGGCGTCCGGAGCGAACTCGCTGAAGATGCTGGGTGGGCAAAGACATTCGGCAGGCTTGGCAGAGCCCCCGCTCCACCTTGGCGACAGCTGTCCCGCCCTTCCTCTTCCGGAGGATGTCGTACTTTTGCAGCTCTTGCTGGTCCACGGTGGCGGCCAGATCTTTTCTCTGAACCTGAAGGGTATCCTCTTCCGAGGTCAATTGCTCCACCTGCTGAGTCAACTCGGCCTGCCGACTCTCCCAGTCAACGCGCGTGACTTCCAACTCGCTTTCCAGCGTAGTGATTCGGGACCTGGAATTATCCGCCGCGACGGTCAATTCCAACATCCGCATTTCCATGTCATCTAACTGCTTCCGCACGTGGCCGGCTTCTTGCTCCGCACTGGCCAGCTCGCGCGCGGTAGTCAGGTCACCGCTATAAATTCTCTCCTCCAGCCCAGGAACCCGATCGCGAAGTATCTCGGCTTCCTGCCGGAAGGACTGGTGAGACTCCTGAGTTTCCAGCAACTTCCCCTGCTCTTCAGCCAGAGCGGTTTCCATCTGCTCTAGCTCCAGCCGGGCAGTCAGGTCCTCCTCGGCTTGGGACTTTTGGCTCTGAATGGCGTCCAGCGCCAGGTCCAACTCTTGGAGGCAGAACAGTTGTTTAATGGTGGTCATTAAGGCCTTTCCACTCTCCCTGGCGGTCAATTATTCTAGCTTGATTCTAGAAACCCGCAGGGGGATTGTCAACGGCCGCGCCCGGCAATCCACGGGATTGGGACATAATTGGAACCAAATGTCCCCCTTTTCCCGCCCTCATCGTTGATGTAATCCCACATTTCCCATATGGCTAAAAAGCTTTCTCAGTAATTCGTCGATGGTCTTTCAACCATTGTCTAATTATGGGCCCTTTTTGCGTGTTCCCAGCTATAATAACTCCATGATATGTCACTTTGCAGTAAAATGCCGTAAGCATCATGGAGGCACCTGATGGGTGATGGCGAAAAAGCCTCTCTCCGGCTCCAATTCAACCCCAAAGTCCGCCTGGAATTTCACGGCTCAACCATCACCTCCGACGCTGGTCTTCTTGCCTTTCGAGAGTTTGATGATGCCTTGGGCCTTACCG
>JAKZUA010000090.1:0-17768 GCA_047516825.1 Dehalococcoidia bacterium
CGACGAGAGCGAGAGGCCTTGGGAAAGGTCTCTGGGTGAGTTTTTGCGGGAGGCCGTTGCCGGGAATCCGGATAAGGTTTTCCTTGAAATCGGCGGGCAGGAGATCACCTATCAGGAGTGTCTGCGCCGGTCGGAGCAGACCGCCGCCATGTTTCGCGCCCTGGGGGTAGGTCGGGGCGACCGAGTTGCCCTGTTCCTGCCCAATTGTCCAGAGTTCCTTTACTGCTGGTTCGGCCTCTCCCTGCTGGGCGTCATCAGCGTGCCGGTGAACACCGCTTATAAGCGGGATGAAACGGCGTACATCCTGAACAATTCGGAAGCCCTGGCTTTGGTAGCCCATCAATCCCTGCTGCCGGTGGCCGGCCCGGCAGCGCAGCTGGCGCCTAGTGTGCGCCATAGGTTGGTGGTAGCTATAGAGGGTGACGAGGCCCCATCTTTGTCAGAGGACTGGGCGGAGGACTGGAAAAACTTCTCCGAATCGTGGGCGGCCGGGCCGAATAGCCCGGGCCCGGATAACGTTAACCTGCCTCGGGTGTCTCCCCAAGACATTTCCATGCTGGTGTACACCTCCGGCACTACCGGTAACCCCAAGGGCGTGCAGGTTACCCATAAAATGTACGTTGCCGCCGGACAGGGATTCGCCCATTGGACCCAGGCAACGCCGCAAGACCGCTTTTTTACCTGCCTTCCCTTTTTCCACGCCAACGCCCAGTACTATTCCACCATGGGCGCCCTGGCCGCGGGCGGCACTCTGGTGATGGTTGACCGGTTCAGCGCCTCTCGTTTTTGGGACCAGGTCAGGCAGGCCGGAGCGACGGTGGTGAACTTTATTGGGATGATGATGCCGGTGCTTTCCAAACAGTCGCCGACCCGCCAAGATCGGGATAACCAAGTGCGGCTGTTCTACGGATCTCCTGCCTTTCCCCCGGAGTTCCTTAAGGAATTTCAGGAGCGATTCGGGACCGAGGTAATAGTAGGGTTCGGCATGACTGAAACCTGCTACGGGACCATTGAGCAGATTGGTGTGCCCCGTCGCCCCAACTCTTCGGGTCTGCCCCGGCGGCATCCGGACCACCGCTTTGTCAACCAGTTAAGCATAGTCAATGACCAAGGCAATTCCGTGCCCGCCGACGGAGTAGGAGAGATTACTATCAGGAATCCAGCTATGATGCCGGGGTATTGGCGAAATGAAGAGCAGTCCCGGCTGGCTCTGCGGGACGGCTGGCTTTATACCGGCGACCTGGGCTGGCTGGATGATGAGGGGTATCTTTACTTTGTGGACCGCAAAAAGGATGTTATCCGGCGGCGCGGCGAAAACATCTCTTCCAAGGAGGTGGAGGATGTGATCAAGCGTCACCCGGGCGTCCTGGACTGCGCGGTTATTGCTGTGCCGTCAGAGTTGGGAGAAGATGAAGTCAAGGCCTACGTCTTGCCCCGACCGGGCTCGGTGCTGGAACCACAAGACGTGGTTTATTGGTGCGCTGAGAACCTGGCGTATTTCAAGGTTCCCAGGTACATCGAGTTGCGGGAAGCCCTGCCGAGAACTCCTAGCCTGCGGGTCCGGAAGGATGTATTACGCCAGGAACGGGAAGACCTGACTGATGGATGTTTTGACCGGGAAAAGGCGGGCATCCAAGTGCGCTGATCCCTCACCCTTTGGCGGACTCGGGGAAGCCTTCGCCTGGCCTGGGCCTAAAAGGAAGGGTGGATGTCCCCGGGGGGCCGAGGTTAATCCTGCCAAGGGGAGGTAAACAGGAGGTAGAAAATGGAGAAGATCGAAGCGATATTTCGTCCGGAGCGGCTAAACCTGGTCAAGGATGCCTTGGCTGAGGCCGGATTGGTAGGCCTAAATGTAACTCAGGTAACTGGACGGGGTACTCAGCGAGGAATCGAGGTCGGAGGACCCAGGGGGGTGGGAACCTATACCGTGGACATGCTCCCCAAGGTAAAGCTGGAGATGGTGGTGCGAAATGACCAAACCCAGCAGGCGATAGATATCATTTGCGAGAACGCGCGCACTGGAAATATTGGAGATGGTAAAATCTTCATCTCTCCGGTGGGCAATGCTATTCGTATCCGCACCTCTGAGCAAGGGGATCAGGCACTATAAACCCGTAGACTCCCCTGGACCGACTTTAGTGATGGTTGCGCCGGGTGGCATATCGTTCGGTAGCCACCCCTGGTGTAGCAAGTGGAGGATTAATGGCTGAGCGCAAATACTGGCTGTTTAAATCCGAGCCCACCGCTTATTCCTTTAACGACTTATCGAATGAAGAGAACCAGACGGCCGAGTGGGACGGAGTCCGGAATTACCAGGTACGCAACTTCATGCGGGATGAGATGCGGCCAGGCGACGCCGTACTGTTTTACCACAGCAGCACCACTCCCACCGCCGTCGTAGGCACCGCGACTATCGTGAGCCAAGCCTACCCCGACGTAACGGCCTGGGACCCGCAATCCAACTATTACGACTCCAAATCTTCTCCCGACAACCCGGCCTGGCTGGTAGTAGATATCAAGGCCGAACAGGAGTTTGTCCGTCCGGTAACCTTGGCGGAAATCAAGCAGAATCCAGCTTTAGCCGGCATGTTGCTGGTCAGGCGAGGAATGCGGTTGTCGATCCAGCCGGTTGCCCAGGCCGAATACGAAGAGATAGTTCTTCTCGGTTCACATAACGGGTAACCACTAATGGGTACCCATAATGGGTCACCGCATTGGGTCACCCAAGCAGCAGCCCCAGCCCCTAGCTTAAACCAGCAGCTAACACATCAATCCTCAAAATTCTTTTTCGGCCCATTTTTAATCTAGCACTGCAACCAACTGCAACCAACTGCAACCGATACACACGGCCTCACCCCCACTTTAACTCTCCTCCGTCAAAGGGAAGAAGCCCAATCCTTTCCCTCTCGATGGGGGAAGGTTTGGATGGGGGTGGTCACCGATTCATCGAAACCAACTGGACGACGTAATAGCCCTGCCCCGCCTGCTGCCTACCGGCATATCTGGCCGCCCGCCGTGCCGGCACCCGAAGCGCCCGGTGGGGATGAAATTTGCTCCCCAGCTGAAGGCGCACTGACAGAACCAAATCCGGGGGCCGAGGAATCCCAGCTACTGACAGGCGGTTGGGTCACTATGGAATTGCCGCCCAACCCGCCGAGCACTTGGGGGGTTAGCACCCTGTTTGCCAAGAGGGGCCCATGGCTACCCTTAATTAAATGGAGCGAGACAGGATGGCTCCTGGGAGCAGGCTGTCTGTTCGCCGATTGCCGCCTTCGGGAGAGCCCCGCGTCTAGCCCTCTATGGAAACGACTCTGGGAACGACTCTCCCCAGCCCGGTTAGGGACGGGTAGCTCCTAAACCTGTGACGAAAGCAACGGACCCGCTAAAGATAGCATCGCCGGAAGTCTGTGAAGGGGGCAATATGACAAGGATATTGGTAGTCGACGACGAGCGGGATGTCCGAGACGTGGTCAAGGCCACTCTCGAGGAAAACGGTTACCAGGTACTGGAGGCCACCGATGGTCTAGAGGCCTATGCCGCCGCTGCCGAAGCCGCCGTGGCCGAAAAGCCGGACCTAATAGTTCTGGATTTAATGCTGCCCAAGTTGAACGGCTTCGAGGTACTGGAAAAGCTCAAAGAAAATCCTCAAACCTCGTATATACCGGTGGTGATTCTAACCGCCCGGGGGCAATCCCAGGACGAAGACCGGGCCTTGCGCTCAGGAGCGACCGATTATATTACTAAGCCCTGGTCTGCCGATGAGTTGACGGATAGAGTCCGCATAGCATCACCGGCGGACCGCCAAGCTCCACCGAGTCAGGTCTGCCGACCTAGTCACCGACTCCCGTCCGACGGAACTGGGCCCGACCTAACTAACCCTTAATAGGGCCTCTTAAGACGGCGCCCCGGCTAAAGGGCGCCGTCTATGCTTATATCCAGCAGTGCTGGTTTCCCGCTGGCGATGGCCTGTTCCGCCAACCGTCGCAGGTCGTCTGGATCCTCCACCCTCTCGCTGGAAACACCCATGGCTTGGGCGATATCCGCTAAGGGTAGGGCGCTGGCGAAGTCCATACCCACGTATTCGCTTTCCCGCTCCCGGTCCTCCAGCATCCGCCTCAGGTAGATGTCCATGTTAAGTTTAAGAATCCGGTAGGACCGATTGTTGCAGATGGCGTAGGTGACCGGGATGTTGTAGCGGGCGGCGGTCCACAATGCTTGCACCGTGTACATGGAGGCCCCGTCCCCTACCACCGCCACCACCGGCCGGTCCGGGTTAGCCAGCTGCACCCCCAACGCGCCGGGCATGGCCCAGCCCAAGGCGCCGCCCTGGATGCCGTAAAAGGAGCCGGGCTCGTCGAAATGCATTGAGCGCATCAGGGCTGGCCGGGAGGTTACAGCTTCATCGGCGATGATGGCATCGCTGGGCAGAGCTTGCGCCAGCTCATGCATCATGCGCTCTACGGCCATGGGACGTCGGTCCCACTGCTCCTTGAGATTTCGCGCCGCTCCCTGATGATAGCGGCTCCGCTCATCGGCCAGGGTGGCCGCCCTGGTGGCAGCGGTTTCTTTCGCCGGTCCCGACATATCCTGGTCCAAGGCCTGGAACAGTTCTTCCAGACCGGCCTTGGGGTCGCACAGGATGCCCACCTCCGTAGGGTAGACCTTCTCCACCTCCCTGGCGCTGCTGTCCAAATGAATCAGCTTGGTGCTGGGACCTATGAACGGCTCGGGCACGTAAAGAAAGGAAGAGAAGACGTTGGTGCCCACAGCCAGGACCACTTCGGCGCCGGCCAGTTGCTGTCGTGTGGCGGCGCTGTTCAGGTTTAGCATGCCGCCGAACAGGCTGTGGCTGGTGGGGAAGTTCACTTCGGTGTAGGCCGCGGCATAGACCTTAGCCCCCAGTTGCTCGGCCACCTTCACCATTTCCGGAACTGCCCCGGATTGGGCAATGCGGTCACCGATGACAATGACCGGATTTTCCGCTTGGGAGAGCAACTGGGAGGCGCGGGCAACCGCATCCAGGTCGGGCCGGTTCCGGAAAAACCCCGGCGAAGATGGGATGATGTCGGCGTCCACCTCTTCATCCAGCGTGTCCCAGGGGAAGGAAAGAAACACCGGACCGGTGGGCGGGGTTTTGGCTTCCTTAAAGGCGCGGCGAATCACCATCGGAATGTCCGAGGCATGGCGGATCTCCGCGCTCCACTTGGTGTACTGGGAGGTCATCTCCACCAGGTCTCCTGAGAGCACCGGCTCGGTCAGCAGCATGCGGGTATCCGAGTTGCCCGCCGTCAATATTAGCGGCGTGCCACCGCGGTAGGCGTTATAGAGGGCGCTGATGCCGTTGGCCAAGCCGCCGGCGATGTGAATGTTGGCGAAGGCAGGCCGCCCGCTGGCCCGGGCATAGCCATCGGCCATCCCTACGGCGGTGCCTTCTTGCAAGGCCTGAACGTACTTTATCTGGGGATAGTCCTGTAACCCGTCAAGAAAGGGGGTTTCGCTGGTACCCGGATTGCCGAAGATGTGTTCGGTGCCCTCGGCGATGAGCATTTGGGCCAGGGCATGCTTGCCGGTCATTCTGGACATGGCAAATCCTTTCAGTTTGAAGTTTAGGGCCAGTCAAACGGCTTGGGTCAAGGGGTTACTGATAGATCATCCATTCCAACAAGTTGTCGTCCGGGTCTCTAGCGTAGAGGCTTACCGCCGGCAGGCGGCCCCCTTGGCGAGCTCCCTTGCGGGGACCGGGCCCTCGGATCACCTCTACCCCCAAATCAGCCAACATTTTTTGACACTCCTCGACGGGGCCGTCCCAGACGAAACAGATGTCGGTGCACCCAGGCACGGCGGTGGGCCCCCGCAGAGAGGCGGTGTGGCCCTCCGGATGGACGTTTATTTTGGAGTCGCCGATTTGAATGGAAAAGATATTGGCCGTACCCGCCCGCCATTCCGCTTCGTCGTTGATAGTAAAACCCAGGTTTTTATAAAACTGGAGCAGACGCTCGGCGTTGGCGGTGGGCATGGCAATGTGGTCGATGCCTACAGTTGGCATGATTGCTGGGCCTCCGTCAATGGATGGCTTCTGTTGAACTGCTGGTATCGAGTCGCTGGCTGCGGGACTGCTGGCTCAGGCTAGCGTTGCGGTCGCGGGGCTTCTGACCGGCGCAAAACGCTCTAAAAATTGAAAAATCAGATTACGGACTGCTCTGGGCTCGTTGGACAGTAGACCGTGCTCAGCTCCGGGAATGATGTACAACTCGGAAGTGGAAATCGATTTCTGAAGCTGGCGTCCGCCAGGGAGCGGTATTCGGGAGTCCGCGTCCCCATGCACTATCAATGTCGGCATAGTAAGCTCCGCCAGGCGGGACTCCAGCGAGTTACCGATGTCCAGGTAGCTCTGAAGGGTTTTGGCGATGGCATCTACCTGTTGCTGGCTGGTTTCCAATAAAGCTTGGAACCTGGTGGGCTCCCTTCGGCTCAATCCGGGCCAGCGACTTTCCAGGGCATGGGCGGCGGCGGCGTTATCGCCGACGGAGGCTTGGCATACCAGAATTTGCTCCAGTTCCTGCTGCCGTACCGCCCGCTCGGCTTCCTGGCAGTAGGACATGGTGTTGATCAGCAGTAGGGTCTCCGTCATCTCTGGGTGGTCCAGGGCAAACTGCATGGCAATGGGACCGCCGGCGGAGGAACCAAGGATATGGGCTTGGGCCACGTCCAACTGAATCAGTAGAGAATGGAGGTCCTCGGCGTATGTCTCCAGGGAAAACCCTTCCGCCGGGGTTTCAGATTTGCCTGCGCCCCGGCGGTCGTAGAATATTACGCGGAAGTGCCGGGCCAAAATTGAGGCATGGTGCTCAATCATCGCCGCCGACCCTTCCCCACCCCCCAGACCCCCGTGGATCATCATCAGCGTCGGACCCTGACCGTAGGTCTCATAGTGCATCAGGTATCCGTTGATTAGTTCATCAGGCACAGGAGCCTCCCCCGCTTCCTTGCAATCCGTTACCCACAATCCGCCGAATTGTTGCCCCATGTTAGACCAATCTACTCCCAGTGGCAAGCGTAGATAGGCCCCACGGTGCGATTCAATACATTTTTACTTATTATCGAACGAAACCGACCGGGGGAAATGGCTGGCGAAGTAATGTCGCATTTCAGGTTACCGGTTCCGATCTCGGGGTCAAGATTAAACGACCTGACCTTTGCTGCTCGGCCCTGGAATATGTTTGGAAATTCTTGACAACCCAATCTGCGGCACCCTACAATTCCACCAGGCAATAGGCGTTCCGCCAGCACCGCCTGGTAGGAACGGTGAGGCCCAGGACCAATTCATTCCCGTCCCCCAATGTTACGAATCCTTAAGGCGAAGGAGGCACATATGTACCGATGGCCCAAAGTAAACTACAAAGAAGAGGGCATGCGGGAGGGCATGCAAATAGAGGATGCCAGCATCAGCGTCGATGACAAGGTCAGCTTGCTGGATGCCCTTTCTGAGACTGGATTGCAACAAATCGTGATCGGGTCTTTCGTCAGTCCCAAGTGGACCCCGCAGATGGAGCGGATCGACGAGATCGTCACCAAATTTAACCCAAAGCCCGGGGTCACCTACACCGCCCTGGCCCTCAACGCCCGTGGTGTGGAGCGGGCCAGGGCTTATTCCCCACCCCTGACCATCGAACGAGACCGTTATCCCCGCCTGACCTGCCATATGTGCGACGTGTTTGTGCGTCGCAACACCAACCGGTCTCAAATGCAGGAGATGGAACGCTGGCCCCAAATAATTGCCCAGGCGCAGGAGCTAACCGTTCAGGAGGCCGGCATCGGCTGCAACGCCAGCTGGGGCTCCAACTTCCTGGGTGAGTTTCCGGTGGACAGCTTGATGACTCTCCTGGAAAAAGAGCACAGCATGTGGGACGAGGTGGGAATCAACGTGGTTAGCTGCTCCATGGGCGACCCAATGAGCCACTGCACTCCGGCCAAAGTGGAAGAGAGCGTCTACCGGGTTAAGGAAAAGTGGCCGGAGATCAACCACATCCGGTTGCACTTGCACAACGGGCGCAACATGGCCATCGCCTCGGCCTACGCGGCCATGCGGGCGCTGGGTCCGGAGGATACCCTGGACCTGGATGGCACCATCGGCGGATTCGGCGGTTGCCCCTACTGCGGCAACGGTCGGGCCACCGGCATGGCGCCCAGCGAAGACCTGCTCCATATGATGGAAGACATGGGTGTAGAAACCGGCGTCGACATAGACAAATTGGTCGACTGCGTCTGGATGGCCGAAAGCATTATCGGTCGCGAGCTATACGGTCACGTTTCCAAGGCTGGGCCGCGCCCCAAGAAGGTGGAGCAGCTTTACGACATAGACATGCCCTTCGTGGAGACTTTGGATCAGGCTACCCACTTCAAAAAGGGTCCGGGCCAGTACCAGGGTGGCATCTACCCCTATCAGCAGCCCATCACCAGCCCCTATCGGGAACGGCTGGAACGGGGCGAGCCTGCTTATGATACTGCCCATGGAGATTACCCCTGGAAGCAGGACTGGTTCCCGGCCAAAGGGTAAAGACTTCCGGCAGGTACCTAGGTAAATGCCTAAGTAAGCCACGAAACGGGGCGCGGGTTTCCGCGTCCCGTTCCTGTTTTCTGGCCCGGTTTCTTAGTAGACAAGTTGAGTATCCCAATTGATTAGGCCTGGATGGTGCAACCATGACTACCAGCCCAGTAGACCCCAACCGAGTGCTTCTGACCGGCGAAAACTCTTTTATCCGTCTGGCTCTGGAAGATGGTGGTCCCCACCTCACCCGCGTTAGCCACTGGCGGGTGCTGCTGTCGCCGGGGGGTCCGGGCCATGTTCTGTTTCTGAAAAGTGATGTGGTTGGCAATGAAGTCCTGGTCTACTCCGACAATATCGCCCTAACCCGCTGGCTGCAGGGAGAAATTGAGAGCGTGCTATTTCCGGAGTTCGCCGATATCAACCTGCCGGTGATCGACGCAGTGTTTACCAAATCCGGCGATGGCCGCTCTTTCTGGACCGAAAAGGTGGAGAGTGAAGAGGATAGCATTGCCCTTACCTGGCATGACTTTCTGGAACCCTTTGTCCTGCGGGTGGAGGCTGGATCCAACCCGACCAGACCCCACGGGGTCTACAGCTGTTTTGTGCCGGCCCGCCAGGCCCAGGTGACTTTTAACGGACTGGTGGCCGAAGGAAAGGTCTTTTCGGAAATGCGGGGCGAGAAGCAAAGCAGCGCGGCCTGCCTGGCCTGGTCGGAGACCTGGGTCCGTCCCTAACTTAAGCCAAAGGGGAACCCGCCGGACTAGACCTGCCTGGCCAAGGTCAAACCCCAAACTGAACTCGCTCCGGCGCGCTTCAAGGCTTCAGCGCAGGCCGAAAGAGTGGTGCCCGTGGTGGCTACGTCATCAATCAAGATTATTTTGGCTCCGGCGGCATCGCCCGGGCAGTCGAAGCTACCGGCCACATTCAGCCGGCGCTGCTCCAGGCTGGTAGCCTCTGCCTGAGGCGGGTTGTCTTTGATACACTCCAGCAGACCAACATTTACCTCCAGTCCACCTAGCTTGCCCAGTTCTCTGGCCAGGAGTATCGCCTGATTGTAACCCCGGCGACGGAGTCGGCGAGGGTGCAGCGGAACCGGTACCAGGGTATCCCCGGGAAGGGGATGAGTCTGGAGGAATCTGGACAAAATTGCCGCCAGCTCGGGCGCCAAGGCTCGCAGGTTTCGATACTTCAGGTGGTGGATGGCGTCTTGAATTAAGCCCTCCATCAGCAGAGGGGCTCGAATGCCATCTACGGCCAAGGATGCAGCGCGGCATCGAGCACAAGCGCCCCGGCGGCCGTCAAGCCGGGGATCGGCGCAAACCCGGCAGAAGGGCGGGTTTAAAAGTGGCAAGGCTTCCAAGCAAGTTACACAGAGAAGCTGCCCATTTGCCTGGCACCCCAGACAATGGAGGGGGAGGACCAGGTTCAGCGCCGAATGGGTCAGCCGACTGAGGCCAGTGTAGATTTCCATCACCCCGCTGTTATAAGAGAGGACCTGGGGTTTTGTAAAGTAGGGTCTTTTACCGGGTGCTTATGGGCCGTCCTTTAGCGACCGCCAGCGTGCCAATATCAACCGGTCCCTGGGAAATGCCAGGGCTGGCAGACCATCCAGAGAGTAGAACCCCAACTCCAGGGCTTCCGGCCCGGCTTCCAACTTGCCCCCCGTTTCTACCGCCACGTAGGCGGCCACCACGACTGGATGCCCTTCTTCCGAAAATAAACCAACCAACTCACCTATTTGCACCTGGAGTCCAGTCTCTTCCCGCACCTCCCGGGCCGCTGCCACTTCCACCACTTCGCCCCGGTCGACGTATCCACCGGGCAAGCTCCAGAGTCCGTAGCCGGTTTCCACCGCCCGGCGCAGCATCAACACCTGCCCGGCTCGCTCCACTACCGCTGTAGCCGCTACCTTGGGGTCGTAGTACACTACCCGGCCGCACTGAGAGCATACCGGCCGGACTATCCCCTCCAAACTCCGCAGCTCCAAAGGGATTCCGCAGCCGGCACAATATCTATCTTCAGGCATCATGACTCCGGCAGCTTACCACGCCGGCAGCCTCCGCCACAAAATAGGCTCAACCGGCAGTCGAGAGCACTTTTTTCGGCGGGCCCGTCGGAGTAGGCTTTTTAGAGTCGCGCCACTTGATATTCAGCTATACCGGATTGACAGTGTAAAAGTGGACTTAAAAAGAACTTTTCTGGTTGCCACCCTGGCCTCGCTTATCGTTAGCGCCGGCATCGGCATAGCGATATTCGTCTTTGGCGATCTGGGAGAGACCCAGAGCAAGTTGCTTTTGACCACCTTGGCGGTGGCCGGATTCAGTCTGACCGGTTGGGCCAGTGTGGCCCGCGATAGCAGCTGGTGGTTGTGGCCCCTCCAGCCGCTGGGCGCCGCCGCCTCGGTGGTGGGCCTGGTGGTGGTCACCCTGAGCATCTGGGAAATGATCGGCGCGGATGACCAGGTCTGGCAGCTGATAGCCACCCTGAGCCTGGTGGCCTTCTCTCTGGGGCATCTATCTTTACTAAGCGCCTTCCGTCCCGCCAATCTGCTGGTGCGCGCCTGCTGGCTGGCCGCCATGGCGGCAGTCCTGGCAGTGGCATTCGTCTTGCTAAACGGCATCTGGGGCCCCATCCACCCCGACAACCGGGAGGCTTTCTTCCGCATCTTGGGGATAGTAGTTATCCTAGATGTATTGGGAAGCCTGGTCCTGTTTCCCTTGGCCAAGCTGACCGGTGCCAAGACCAGGTCTAAGACCCCACCCAGCGACACCCCTCAGAGAAAAATACACCGCAAATTACGCCCGGCCCGCCAGCGCTGATCCGGCGTTCCTAAAACTGCCCGCTCTCCACTGCATCGCCACAAGGCATGGAGTCCTCGGCTCCGACGCGGCTTACCGCCAGCGCTGAGGCGTGCAGGCTGGCGCCGACGGGCGCCACCAGCTCTTGGCCAGGCTCAGGTCAGGGCCCATGCTATAATGCCTCTGGCCTATCTACAGGCATTTCTGTACCCAGGGATACCCGGATGTTCTTATGACAGCGGCGCTGGGCCATCTCAAAGTAGTCGACCTAACCCGAACCCTGGCCGGTCCCTTCTGTACCATGATGCTCGGCGACATGGGCGCCGACGTGGTCAAGATCGAGGAGCCGCAGCACGGTGACGAGACCCGTTCTTGGACCCCCTTCTGGAATGGTGAAAGCACCCAGTTCTTGTCTTTTAACCGGAACAAACGCAGCCTCAGCATAAACCTGAGAGAGCCGGAAGCGGTGGAAATAGTGCTGGCCCTGGCTGCTGATGCCGACGTTATGATTGAAAGCTTTCGGGCCGGCGCGCTGGACCGGATGGGTCTGGGTTATCCGGCGGTCAAACAGATCAATTCCGGCATAGTTTACTGCTCCATCTCCGGCTATGGCCGCACCGGTCCCCTGGCCGATAAGCCGGGTTACGACCTGATAATACAGGCCTACAGCGGCCTGATGAACCTGACCGGGGAGCCCGATGGACCCCCGCAGCGGGTAGGATTCTCCCTGGTGGACCTTTTCACCGGCATGATGGCCTATGGCTCGGTTATGACCGCGCTTTACCATCGGGATAAGACCGGAGAGGGTCAGTGGATCGAAGCGGCTCTATTGGACGGCCAGGTCGCCGCCATGAGCTATCACGGGACCGGGTACCTGGGCACCGGAGTGGAGCCCCAACGCATGGGCTCGGGACATCCCAGCCTGGTACCTTACCAGAGCTTCCCCGCTGCTGACGGCTACTTCATTCTGGGCTGCGCCAACCAGGGGCTGTGGGAGCGCATGTGCCAGGCGATAGACCGGCCCGACCTGACCCAAGATCCGCGCTTTATAACCAACACCGAACGGGTGGCTCATCGCTCCGAGTGTATCCAGGTGCTTAGCGATATATTCCGGACCGAAAGTGTGTCTCATTGGGTGAGCAAAATCGAGCAGGCTGGTATCCCTTGCGGCCCCATCAACCGGGTGTCCGACGTGGTCAACGACCCCCAGGTACTGTCCAGGAACATGGTGGTCGACATTCCTCATCCCAACATTCCCGATTTGAAGGTGCCCAACTCGCCCCTCAAGCTGGCCGAAACCCCTCCCAGCCTGCGGCGTCCGCCTCCCCTGTTGGGCCAGCACAATGAGGAAATACTCTCCGAACTAGGTTATTCCGCCGAGAGTATTTCCCAGCTGCGTCAGAAGGGAGTAATTGGCGGAAATTGACATAGTGGCGGCCCGGGCTATTTTAGGAGCTTATCCCAGGAGCTAATGTTTGGTATCTAGAAAAAAGCTGAAGCTGGTGCATACCTCGGATACCCATTTAGGCGGCGACTGGCATCCGGAGCTGTCTCAAAACGCGCTGGAAACCGTGGTGCGGGGCGTTAAAATGCTGAAGGCCGATGCCCTGCTGATTGTTGGGGATGTTTTCGACCACGCCCGAGTTTCCGATGGACTGCTGGAGTTCTTCCTCGAACAGATGGCGCTGCTCAAAGTACCGGCCGTGGTGTTGCCGGGCAACCACGACATTTACGACCAGGATTCTCTCTACTTCCGGCCACCCTTCCGTCAGGCGCCCGCAAACCTGCACATATTTAACCAGCTCGATGGGCAGTTCATTTCCTTTCCTGAGCTGACTCTGAACGTCTGGGGCCGGGCCATGACGATGCATACTCCCGAGTTTCGACCTCTGGAGGGCATGACTCCCGCGCCCAACGGCAACTGGCTGGTGGCTCTGGCTCACGGGCACTTCCACTTCGACGACGACAAGGAGACTCGCTCCGCCCCGATTTATCCCGACGAGGTGGCCCAGGCTCCCTGCGACTATCTGGCATTGGGGCATTGGGACCGCCATGTCGATGTCTCCCAGGGGCGGGTAAAGGCGGTTTATTCCGGCGCGCCCCTGGGCGCCATTCAGAGCAACGACAGCGTGGCGTTCACCCTGGTGGACCTGGACCCGGAACATGGAGTTGAGACGCGCCAAGTGACCCTGGACATGATCGCCTAGAGCTAAAACCCCTGGTTGAAACCACTCCGGAGGCATCAGCATGAAATCCATAAGCCGGGAACAGCGCATATACGTTCTGGACCCTCACGGGGACCCGGCGATCACCATCGACTCCGGAGAGGAGCTGATGGTGGAGACCTGGGACGCCTTTGAAGGGATACGGGACCCGGAGGTATTGGAGGCCTAGTCTCTGAAAGGTCCGGCCACCGGCCCGATTTGGGTCAATGGGGCCGAGCCCGGCGACGCCCTGAAGGTGGACTTCATCAGCATCACTCCCAAAGAAGGGGCGGCCCACATGGTAATGCCGGGCCGGGGCTTCTTGGAAGAAGATTTCCCGGAAGCCTACCCCACGGTAATGACCCTGGACGGCGGGCAACTGGTACTGCCCAGCGGCTTGCGCCTGCCCCTGGTTCCCTCCATGGGAGTGGTGGCGACCACCCCAACCTATCCGCAAAACACCGCCAGCGATAGCGGCCCCTACGGCGGGGACATCGACATGAAGGAGCTGGTGGCAGGCAGCACCATGTATCTTCCCGTGTTCGTTGCGGGCGGCCTGCTGGCCCTGGGGGATTGCCACGCGGTGGTCGGAGATGGCGCGGTGGCCGGGACCGGCGCCGAGTGCTGTTCGGACACGCACATCCAGGTGACCGTAGAAAAGGGCATGGGTATTTCAGCCCCTAGAGCCCTGACTCCCGACTATTTTGTGGTGCTGTCTTACGGCGAGGATCTGGGGCCAGCCATGAAGCAAGCGGTGCGCAACATGGTGGATTTTCTGGTGACCGAGAAGGGACTGAACCCCTACGACGCCTATACCCTGTGCAGCCTGGCTGGAGATGTTCGTGTATCTCGCACCTTCCGGCCCATCAGTCCGGTCAAGATGATGCTTTCCCGGCAGGCTCTGGAGCAGCTGTGATGATTCGAAGCAAATGGCATCACGAGAAGAAATAGCGCTGAACCCCAGCCCCTATCGCTCCCGCAATTACAGGATGCTTGAATAACGAAAATAGCTGCTCCCTAGCCCACGGGGCTCGCTCGCACACTTCCTGAATTAGCCGTTTGATGGCGTTTTGGCTCTCGAATTCGAGTACGACATTGTCACCTTCTAGGTGTAACAGCTCGTCTCTAAGTGCCAATAGATGGACCGTTGCTTGCTGGACTGCCACGGGGTCGAAATCTGGATTAGCGTAAACTTCATCCACTAACACTTTTATGTGGGTATTGACCACGTACGAATACTCTGTGCCTGCACCGACAGAGGCTGGGGGAGCTATTGCACTCATGTCGTCATCTTGAAGGTCCGCAGGGTCCCCGAATGGCTTAAAATCTCGGAAGGCATCCAAAGTATCAGCTTGATCTTGTTGGAACGCATCCCTGAGATCCAACTCTTGAGAGGCAGTAAGCGGGATTGTCAAGACCATATCTTCTACTACCGATAAGTCAAAAAGAATTCCTTTTCCTGTCTCCCATTGGCTTATCTTTGATGCGGAGTAACGGCGGTTACTATTGGACCCGGACAATCGTTGGGCAAGAATCCTTTGAGTTAATCCCTTCTCCGTTCTGATCGACTTAAGCGCTTGGCCGAACTTAGTTTTGAACCGCCTTCCTTCATGGGATGGAGTCATCTCATTTACCTGCCAAATAGCTGAACGCCCTCAGACGGCTCCAAGACTCCGCTTCCCCTTCTCGCGCAGACGGCGTCCCTGGTAACTGACTATCACATTCTCGAATAATTTACATGGGGAGTTTAAACCGGAGTAAAGAGCCTGACAAGCAATCACGGAAACCAGGATGCAGAAGCAAACCATCCTGTGGAGTCGGAGCGACGCCCCTTAGAATAAGAGGGTCCGGGCCGCCACCCGCCAACTTTACATAACCGAGTAGCCACCATCAACGGTTAGCACCGCCCCGGTGACGTAATCGGAGGCCGGGCTCGCCAAAAAAACCACCGCGCCCTGCAGCTCCTCCGGCTTACCCCAGCGTCCGGTGGGGATACGCCGGCTGATCAGGTCGTAGCGGTCAGGTTGGGTCTCGGGAATCGCCGCCGTCAGCTGGGTGAGGAACCAGCCCGGCAGAATGGCGTTGGACTGGATATTGTCCCTGGCCCAGGCCACCGCCAGGCTCTTGGCCAGCTGCACCACCCCGCCCTTGCTCGCGGAATAGGGCGCGCCGCTGCCTCCGCCGCCAAACAGGGAAAACATGGAACCGATGTTGATGATTTTCCCGCCGCCTTGGGCCTTCATATGAGGATAAACCTCTCTGGAGGCCAGAAAAGCCGAGCGAAGATTGACGTCCAGCACCTGGTCCCATTCCTCACTCGTCAGATCCTGGGGTTCTTTACGCACCGTGGTGCCGGCGTTGTTGACCAGAATATCAACACGCCCCAACATCTCTACGGCACCAGAAACCATCTCCTTTATATGGGCCTCTTGGGTCACGTCTACCGCCACGCCCTCGGCTCGGGCGCCCAGAGCCCGGATTTCCACTAGCGCATGAGCAGTTTTCCTCTCGTCTCTAGCGGCCAGCACAATACCTGCGCCGGCTTGGGCCAGTCCCTTGGCCATGGCCAGACCGAGTCCACCGTTTCCGCCGGTGACCAGCGCTACCTTGCCGGTCAAATCAAACAGTTTCGCCGTGCTCATGCGCGAAAAACCCCATCACTGTAATTTCAGGGCTTCCTTTACTCTATCGGCCACCTCGCGGGGACCCACTGGGTCCACACTGCTTCCTGGGTCCGGAGGAACCACACGGCGGTTTCTTCGAAGGACTCCCCCATTTGCTTGTTGTGACTTTCTCCGGCGATCTGGATCTCCGCATCCAGGTGCCACTTCCTCAGAAACTGAACGATCTCCGGGGCCTCTGTAATCAGACTTGGATTCACCACCGTCATCACGTCGGCGTTAGCATAGGCACATTTCTGGTCGGTGGCCCAGCAGACCTTCGAGAAAGGCAGCTCTTCCAGCGGGATCAGGTCTAGCTCGTAGGCGATTTCAGTGGGGCCCCATAGGTAGCCCAACCAGGCGTCTCCCCTCTCATAGGCGTCCTCCAAGGACTTGAAGAGAGCGTCAGCGGAGTTGGGCTGTTCCAATTCTATAACGTCCTCCAGGCCATAGGCCTTTACTTTCTGCTGGTTGATACCCTTGCAATTCCAGCCTTTTATGCAAGTGACCAGGACCGCCTTGCCGCGGCTGGACCGAGTGGCAAACACCTCCTGATAATTTCGGATGTCCTGGGGCGTCTTCAGGTTGGGAGCCATGGGCTCGATACCTCTGCCGGGGTCGCCCTTTATCACGTAGGCCGGGACAACAAAAGTGCTCTGCCACTGGTCGTCCAGTATCCTGCCCAGGGGGATTATTGACCCCTGACGCAGGGCATCCTCCTACTCATCTATATAATTGGGCAGCCACAGTTCCAGGAACACATGTAGGTTGCCTGCGATCAAGCTTTGAAACAAGGGCGTGGCGCTCCCTTCGATGCCGTCGATTTCACAGCCGTAGCCCTCTGTGATGATGAACTTGGCTATAGTATTTTGCATCCGGACACTGTTCCAGTCCAGATCAGCAAAGACTATGGGATCATCCGGGCATGGCGGAGGGGGAGGAGGGGTAGGTTCGTCCTTCACCACCAACTTGGGTTCAACTTGGACCAGCGTCTTGGACCATGCGAGAGGAATTGGTTTTCGCCACCGCGCCTCTACCCGGTATTCGCCCGGCGGTACACTCCAGGGCACGGCCAGGGTCAGTTTCGATTCATTTTCCAGTATGTGATAAATGCGGATTGGGTCCCGCCCCAGGCCGCTCAAGTAAACTTCGAACACCAAGTTCAGATCCTTCCCGAATAATCCGGCTTCTTCTCCATGTGCAACTTCTAACGGGTCAATGGCGTCTAGGATTGGCTCTGGGCCGCACACAGTGTTATTACAGATATATATCCCACTAAACCCTGCCGCCAGCAGGACTCCTATAAATGAGACGATGCCTGGAATGGAGTGCAGCCAGGCTAGCCGGGGTCGCCTTGGTTGTTGGCTTTGGTCGGAGCCCATGCTTATCTAACGCCGTTCCTTCAGATGCCTGTCGCCCTAGAGGATCGGCCGAAAAGTACCCTGATCCAGGCTAGTCCGATATAATGGACAGGAGAATTTAATGGGTGTGGGAGGCAGGGGATGCTGGGAAAACGCTCTAAACAGCTGGGGTTCCTGGAAGCGGACCATCTCTACCT
>JAKZUA010000091.1:0-3907 GCA_047516825.1 Dehalococcoidia bacterium
AGTGAGATCAGCTCCGGTGAGGTCTGCCTCCGTCAAGTCAGCTTTGGCCAGGAAAGCGCCAGTCAGGTCTGCCCCTATCAACACGGCATCAAGCAAATTGGCACCTGCCAGATTAGTCTCCTTCAGGGATGCCCCGGACAAATCGGCGCCTTTCAGGGCAATGTCGGCGAGGTAGGCTTGGCTCAAGTCGGCTCCAAGCAACCGGATATTTTCCAGAGTCGCCCCCAAAAAATTCTGGCCGCCAAGGTAGATTCCGCTGAGTCCTGCCCGGTTTAGATTCGCGAAGGTGAGGTCGGCGCCATCCAGCACCGCGTTTGACAGGTCGGCTCGCCGCAGGTCGGCGCCCCTGAGATTGGCCCCGTTCAGGTCCGAATCGGAAAGATCGGCCTCTGAGAGGTTTATGCCGTTAAAATTAATTCCGGAAAGGTGCAGGCCGCTCAAGTCTTTCCCCTGCATGCTATTTCCAAAGCTCGCCCAGCGCACTACATCGGCTCGGGTTAACGGCCTGAGAGTCGGCTTGGGGGTAGAGGTGGGCCTGAAAGTCGGTTGGGTAGTGGCCGCGGGCAATAGCGAAGTGCCTGAGGTCGCCGTAGGCAATAGCGAAGTGCCGGGGGGTAGGAGTAGGAGTAGCTAATTCAGCCGGTTTCTGGAGGTCTGGGGAAGGGGATGCCGCTGGTGGCGGAGCCTGGGTCTGAATAGCCACGGGAGTAATTACGATTGGCTGCTTATCCGGCTGGGAAGCGGATCGGGTACAACCCGCACTGGGAATTATCAGTAGCAGGGTGAAGAAGAAGCAAACCGGCTTGTTCATTTGGCTAAGGCGGCAGGCGCTTTGGCGTTCCAACAGGATACGAGAGTTTTAGATCACCCTCAATCTACTATTCGCCGGAAACAGCCGCTAGGCATATGGCGGGGGTTTAGCGCCCACTTTGTCCCGCTGGCGGCCGGCCCAAACCCGGGCGGGTAGGGGCCTATAATCCCTGGCTCCTAGAATCCCTGGCTAATCAGATCGCTGACCCTCTCCGCCATCATGATAATCGTTGCGTTGGTATTGGCGCGGGGAATGTCCGGCATGGCGGCGGCGTCAATCACCCGCAATCCCTCCAGGCCATGAACCCGGCAGTATTGGTCCACCACGGCCGCCGGATCCGAGCTCGGACCCATTTTGCAGGTACCGCAGGTGTGCCCGGCGATCCCCACGTCTTGCTTGAGCCAGGCGTCCAGCGCGTCATCCGAGGCCAGCTGAGCATCGGTGGGCGCCAGGCGCTCCTGGATCAGGCCATCGAACCCCGAATGCTCAAACAGACCGACGCATCCGCGAACGGCTTCCCGCAGGCGTTCCAGGTCCCAGGGATGGGTCAGGAACTGGTAATCCAGCTTGGGCTGGACCTCCGGGTCGCTGGAAGTGAGGCTCAAGGAGCCCGCGCTAAGGGGTAGTTCCAGCCGGCACCCAATCCGTATTTCCTCGGCTTCCCTTCCCAACGGGCCGGAGGTGGTGGGCTGGACCTGGATGTCATTCCGCGTGGCGGAGCCCGCGAAGCTGCAACGCAGCGCCACCTGGTTGCGGGGCGGGTCTGGTTCCAGCGAATATCCGTCCTGGGGGCGGTAGCGCAGGGAGGCCGAGGGATGGTTCTTCATATTCTGGCCCACTCCCGGCAAGGAGTGCAGCACCGGTATCCCCATGCTATCCAGGTGGTCCCGCGGACCCACGCCGGACAGCAATAGCAACTGGGGGGAAGCGATCGCCCCGGCGCTGAGAATGATCTCCTCTCCCGCTACTTGGAAGATTTCTTCACCGCTTTCAACCTCCAGACCGATCGCGCGCTTGCTCTCCCGGGTGCTCTCGATGAGAACGCGTCGGACCAGCGCCTTGCCCTTAATTGTGAGATTCAGCCGATGGCGAGCCGCGGGGAGGTAGGTGAGAGCCGTGCTCATTCGGACCCCGTTGGGGTTGTTCAGCGGCATGGCCCCTACGCCGCCAGATTCCGGGTGGTTCATGTCTGTATCGAAGGGAAACCCGGCTTCCTGACAGGACCGGAAAAATGCTAATTGGAGGGGCAGCCAGGTCTCTCGAGGGTGGCGGCGGACCGGTATGGGACCGGTCGAGCCGTGGAAGTCATCTCTTATGTCCAGGTCGGTTTCCAGCTTCCGGAAATAGGGAAGCACATCGGTATAACCCCACAGGTCGTTGCCCAGCTCGACCCAATGGTCGTAATCCTCCGGCGCTCCCCGCAGAAAGATTTGGTGATTGATCGCGCTGGTGCCGCCGACCACTTTACCCCGGGGCACCGCCACCGGAGTGGACCGCTCCGGGGAGGACAGGCCGGAAAATGACCAGTTGTGGGGCGCGTTGACCTGGGAGGCGGCCTGGTTAGCGTCGTATTTCAGCTCATGAGGCAACAAAGTTGGATCGGGATAGTCCGGCCCTGCTTCCAGCAGCAGCACCGAGCGGGTCGAATCTTCCGAAAGCCGGCAGGCCAAGACACAGCCAGCCGAGCCGGCTCCCACGATTATTACGTCGTATAGCATTTTCCAGTTGTCTCACTAATCAAGTATTGGGCAGGGAGCGCGGCCCAAGCCGGTGGGGCGCCGCCAGATGGGGCTAGGCGCCGTGGCACCGCTTGTACTTTTTCCCGCTGCCGCAGGGGCATTTTTCGTTGCGGCCAATCTTACGCCCGGCTTGCCGGCTGATGGCCTTCCTCTCTCCGCATTCCTTGCAGGTGCAGGCAAAGGGGTGTTGACTGTACCAGTTGGGTCGAACCATCCAGGTGCTCCAGAATAATGAATTATCTACCCTTGCTATTTGCCCGCCCGTCCGGCAACAGGATCGGCATTGGATCCGGTCGGCGGGCCTGGTCCCCGGGCCTGAATCCGGCACCGGCCCAGTATAGCACCGAGCCGGGATTCCCGTGTTTACTATTGACCCTCTTGGCGAGATGAAGGATCTGGTTGAAGGACTACCTGGTGAAAGCGACCGGCGGCACTTATCGGAAAAGGAAGTTTAGATGGTCAGACCGGCGTGCCGCAAGCGAGTTAGCACCGCCTCCGGGCTTTCTACCACCACCACACGAGTGTCCGGGTCCGCTTCTCTGGCCTGGGTAGTGACATATCTTCGGTCCTGAGGGGATACTTCCCGGTCGATGAGCAGGGCGTCAAACTGGGAAGAGCCCACCAGGTCCAGGGCCACCCCGTCGTCCAGGGTGCCGGTTACTATGTGGCCGACCCGCTCCAGAATCGCGGTAGTGCGATCCACTCGGTCCTGCGCCCGGCCGACGATGAGGATGCGTAGATTCAATCTGAATCGCTAACTGACAAATTGCTACTAGCTTCTGTTCTTGTCACAGCCCTCGGGTACTCTCCAGCTCACTAGCCAAGACCTCCGGGTCATAGCCCGCCAGTCTGTCCCGCCTAACTCTGAGGTCGTGGTAAAGCAGTGTCTGGGCAAGAATCAGGACCGGAGCGAATAGAACAGCGACCACTATTGGTCCAATGTAGGGTATAAGACCCAGTGGTCCAATGTAGGGTATAAGACCCAGAATGGCGCTGGCGATACCATTCGCGATGGCCATTGAAATTCCAATTAGCAGCAGGATACCAAAGACGCGCCACCAATTGTCCCGTACCAGATCTGAACTTCGGGCCAGCGCTGCCTGGGGCCCATATCTTTCCAGCGATGCCGTCTGGTAAACAAAAAACCACCGCACACCGAAGAAGATGGCGAAGGGAATGCCGATTATGGTGATAGCCATCAGAAGGACGCCCAGGTCTGCCAGAAGTGATGCCCCCAGCATGGCCATGTATCTTCCCAGAGCGAAGGAGTAGGCCGGACCCACGGGGATCGGCCTTCCCAGAATCTGTCCCGACACACCGTAGATCAACGCACCTGCCATGATGACGGAAGTAAGCC
>JAKZUA010000092.1:0-3228 GCA_047516825.1 Dehalococcoidia bacterium
ATCGACATCGCCCTCTGGGACATCAAAGGCAAGGCGGCCAACATGCCGGTGTACAAACTGCTGGGCGGCACCCGCAACACCGTTCCCTGCTACGTGACCGGCGGCTACTATCAGGACGGCAAGACCCTGGCGGATCTGGTGCAAGAATGTGAGACCTACGCGGACATGGGCTACGACGCCATAAAATTGAAAATCGGTCACGTTGGCCTGGAGGAGGACGTGGAGCGAATCCGGTCGGTGCGACAGGCTCTGGGCCCGGAGTTCGACTTGATGCTGGACGTTAACGAAGGCTACGACGTTCCCACCGCCATTCGGGCCGCCCGTTTGATGGAGCCGCTGAACATCCGCTGGCTGGAGGAGCCGGTCCACTGGTATGACCGAGTGGAAGGTTTGGGTCAGGTCGCCGCCAGCACCTCCATTCCCATTGCCTCCGGCGAGAACGCCGCTCACCGCTGGGATGCCCGGGACCTGATCCACCGCGGCGGGGTCAAAATTATTCAGTTCGATTGCACCCGCAACGGCGGTATCACCGAGTGCCTCAAGATCGCCGGAATGTGCGCCACGCAGAACGTTCGACTGGCCCCCCACCACGATCCCCAAGTCCACGGACATCTGGTCGCCGGACTGGCGGTAGGGGAAATAGTGGAAACCTTCCCCGAGGCCGACCGGGACCCCATCTGGAACGAGCTGTTCACCATCCGTCCCGAGATCAAAAACAGCCAGTTGACCCTACTTGACCGTCCTGGGTGGGGATTCGAACTGGACGAAGAGACCTTGGCAAGGCGGGGAGTATGGGCTTGAGATTAACCACGCCACAGGGGACTACACCTACGCCATCGGAAGGAATATAGGTGATCTGGCTGGCCGTAGCCCTGGGCGGCGCTGCCGGCTCGGTCCTGCGTTACGGCGCGGGACGCCTGGCCATAAATTATTTGGGCCCGACCACGGTAATGGCCACCTTCGCGGTTAACGTCAGCGGCTCCTTTGCGCTGGGGCTTTTCTACGCCCTGGCCGCCGAGCGGACTACTCTACCTGGGGAGACTCAAGCCCTACTTCGAGCGCTCATAGGTATCGGCCTAATCGGCGGGTATACCACCTTCTCCACTTTCAGCTTCGAAACCATCCGGCTCCTGGAGTCCGGAGAGCTGACCAGGGCTGCCGCCAGCGTCCTGGGCAACCTGATCTTGGGCCTAGCCGCCGCCTATCTAGGCATCCTGGCAGCCAGGTTGGCCTAGGCCAAGGCTAAGGTGGGACCCACCTAAACCAAATCCAAAGTGGAATCTACATCGACACTGGCTGGGGTAGCGCCGCCAACACCGTCATTCCGGCAAAGGCCAGAATCCAGGGAACGGTTCAGAATGTACTTCCCTGGACCCCGGCTTACGCCAGTTTGAAGGAGGGTTTTGCTCCTTCAGGCTGCGCGAACTAACACATTGCCGATTGCCGAAGCAGATTCTGAGGCTTAGCTGCGTACCAGTTTTCCCCTTGGTATTAGTTTAGTTATGTACCCTATTCTGCGAGTTTCAGCTATGTATTAGTTTAGGCTGCCTGCTGGATTATTCAATGTAAAGCCAAGGCGGAATCTACATCAACAGCCAAACCAACTCCTGCAGGTTTCACTTCGGATTTAGTTTAGGCGGAGGAGGCCGCCGGGCCAGCGCGAAAGCGAAAGCGCTGACAACGAAAAGAGGCGCCATAGTAGCCAGCGCCACATCATAGCTACCGGTGGTATCTCGTATCCAACCGGCGTAGATCGGGAAAATAACCAGACCGATGTTGTGAAACACGCTCATAAACCCCATCAAGCTGGCGAACCGGCCTCGCCCGAAATAGTCTCCCACCATAATCCAGTTTACCGAGGTCACTCCCTCCACTACCGCCAGGCATAGCACGAAAATCACCACGCCTGCGACGGAGTGGGTCACCATCAGGGTGACCAGGGCCACGGCACCCAGATTCTGCCCGATGAAAAGCAACTTCCTGGGGGCAAGTTTGTCACCCGCCACTCCCAGCAGGAATCGCAGCGGTATGGCCATGAAAAACATCAGAGAGGCATAGAAGGCCGCCGTCTGAGGACTCAAGCCCTCGTCCTCAAGAATCGGAAATAAATGCACTAGGACGCCGTTGGTGGCCGACACCCGAGTAACAACCCCCAGAAGAATCAACCAAAAAGTGCCGGTGCGGAGGGCCTGGCGTACCGTGAATTCTGCCGGCTGGTCCTCAAATACTCGATCCGGGGACTGGTCCGGGGCCCGGTCCGGGAGCTGTCCCGATTGGGCGGAGCCAGATGCCGCTAGGGAAGGACGGCTGACGCGGTCGCCATCAGGCAAGAGACCCATGTCTTCCGGCTTACTGCGGATAATCAGAGACGCCGGTAGGCTAACCAATCCGACCAAAAATCCAGCATAAAGCATGGTCTCCCGCCAGCCAACCTGGGCGATTCCCCAGCCCAACAGAGGGACAACGATGGCCCCGCCACCGGCGAAGGCGGTCATTAGAGTGGACATGGCCAGGGCCTTGCGCCGGATGAACCATTGATTCACCGCGGCCATCAGAGTCTGACCCAATCCGGCGGTCTTGCCTATGGAGACCACCCCGACGAAGATAACCATCAGCTGCCAATATTCGGTCGCCTGGGACACCAGGATCATGCCAATGGCGGCGAAGAAGCCACCGAAGATGATCAGCGGTCTGGAACCATAGCGGTCCGCCATCCAGCCAACCAGCGGGCCGCCCATACCGCCTTCCGCCCGCGCCAGTCCAAATACCAGGGACATCTGGGCGTAGTTGATTCCCAGTGCGGCCCGGATAGGCTGGAAGAAAATGGGGAATCCGCTGGAGATCACGCCATTGCCAAACATGCCTTGGATGGAGGCGGCCGCGACTACCCACCAGCCATAAAAATAGCGGCTCTGACGACCGCTGGTACCGGACCCAGGATTACTTTCCGATGTCGCTTGCATTACAGGTTCCTGTCTGGAAGGGCCGCCCAATTGGCGATAACGTAACCTCGATGCCGGAATAAAATAAACGCAGCGGCTATTCTACCAGAACTCCGCACCGGCTTTTGCGCTAGCAAAGGTTAATACCAGGGCAATCGCGTCTTATTATCTTTCTTAAATTTGTTTAAAATAGTAATCATCATGACGAAACTAGGGAGGGGTAGTGATGGTTCAGGCAACAGGCGCACCCATCGCCGAATACTTCGCGGCGTTGGACGACCCGAGG
>JAKZUA010000093.1:0-7556 GCA_047516825.1 Dehalococcoidia bacterium
TCGGCGGTGACCAGCACCCTGGATTGGGAATCTTCGATACGGCCCCGCAAAGACTCGGCGCTGAAGCCGCCGAACACGACACTGTGGGGCGCGCCGATTCGAGCGCAAGCCAGCATGGCGATGGGCAGCTCGGGAACCATGGGCAGATAAAGTGTGACTCGGTCGCCCTTTTTCACGCCCAAACTCTTCAGACCGTTGGCAAACTGGCATACCTCCCGATGAAGGTCCTTATAGGTATAGACCCGCCGATCGCCCGGCTCTCCCTCCCAGATGAAGGCCGCTTTGTTGCGCCGGGCCGAGGTAAGGTGGCGGTCCAAGCAGTTATAGGAAACGTTGAGTTTGCCGCCGAGAAACCATTGGGCATAGGGCGGCTTCCAATCTAGGATCTGGTCCCACTTCTGGAACCAGTCCAGCTCTTCAGCGAACCTGGCCCAAAAAGCCTCCGGGTCTCGAAGAGCCTCCTCATAAATCGCCGGGTCCTGGATGTTGGCCTGCCGACGAAACGCCTCCGGCGGCGGAAAGGTCCGGTCTTCCTGAAGCAGCGCTTCGATGCTGCCGGTGTTTTCAACCATTTTGGCACCTCGTGTCCCCGGCGGCTGGTGTTCCCAGCGGGAGGATGCTAATAGCAACAAAATCGGGACTTAATTGATAGTCCCAGCTGAGGCCCTTTTTAACACATGCCGACCGGCTTTGTAAAACGCGGGCTTGGTGAAGCCAGCCGGTCGCCCCTCAGGATGGAATTTGCTCGCCGAATGCCTTGTTGACTGAGGGGGTTCCCAACTGATTTAATTGTCCTTGTTGCAGATCCATGCCTGATCCCGCGGTTGACGGAAGGATCAATGGCTGTTCATTTGAGGACCGGAAGTCCGCTGCGGGTTAAGTGGTTGGTGGGTTTCCGCTGCAATCAGCCTGGGGAAGGGGCGGTTAGCTCAGCTGGTTAGAGCACTTGCTCGACACGCAAGAGGTCACTGGTTCGAGTCCAGTACCGCCCACCACATTGGTTAAAAGAAAGAACCGGCGAGGGTAGGAGAATCACCCCGCCGTTTTTTCGTTCTAAAACCGAGTTAGGGTGACGTTATAGCGCACCTCGATGGGGTCATCGACGGCGATATTCAGGGTATTCGCAGACAAACACGAGTGTGCTTCGGGCGCCTAATTTCGCCCCATCCTGTCACAGAAAAAATGTTCCTCCCAGAGTGGTAGCGCTCTGTCAGGTGGCTGTCGACAAGAAACCGGTGCCGGGCCTACCATTTGCTTATACATCCATTCTCTTCCCAGTGGGAGACGGAGTCCATTTATGCGTAACTCCGACGTAAACAGAAACTTTCCAGGGCGAATAAAGGGGGAGAACAACCTCGCGTATGGGGCGATACATCCCTTTCCGCTTCCGGGTTGGCAACCTAGCCAGTTGGTGAGCGTAAGAGGCATCAACTGGCAGGTCATATTCAAACCAGACGGCGCTGATTACCTAGAAATTGAACGAGGAGGGAAGATCATCGATCGGCACCTCGAAGGACCAAACGTCTTGATTAGTGGAATCGACGGAATGTCAGATCCCGTGGAGGCGCTCAGCTCGCAGAAACCCCTCATCGATGCTATAAGAGGGCTGCTTCTGCTGTTTGGTCCACCAGGAAAACCCATTCTCCTTCCGCCAGTGTGGGAAGGAGTATTAAGAAAGACCTCCCCTGAAACCATCGCCTATGAGGTCGGGAGGCACGAAGCCCAATGGCCTGGTCTAACCAAGGACCACCTGGAGGCTTGGGGGAAGGAGTGGGAGGCATTTGACCCGACTGCGGCCCCGCCAGAAGTCGCCTTTGCTCTAAGATGGTTTTACAAGGGAATGCTGGAATTGTATGACCTTTCGGGTGAGCGTGCGGATGCCTTCACGGCGCTTTGGCTTAGCATCATCACATTGGTCAGGGCATGGCATGCCCAAAACATTGGGGGCGATCCCAGCGAGATGCAGCGTTTCATTGCTTTCGCTTATTTGCGTTTTGGCGAGCCGGAAATGGCGATGGAGCCTCTTGAAGCTTCCCTGGCAATCACGGGCGACCGCGTTTATTCAGCTTATGGGCTCTACCTGAAGGGAGGGGTTCACATCAATATCGGCGAACCACAGATAGGCGCGGATTATATACAGCGGGCACTCGCCCTAGACGACACTGCTCACTGGGCCGGTGACGCCCGAGAATCTTTGGTGGGGGTTTATACTCTGTTAGGAAACCTGGAGGCGGGCAAGAGTACCGCTTCGGGCAGTAACCCATCAAGATAGACAGAAAGATCCAATCAATGGGTAGACCGATTACCTCGCCGGTTCCTTGTTCCAACACCGATTCAGGCGGCGGGGTGTCTGGACCCTTTTCGTGGCGCCGGAATCTGACGGAGCTGGTGAGGGGACAAAGTATTGGGGCTAGGAGGGACTAGGTTGGTTGGGGCCGGCCCGGCCGATGTCTCGGCCAGCCGGTCTAACGCGGTGATAATCCCGGAGAACGCTCCAACCAGATGGACCGACGCGGATTGGGACTCCTCGCCTGTGCGTTGAAGGCTGGAGTTTAGGCCGAATAACTGAAGCGCCGTAAGAAAACCTGCCGAAACATTTTCCGCTTCCCTGGGGGTCGTCAGCAGAGTTGCCAGCCTGCCGGTCAGCTCCTGGATCTCTTCTTCCATAGCTTGCAGTTTCTGCTCAATTCGCTCCGAGTGGGCCTGACACCAGGGGCAACAAGGGCGCGGCACCTTTATCTTCAGAGTACGGTAGGGCCTAAACATAAGGCAGAATTCCTCGATGGACCCCGGTCATAGGCTTGAGGATGATTGCCCATTCTCCGGACGGCGGGTGTCGACCGATGCCGGCTGGTGGTTAAACGGCGACGCTAATCCCCTGGGAATAATCATTAGAGATTTGAGAGGCCCGGCCCCGGCCGGGCTTGTCACTCAGCCCGGAGACCCCCAGAGATTGGAAGCGTTCCACCCACTTGTAGATGAAGCGGCGGCGGATCCCAACGGTGCGAGAGATGTGGGAGATGGAAGCCCCCTCCGACATGAGCAGGATGATTCGACCCCGTCGGGCCAGTCCCGCCTGGATGGTAGTGGAGCGTTGCCAAGATTCCAAAAGGGTTTTGTCCCCTGGTGTCAGGGTGATACTTAATTGAGTCGTCCGTCCTCGCACCAAATCTGTACCTCTATCCTTGGCTTCTCCCGCCGGTTCGGCAGGAAAGTTATCGGGTCGTTGGCCTCTGGTCAGCCCCGGCTGTTTTAATGTTGTTCTTAATGTACCCAGGAACAAAAATAGCAGGTAAAATCTGGAACTTTGTGAACAAACTGTGAATATTTTCTGATAGCTGACCTCCGGCAAATTTAGGAAATTGGAATAGCCGGTTCCCCCTTGGCCCCATCCGTTAAAAGAATTACCCCGAATAGAAGAACTGGCAGCTTTGGCGCGATGGGCTTCTGGTGGACCGCCGGTTGAGCAGGGTGCTACACTTTCTGGCAAGGTCTAGGGCACAAAAAGGAGCGCTCGGGATGGCGCGGGGCCCGACTTGGGCAGTCCAAATTCAGTACATGGAAAAAATCAACGAGCTTATAGCCAAAATTCACGCTGCGCCCCAGCAAACCGTAATTGCGGTGGCCGGTGGGGGCAGCCTGGCGGTGGCTTGGCTGCTGGCGGTGCCCGGCGCCTCCCGGACTTTGCTGGAATCGGTGGTTCCCTACAGTCGCCTCTCCATGATTGGCCTGGTGGGGCAGGAACCGGAGCAGTACGTCTCCACGGAAACGGCGCGGGACATGGCCAGAGCCTGTTACCAAAGAGCGCTGCGCTTCCGCGAGGGTAACGCCCCGGTCCTGGGTCTGGCCTGCACCGCTACCCTGGCGACCGATCGGGTCAAGCGCGGAGACCACCGCTGCTCCATAGCTATTTGGGACGAGGACCAGTCAATTAGCTGCGATTTGACCTTGGACAAGGGACGAAGAGATCGCGCGGGAGAGGAGGAACTGGTCAGCCGATTGCTCCTCGAAAGCCTGGCCCGCGGGATGGGTATTGAGTCCCAGTTGCCCCTGGGACTGAGCGACTCCGAGCATCCCCAATTCCAGACCAGCAACCACGCCGCTCCCATTCAGCGGCTGCTGGCGGGGGACGTGGCCAGCGTGATGGTGCATCCCGAGGGAAGCATGGTGGTAGACCAGGCCGTTTCAAATCCGCTGCTGCCGGGTTCCTTCAGTCCTCTGCATTACGGGCACCAGGAATTGGCGGTGGTGGCGGAAAAAGAGCTGGGAGCCCCGGTTGCTTATGAGCTCTCCGTGGTCAATGTGGATAAACCTCCCCTGGAAGAGGAGGAAATTCTGCGGAGAATGGCTCAGTTCCGGGGCAAGGCAATATTGGTGCTGACCCGAGCCGAAACCTTCTACAAGAAAGGCAGGCTGTTCCCGGGAGTCTCCTTTGTCATTGGGTGGGACACTGCGCTCCGGCTGGTGGAACCCCGCTATTATGATGGCGATTACTCCACCATGTGCCTGGCTTTGGCCGAGTTGGGAGCCGCCGGCAGTCGTTTCCTGGTTGCCGGTCGAGAAGATGGCGGGAATTTCAAAACCCTGGCTGATGTGCCGGTTCCCGCCGGATTCGATTTCTTGTTTCAGGGCATACCCGAATCGGCCTTTCGCGCGGATGTCACTTCTACTGCATTGCGGTCCCAGTTCCCTGAATGAGCGAGCATGGCTACTGGGGAGTTGCGGCGGCTATTCTCTTTGGTCCACGTTGACACAATTTTTCCGCCAATGTTAAGATCGCTGGGTAGCAGGATTCACCTTAGGCCAGGCAACTTACGAATTTAAGAAACGCCGCCAACGTTTCCCGCAATCCCCAAGGTCATTAACCTATGGATGCTTTCGCCCTAGACTGGACTGTGGTAACGCTCTCCGCTGTCGGCGCTTTCCTGGCTATTGGGGGGATGTTCGCTGCCTCCCACCTGCTCTCCTCTCGCCGCCGATCCGAGGCCAAGCTCACCACCTATGAATGTGGCATTCCCGCCACTGAATACTCTTGGTCCAACATCAGTTTGCGCTTCTACATCTTTGCCATTATGTTCCTGATATTCGACGTGGAAGCAGTCTTCCTGTTCCCCTGGGCAGTGGTGTTTATGAAGCAGAACGCGTTGGGCAACCCGGTCCCTTTCTACGCTATGATGCTGTTCTTGGGAGTGCTGTTCTTTGCGCTAATATACGCTTGGAGGAAGGGAGTGTTGGAATGGCAGAAATAATCATGGGTCCCGGCAATCAGCCCGGTCCCAGCCTTTTGGACCAGGCCATCGCCGGCAAGGTTCCCGGAGTTTTGACGACGACCAAAGAGCAGCTATTTGGTCTGGCCCGCAAGTCCTCACTTTGGACCATGAGTTTCGGCCTGGCCTGCTGCGCCATAGAGATGATCTCCACCTACATGGCGCACCACGATTTCGACCGGTTTGGGGTGGTAACCTGGCCTTCACCCCGCCAGTCGGACGTCATGATCGTCGCCGGTACGGTGGTCAAGAAGATGGCCGAGCCCATCCGCCTGCTCTACGAGCAGATGCCGGAGCCCAAATGGGTTATCGCCATGGGCAGCTGCGCCACCAATGGCGGACCCTACTACCGTTCCTACTCCGTGGTCATGGGAGTGGACCACATCATTCCGGTGGATGTCTACGTGCCGGGATGCCCGCCTCGCCCGGAGGCGCTGCTCTACGGCATACTGAAGCTGCAAGAAAAGATAATGCAAGACGCCAAGGACGATGGCGGAAAGCAGTAACGAGCAACCCACCGAGGCGACACCGGATTCTGCTACGGCGGATCCTTCTGCGGCGGCTCTCTCTCCGGAAGAAGGCCTTTCCGAAGAGGAACAGGCCCTGGCTCTGCTAAGCCAGCCTCGACGAGACTTATTGACCCGGGTGGCGGACGTCCTTCAGGAGTATGGGCCCAAATTCGGCGCGTTGAACGATTTGCCCCAGGTCACCGTACCCGCCGTGAGTATCGCGGCCGCTTGTCGTCGGGCCAAGGATGACCCGGAGCTGGATTTCAAAATGCTGCTCTGCATGAGCTGTGTCGATTACCAGGAATATTTCCAAATGGTCTACTTTTTGCACTCGCTGGATCGCGAGCAGACCTTGGTTGTTAAAGCGGATGTTTCTTATGAGGAGCCCAGCCTACCCTCGCTGACTTCGGTCTGGCAGGCGGCTGACTGGTACGAGCGGGAGGCCCATGACCTCTTCGGAATCGCCTTCGAGGGTCATCCGGACCTCTCTCCCCTACTGCTATACGAAGGATTTGAAGGGTATCCTGGCCGCAAGGAATTTCCCTTCTACGAGTACCAGGAGTTTTAGACCGCCGGAGATTTAAATCTTTTTGGAAACGCTGCTCTTGACCTCGCAGGTAATTTGGGAAGATGAACAGTATGTGGCCCGCATCCAGGGCCTGGACGTCCTGGGGATAGGCGGCTCGCTGGAAGCGGCCCAAGACCAGTTGATCCAGAGTCTGCGGGCCTGGATCGAGTCCCAAGAGTGCGGCAGCAAGCTGGAACAAACCCTGGCGGAGGCCGGTTATCCTGGAGTGGGAGAGATCACCGAGCTCCAGCTGGAGTTCGTGGAGTAGCCGAAGCCGAGGTCGCCGGTGTCCTTTAGAGGGCGTATGAAAACCCAATGTCTCCCCCTTAGCAAGGGGAGGGACTTATCGAGCAGGCTCTCAGAATGATGGACATGATGGACCGGAAATAATGGACCGTATAGTTTATGTTATAGAGGAATCCAAATTGGCGGAGGCCTACCAGGCCTATTGTCCCGAGCTGGTCGTGACCGGATTTGGGGATACGGCGGAGGAAGCCAAGACGGCCTTGCGCAAAGAGATAGGCTCCTATTTGGAGGATTGTGAGGAATTGGGAATCCTGGACGAGGTCCTGATTGAAGCGGGGTTTTATGACAATGATAAGGTGTGGATGAGCGCTCTGGTCACTCCGCCCAAAGAGCCCAAGATAACCATTCTCTAGAATTTGCATGGTCGAACCAGTGGTAGACATATCCAATCCCCCCGCCGGTGAGCCAGTGGAGATGCTGCTTAACATGGGGCCGCAGCACCCGTCGACTCACGGCGTGTTCCGCATGGTCCTCTGGGTGGACGGCGAAAAAATCGTGAGGGTGGAGCCCCACATCGGGTATCTGCACCGGGGATCGGAAAAGCTCTGCGAAGGGAAGCAGTATCATCAGGTAATTACCCTGTTCGACCGCCTGGACTACATTGGCAACTTCAACAACGAGCTGGCCTATTGCCGGGCGGTGGAGCAGTTGATGGGACTGGTTGTTCCGGAGCGCGCCGAGTACGTGCGGGTCATCCTCTGCGAGCTCAACCGTATCGCCAGCCATCTGCTCTACATTGCCACCATTGGGCTGGATGCCGGGGCTATGACGCCCTCCATGTTTGCCTTTCGCGGTCGGGAGCGGATCCAGTCCCTGTTCGAGGCGGTTTCCGGCGCCCGGATGATGCACAACTATTTCCGTATCGGCGGCATCAAAGAGGAGCTGCCGGATAACTTCCGGCAGATG
>JAKZUA010000094.1:0-5353 GCA_047516825.1 Dehalococcoidia bacterium
CGGGCTAGCTCACCGTAAGGAAGAAGTGAAACGTCGCTGCCGAACCCGGTTACAGGCCCGAGCCGATGCTTTGATCTTTACACCTGCCGTGCCTTTGCCATCACTGCCCAATGTAGTTCCCACCTTGGCTTTGGTTTAGAATGGCGCCTTGGCATTGCTCAGAGACGTTGGAGGCGGCGCTGGAAAAGGAAAAACCAGAAATCTTCAACACCGACCAAGGAAGCCAGTTCACCAGCAGAGCTTTACCGGCATGCTGGAGAAGCATGGGGTGAGGGTGAGCATGGACGGGAAAGGGCGATACACCGACAACATCTTTGTGGAGCGGCTGTGGCGGACAGTGAAGTACGAGGGAGTCTACCTGAAGGCGTACTCCAACGGCCGGGAGGCCAAGGCTGGTATCGATGACTACTTCCGCTTCTATATCATTCAGCGGCTTCAATCCGGCAGCGGCTTCAATCCGGCCCTGGGCTACCGCACTCCAGCCGAGGTGTTCAATTCAATGGGAGTGAAAGCCAATCAACCGAAAAGGCACCAGAGAGGAGTTGGTCATCCAGCAGAGCCTTGGAATCCTACGCAGCAGCGGTGGGACCCTCACTTAATTTAGCGCCGATCCTGTCCAATTGATGGGGTCCACTTTATTCTTCGGATGATGATCAAAGATCCGTGCGCCAACCGAACCTCGAAAGTGCCTATGCAAACTAATAGCTATCTATTCGTAGCGGAGAGCCTCGATGGGATGCAAACGAGAGGCCCGCATGGCTGGGTAGATACCGAAAAAGAGACCTATGGCCGCGGAAACACCCAAGGCCAGCAGGGCGATGTCTCCACTGAAAGAGGTCTGAGCCGGCTGGTTGCCGAAGAGGGTCTGCCCGTTCAGCAGCTGTATCAGTAGCAGTCCTAGCAGGACGCCCACCCCGCCGCCGCCCAGGCTAAGCAGTGTCGCCTCGGAAACGAATTGCATCAGTATGTCCCGGCGTTTGGCACCCATGGCTTTGCGGATGCCGATCTCTCGGGTGCGCTCGGTTACCGAAACCAGCATAATATTCATTATGCCAATGCCGCCCACCAGCAAGGAAATTCCGGCAATGGCCCCCAGAAAAGCAACAAAGGTGTTGGTGGTTTCTTCCAAAGCCTGGATGGTTTCCTGCTGGTTGGTGATGGAAAAGTCGTCCTCCCCTATCACCCGGTGACGCTGGCGTAGTACCGTGGCGATCTCCTGCACGGCGCCGTCCATCTGGTCCGTTCCGGCGATCTGCACATTGATGGTCTGTACATTGATACCACCCTGCGCCGTTCTCTGGGAAGACAGCCGGTAGTACGCCGCAGTTATGGGCACCAGCACCTGGTCGTCTAAAAATCCGAAAGAACCACCGGCTCCCTTGCTTTCCAGCAGCCCAATGACCTGAAACTGCCGGCCGTTGATTTTAACCCATTGCCCTACGGGATCCCGCAATCCGAACAGTGTCTCCGACACTCGCGACCCCAAAACCGCCACTTGCGAGCTGGCGTCCACGTGACCAGGCCCAATAAACTGGCCGCTGCTCACAGGAAAGCTACGGACCCACTGATAATCTGGCGTTACGCCCACGACTCGAGTGGAGGTATTGTTTCGTCCCGCCACCACTTGGGCCGTGGTGGTCAACTCCGGCGCTACCGCCAGCACCGAGGGAGCAAGCACCGGGTCCCGTAGCGCATGGGCGTCTTCCAAGGTGAGGGTAGCGGCGCTGCCCAGCCCACTGGAGACGCCGCCGGTGCTGGACTCACCAGGGCGAACGAACAGCAGGTTGGTCCCTAAGGACTCAATGCGGGAGGTGATGGACTGCTGAACGCCCCGGCCGATGGCCATCAGGGAGATAACCGCCGTCACTCCGATGACAATACCGAGCAGCGTCAGACCGGCCCTAAGCTTGTTGGAGCCCAGGGAGGAGAGGGCCATGCGCAGGGTAATAAGTAGGTTCAAGCGGATGCCTTCCCTAATAAAAACTCCGGACTCGCCGTTGCTGTTTGCGTTGGAGATTGATCGGAAGGCCGGAGCAGATGTGGCTCTCGCACCGGCTCATCGCCCATCACCTGACCATCTCGCATGGAGATAATCCGACGAGTACAGGCCGCCACCTCGGGATCATGGGTTACTATCACTACCGTCAGACCTTGCTCTCGGTTCAACCCCTGAAGAATCCCCACCACTTCTTCGCTGGAGTGGCTGTCCAGGTTGCCGGTGGGTTCGTCGGCCAACATCAGGCTGGGCTGCTTCACCAGCGCCCGAGCTATGCCCACCCGCTGCTGTTCTCCGCCAGATAGCTCGGACGGTTTATGATCCACCCTTCCACCCAGTCCAACTCCCTCGAGGGCATCCAGACAGCGACGTCTCCGCTCGCGGCCATCGCCATAGAGCAGCGGCAACTCCACGTTGGCCAGCGCGGTGAGGCGGGGGAGCAAGTTGTAAGTTTGAAACACGAACCCAATCTTTCGATTGCGTATCTCCGCTAATCGGTCGTCGCTCAGGCGCCCCACGTCCTCACCCTCAAGGAGGTATCGGCCCGAAGTCGGAACGTCCAGACAACCCATGATGTTCATGACGGTGGATTTGCCCGAACCAGAGGGTCCGATGATGGCGACCATCTCCCCCTGCTGGATCGATAGGCTGGCGCCTCTCAGCGCGGGCACTTCCACCTTACCCATGCGATAAACTTTGCTGACGTTTTCTAAGTCAATCATTCCTGCAATAAGTTGCCTACCGGCCACCTCGACCACTACCGGTACGGGAACTGCCACTCCCTCCCCTCGAGCCCCCGAATTGGCCCCGCAACTGGCGGAAGCTAAACTGGCTGGTGGAGGCGCTGGTGCTTTCCACCACAACTTGCTCCCCCTCCTGCAATCCCTCTCGAATGGCCACCCAATAGCCGTCGGTGTCGCCCAGGGTTACGCTGCGGTCTTCGAAGCCGCGGGGAGTTTCAACCTTGACCACCGGCTCCTCAAAGCTTCCCTGGAGGGCCTGCTGGGGCACCCGAAGCACGTCCCTTTCCTCCCGCAGCACAATGTTGGCCACGGCGCTGAGTCCCTCCCGGGGCCGCATTCGGTCCGGCAACTCCAGGCTGATGCGAATGGGATAGCTAACCACTCCCTGCTGGGTCAGGGCGGCCGGGGCTATTTCAGTAAGGGTTCCCTCCAGGCGTCGGCCGGGCAGGGCATCCAGGGTAACCTCTGCCTTTACACCTTCCCTCAAGGACAGCACGTCTATCTCGTCCACTATCCCATCCATCTCAACCACGGTGGGGTTAGAAAGCTCCAGTATGGCGGCCCTGGCCCCGACCTGGTCCCCCTCCTCCACGTGTACTATCGATACAACACCGGGAAAGTGGGCTCGCAGGGTCGAGTCGGTCAATCTGGTATTGGCATCCTCCAGCTTTTGCTTGGCCGAGGCGACCTCGGCTTCAGCCAGGGCGAGCTCCATCGGGTCGGGCTTGGCTAGGAGCTCCGTCAGGTCTTCCTGAGCCTCAGACAGGATGGCCTGAGCCGTTCTTAGATGAGTCTCTCGGAAAACTACTTCCAGGGAATCCGCCCCCTGAAGCCACTCCTCCAAGTCCTCCTCGGCCTGCGCGACAGTGGCCTGGGCCAATGTTACTTGGGACTCCAAGAGGGAGGCATCTAGAGGGTCTACCTCTACTCGCTGACTGGAAAGAGATTCTTCCGCCACCAATAGGTCGGCTTCAGCCAGTTGGACCGCTGCCTCCAGCTCCCGTCTATCCAGGGGATCCGGTCCCAACTCTAACCGTGCCAACTCCTCTTTGGTTGAATTAATACTCGACTGGGCCAAGGATAGGTCGGCCTCCAGCTGTTCCACTTCTGCTACATTTTCCTGAGCCTGAACAAATGAATATTGGTGCATTTCGACGAATTTTTCCCACCGTCTTATATGACTTTGTAATCCGCCGATTTCCGCCTCGGCCGCCCGCAAGTCGGCTAATGTCCGCTGAAAGTTCTCCAGCGTCTTCTGCGCTTCTTCTTTCTCACTCCGCCATTGATTAAGAAGGGGAGTCCTTTCCTCATAGTCCTGCAAGGCAACGTTTGCGTCCACCAGAGTTACCTCCCAGTCGGCTTTGGCCTGAATCGCCTCAGCCAGCGACTGGGCATGGTTAGTCTCAAATTCGGCCAGTTCCCGCTGGGCTGCCTCCAGCTCCGCCTCCGTGGTCGCCCTGAGCTGAACTGCCTCGGCGTACCGCAGGCTGTTGTCCGGACTCAGCGCGGCCAAGCTGTCCAGCGCGTCCCTAAGTGCGACACGGGCGTCGGCCAGCAACTCTTCCTGGGTTTGGATCTGCTGTTCGGTGTAGGGCTCCCTGGCATCGTCCAGGACCTCCCGGGCTTCCTGGGCTTGAAAACCGGCGTCGGCTACTGCCTCTTCTAGCTGGGCACGTTCCAGCGGGGTGTAACCCTGGCGAGTTTCCTCCAGCAACTCCTCGGCCGACTGTAGGTCGACCCGGGCCTGGGCTACCTCCTGTTCCAATGTTGCAATAGTCAGCGGGTCTAGACGTGCCAGCACCTCTCCCTGGTCCACTTGCTGGCCTTCTTCCACAAAGAGCACATTAACGATGCCCTCAGTACCGAAGCTAATGGTTTCCTTCTCCGGAAAAATCAGGCTTCCGTTGGTGGAAACCTGATTGATCAGGTCGCCATAGGCCACGGTAATCAACTGTTGGTTTTCTCCCAGAGCCTGATCGTCGGCGCTGGTCGACCTGGCGTAAGCGGTATAAGCCGCACCACCCGCCACCACCAGTACGGCGAAAACCAATCCTATTTGCCAAACTTTTAAATACCTGATCCTGTTTATTGTTGCCACCGCTCAACTCTCTCCCGATGATAGCTTTCGAGATTTTGCGCCAATCCGAGGAAGGTGTCGCTATAGTAGTATAAATGCTAGGCGCAAAATTGCCGGTTCCCTACGCCTGAAATTTATAACACAACCTTTTTAAGGAATTGTGAAGATTATAAACCATGCACTTTGGTTAAAAGCTAGCAAAGAATTAAGGTAGACCACATCATAAAGACAGCTAGAGAGATGTTGGACCTGGCACTAGGGAGTGCTGAGGTGGTAACAAGAAACTAGACAGGTCGCTAAAAGAGAGTCGAGCTCCTAAAATACCGACTGCGGTTGCTGTTGGGGAGGAGTAGGACATGAAGCAGACGAGGAAGAAGCACAGTCCAGCGCCACCTCGGCCAGGGTGGAGCGGGGCCTCTGCCAGCTTCTGGAGACCGGCCGACCCTTTGACTACGCGGCGGTTCGGGAGTTGGTAGCCCCCGCACCACCTCAGGTACCCCAGCTCCCATCCCTCAGCGCCCCGGACCTGAAGGTCTA
>JAKZUA010000095.1:0-28864 GCA_047516825.1 Dehalococcoidia bacterium
CGCCCCCAAAAGCGCCTGCGACCGCCCGCCAACCTCCCGTCTACCCGAATTCGAGCCCGGATCATCGCGCCTGCAACTCCCTCCCCCCTCTTCCGCTGTCCTCACGCCCTCCATCCGGGTCCATCGGTGGATTCGGACTAAAGTGAAACAATTGGGGGACCGGACCCAGCAGACCGAGCGCCAGCTAGCGGTTCGAGGTTTTCGTTTTCACGCGGTGGGGAACCAGCTGGTTTCCATGACCGATGGGCAGATTAACATTCATGATCCCTACAGCGGGGAAATTCAGTCCACGCGGAGCTTAGACCCGGGCCTGTTGGCTGGGATTTGGCCCAGTAACCGAGGCGTCTTCTTTGGAGAGGAAGCCATCTATTGGGCGGCAAACTTCGGCGACTCCAACGAAATCTTTATCATACGGGCTCCGCCGGATTCGGAGCCGGAATCGGTGGCTTCCTTCACCCTGGATGGTCACGAAACCGGTTTGGTCATCGACGAAGTCCCCGGCCTGCTGATGGTCGGAGTCACCAGCCCGGCGCCTCCCAACGGCATAGGAATCACTCAGGTTTTCCTGATTGACCTGGCCAACGGCAGCGGTAGGGAGATTCCAGTGGACCGGCACATCCCGGCAGCAAAGTTGGCGGCCGGTGGGGGTCTCCAGATGTTGAGGCTGGACTAAATCTCAGTGGGCCCGGGCAGCTCCGAAACAACAATTCCTGGCGGTGTGCTTTGAATCTATAGCCAAATGAGATTCGAGGAGCCACCGGTTAGGTAAATCCTAAGTTTAGTATTTTCCCCAGGGGCGATGGGAAAGGAGAATCGAAAATGCACAATGTAAGTGACAAGGATACTTGGCGATCTCAAGAGCGCAACCCGGCTGCATCTCAAGATGAAGATGTCGTTGGAGCCGGTAGGTACATTCTTAGCTTCTTGCTGCTGGGATTTATCGGCTTGGGGATCCAGTATGGTCTGCGCAAGAAAGGCTGGACAGCCACCTGGATTAACGCTGGTATCTTCCTAATACTCGTTTTGGTGCTTGCGTCGACTGGATAAGGCCGGCGCAACGCCACATTATCATCGGTTTGCCCATGGCCGCCAGTCTATGGCGGCCAACAACCAGAGAATCTGGCGCCACTACCCGATACCTACGTCGACCAGGTCTTCCCAGGGCCTCTTGGCTAATTTACTGGGGCCCTTAGGGCGGACGCGCCGTGGGATGCTTGAGCCCTTAAATGGTCAGCTCCAGGACGTAGAGACCGCCTTTGATACGGTCGACCACGTACATGATGCCGTTTTCGTCCAGGTAGACATCATTGATACCGTTTGAGGGCGCCCCTTCCGGGATCTGGGGAACGAAATAAGCGACTTCTTGAGGTTGGAAGGGGTTGGTCGTATCGTAAACCCGGACCCCGGCGTTGAAGAAGGTCCCGAAGACCAGAGTATCAGAGAAGTAGCAGGTGGGGCCCGGCTGGTTTTCATAGATGTTGTGGGCGCCAAACCGCCCAGGGCGGTTAAAAAAGTCCTCGGTGTCAGGCATTGGCAGAGTACCCATGATCACCGGCTTCGTCTCGTCCCGAATGTCCATCAGCCACACCAGTTTGGGATAGTCTTCGCCTCCCTGCCGCACCGCCTCCTGGGTAACCACCATCAAATCCCGACTGAAAAAGGGGACTACAGTGTGGGTGAAGCCTGGGAAGGGTGGGGCGTAATTAGTGTTGCTGATCATCTTAGGGGCGCCCTTATCCGAGATATCCAGGATTACCACCCCGGAATCCATGAAGGCGCAGTAAGCCCGGTCGGGTCGTTCCGGATAAACATTGGCGTTGTGCACCCGATGACCGGCGTCGAACTGAGGATGACGGGCGGGCATGGGCGCGTCGTCCCCCTCGCGGGTGCCCGGGAACCACCAGCGGCCGGCCTCAACGGGGCGGCTCGGATCCTTTACGTCCACTATCATGTAGAACTGGTCATCTTTCTGGTTGCGAGGCTGGAAATCGGCGGCGCCAGTGGACAGGTGGGCGTATTCCCCATCGACCGCCCAGAGGCAGTGGCAGCCTCTGGAGTAGGGACCTGAGGTGTCGAGAAAGCCAATGCGCCTCGGTTCCTCTGGGTTGCTAATGTTGTAGAATCCCACCCCCGTGCCCGGTTGGCCCGGCTCCAGAGACTGGTAGGCCACCAGCATCACGTCGTCAACTATGGACAGGGAGTTGGAGCGCAGGTGGGAATAGTCCAGCTCGGTCTGAACCATTAGCTTGGGATTTGCCAGGTCGGTCACGTCCACGCTGGTGATGTCCTTGGGGGCTCCTTCATGGGCCATGTAGAGGATGCGCCGGCCATCCCGGGTCTGGTGCAGGTGGACACCCTCACCGATGTTGCCAAACCCGTTCAGGTCGTGGTGGGAGATGAGGCGCATATTTTTGATTTCTTGGGTTTGAGTTGTCATCTTTGCTCCTTACTGTCCGATTAACACAGGCGATTGATGCTGCCGCATCCTACTACTCGGAGGGCCATCGTACAACCGCCGCCGGCATGGCTCCCCGCCATGAGCCCTCGCTCCTCCCAATCAGGAGACCGGGGATTGTTCACCCCGGATCCGCGGCAGGTAGGTTTCTCTGGTCACGCCAAACAGACCGTGGCGGGGCATGTGGATCATTTCGAAGGTGTGGTCACCCACGTGCATCGTCATGCCGTTCTGGAAGGTAATGACTGGGGCGTTGGGAAAATATCCTTCCAGCAGTTTGGGCTCCTCCGGGCCCATGCTGCCCACTCTGGCCAAATGCTCTTCCAGATCGGTTTCCAATATGCGGGTCCTTACCCCTTCGTGGGCTACGACTGGAGCATCAAAATAGGCGTTGCCTGTCCAGTGGTCCCCGTGGGGCTCAGTGTTGATGATGTATTTCAGCTGGCCGTGCTTCTCTATCTCAGCCCTCCATTTCAGAGCGTCGGTGGGCTTCTGAGGGCTGTCGATCATGACCACCCCCTCTGAAGTGGTAACAAAACCGTGGTTACAGCCGCGCACCTGAGTTTCAGCGAAGACATTGCTGGTAATTTGCTGCACGATTCACCTCTTGGCCCGGGTACGAATTGGGGCCAGTTTACGCACCGGCATCATTTGAGTCAACAGAAAACGACAAAATCTGTCCATACCTGGCGCTAGCATCCGAGGGCAGTTGACGGGCTTGGGATGCCGATTTATAGTTCGAGGAATCCGAGGGTTCACATGTTTAGTGAATTCGGGTTGACCCGGCAAGTCCCGGAGAATCGCATCCTGCCCCCAAGTCCGGGCAATGACAGGGGCGGAGACTAATCAATGAACGACCAGAAGATCGGCTTTTGCACAACCGATGACGGAGTGCGCATCTGCTACGCGACCGTAGGGGAAGGGCCTCCGTTGGTCAAAGCTCCAAATTGGCTGACCCACCTTGAATTTGAATGGCAGAGCCCTCTCTGGAGGCATTGGTGGGTGGAACTGGCGGCCTATCACACGTTGATCAGGTTCGATCAACGCGGATCTGGACTCTCCGACTGGAATGTGGACGACTTTTCCTTCGATGCCTGGGTAAGTGACCTGGAGGCCGTAGTCCAAGCCCTTCAACTCCGACATTTCCGTCCTATTGGGCATTTCCCAAGGTGGCCCAGTGGCAATTGAGTACACGGCACGCCACCCGGAAACGGTGGAGAAGCTCCTGTTGTACGGTGCCTACTCCCGAGGTTTTCTCAAAAGGGGCGGACCTGTGGAAGAGCACGAAGCCCGAGTGACGTTGACGAGGCATGGTTGGGGACGGGACGATCCCACCTACAGGCAGATATTCACTTCAGGGTTCATGCCCGACGCCACGGCAGAGCAGGCCAACTGGTTCAACGAATTACAGCGGGTTTCAACCTCGCCGGAAAATGCGGCGAAGCTGCAGAACACCCTCGCCAATATCGATGTGTTGGACCGGGTCCCCGGAATTGCGGTCCCAACTCTGGTCCTTCATGCGGTCAATGACCTCCGAGTTCCCAATGAGCAAGGCCGCCAAATCAGTTCTTTGATCCCTGGCGCTAAGTTGGTGGACTTGGATAGCAACAACCATCTGCTCATCGAAAGCGAACCAGCCTGGAAAACTTGCCAGTCTGCGGTGCGCGAATTCCTTGACCTCGGGCCTGGGGCGAGCGCAGAAACTGTCGCCGACGCCCCAATCCCTCCGCCGGATGGGCTAACTCCCCGGGAGGTTGAGGTGCTCCGTCTGATAGCCAGCGGTAGAAGCAACCAGGAGATCGCCTCCGAGTTGGTGATTAGCTTCAACACCGTCACCAACCACGTGAAGAACATCCTGGGTAAAACCGGCTGCGCCAACCGGACCGAGGCGGCGGCCTACGCCATCCCCAAGGGGAGTGACTTAGTCCTCATCGCCCCTCTCAAGTTCCATTAGCCATTTTTAGCCCAGTAGCCAGTGTTGGCTATACCATAGCCAGTTCTTGCCGCTTCTCTCGGACCCAAAAATCCCTAGATGTGGCGATGTGGTGCGCCGAACACGCCCCTAGACTCAAATTATCAATTATTTGAATCGAGTCGAGGGTTTCGCAGATGGCAACGACAGCGGCGGTCCGGCAGCACCCAGGCAAACGAATCTCCCTTCCCCGAATCACGCGGCCGTCGGTCTCGGCCGGGACCACGGTGTTTCTTTCCTACATCTTCGCCGGCCTGACCATACAGGTCGGCGTGTTGACCCAACTGGGGATCAGTGGGCCGGAGGCCAGCAATTGGTTCTTCATCACCTGGATGACCACCGGCCTCTTATCACTCGTCCTCTCCCTTTTCACCAAACAGCCGGTATCCATAAATCTTTCGATTGCGGCCTTGGTCTTCATCGCTGGATCTGCCAGCGGCTTCAGCCTGGCCCAGATACTGGGAGCAAACCTAGCAGTCGGCGTGGTGGCGGTGGTGATTGCCCTGCTTCGCCTCGGGGACGCCTTCACCCGTATCGTGCCTCCGCAGATCGCCATCGGCGTTTTCGCGGGGACTGTCATGGCTTTCATGTGGAAAACCTCCATAAGGGCCATTGAGGACCCCATATTCGCCGCTCCGGTCATCGGGGGATTCCTGGTTGCCCTGGCCATCACCCGCAGTCATCTGGTGGCCGTGATAGCCGCAGCGGTGGTTGGGTTTGTGGGTGTGGTGATTACCTCCGGGATGCCGGAGGCCAGCGGTCCGATGCGGTATGGAGCTATAACCGCATTCGTCGCCGAGGCACTGCCTTTGCATCTCGCCGGACTACCCATGGCTTTCTGGGCGCTGGCCGCCGGGGTTGCGGTGGCCGGTGTAGCGGAGTCCCGACAGCTGTTGCAGGGCTGGCGGCCAAGCCACGCCGCCACCCCTCCCAAGACCCAAGTGGAGGGTAGTTGACGGGCTTGGGGATTCAATTGGACCCGGACCTTATCGCCAAATATAATTTGGGGCTGCCCGCAGATGCGGGTTGCTGCCCGATCCATCAAGGGCGATAAGTCAGGTAGTTTTCCCGGGCCCAGTACCATTTTGGCTAATTTCCCGCGTTGCTCTATGCCTGGTATCCTACCTCCAGGCAGATGCCCTGTGGTTGACGGAGTGGTAAAGTAAAGCTCGAACCCGGCTTTTTCAGGCAGCCAACAAACACAGGAGGAAGAATCGATGGCCATTGACGCGGCAACCGCCATAGCCCGCATCCTCAAGCAGGAGGGGATCCAATGGGTTTCCACCTTCCCGGTTTGTCGAGTCAACAATGCGCTGGGACGGGAAGGAATCCCCATGGTTATGATGCGGGACGACCGGTATGCCGTGGCTTTGGCCGACGCTTTTTCTCGCATTACGGCGGGTAATCGGATTGGTGTCTGCACCTTCCAGGGAGGTGTCAACGCGGCCGGGTTGCAGTATGCCTATGCCGGCATAGCTCAGGCCTACGAAGACGGCTCTCCTGTCCTGTGCATTACCGACGGCGTCCCCATCGGACAATCGGGCAACAGCCAATTTGACGTCGCCTCCAGCTTGAAATCGGTCTCCAAATGGTACGGATACATTGACCAGCCGAAGCGGGTGCCGGAGTTCATGCGGCGGGCCTTTACCCTGCTGCGAACCGGCCGGCCCGGACCCGTGGTCCTGGCCATCCCCGACCCTACCGGGTCTTACGATGAAACCGCGGACCCTTACTTTCCGGTAAAGGGCTGGAAGTCGGCGCCGGATCCGGCCGATGTGACAGCGGTGGCGGACTTGCTGTTAGGAGCGCGCGACCCCCTGATTTACGCTGGGGAAGGAGTCATTTACGCTGGTGCGGCGGAGGAACTGAAATCCCTGGCCGAGCTGCTCAACGCGCCAGTCGTCACCACCCTGAAAGCCAAGGGGGCTTTCCCGGAAAATCACCCTCTGTTCGTCGGTGTCCGCGGCGACCAGGTCGAGCAATATCTGATAAAAAGTGACCTGATCCTGGCCGTCGGCTCCAGCCTTTCTCCGGGTAGATTCAGCCACGGAATACCTGATGCCGCCAATAAAACCATCATTCACTGCAATGTGGATGAGCTGCACATAAATAAAATCTACTCGACCGCCCAGGCCTTGATTGGAGACGCCCGATTGACCTTGCAAGCTCTGCTGAAGGAGGTCTCCGCAAAAACGTCGGGCGCCGGACGCCCGGCCGGCGAAGTCGCGGCGGAGATTAAGCTAGCCCGGGATTCCGGACTGGCTCAGTATAAGGAGGCGATGGCATCTGACGACAAGCCGATAAATCCCTACCGGGTTTACGCGGGACTCATGGAGGTGCTGGACCCTCACAACTCTTTCTTGACCCACGAGTCGGGCAATACCCGAGACCAGCTGAGCACCGTGTATGACACGCTGGTTCCCCGAGGCTTTCTGGGTTGGGGCAACGTGTCCACCCTGGGATTTGGCTTGGCAGCGGCCCTGGCGGCCAAAATGGCGGTTCCGGATAGACCCTCAGTTGTGGTCACCGGCGAAGCTGGCCTGGGATACATGCTGGGCAATTTGGAAGTTCCCCTGCGACAGAAGCTGGGCATCACCGTCGCTCACGTTAGCAACGGCGGATTCGCCGGATACGGCCCCGGTTTCTGGGGTGCGGGACACGACCCTTTCACCCACTCGGTGCTGGGATATGAGGATGTTGATATGTCCAAAGTTCTTGGCGAATTGGGCCTGCACGCGGAGCGGGTAAGAGAGCCTTCCGATGTGATCCCGGCGCTGGAGCGGGCTCTGAGGGTAAATGAATCCGGCCAACCGTCCTATATCGAATTTATTTGTAGCCAATATCCGGTCTATGGCCGCTGGGTCCCAGTTTAACCATGGGAAATTAGGTAGCGAAGATGCTCCAGGTTTGCCGGATTTCCGTCTGTCACCTATACTTAAATTAAGATAGATAGGAGGTTGAGTTATGGCAAAGAGATTATTTTCCGGTCTATTCGTCGGGGTTGTGGCGGGAGCAACGGCGGGGTTGTTGCTAGCTCCTAAACCGGGCAGGGTAACTCGGAGATTCGCCAGGCAAAGGGGCGCCAAGTATGTGGAAGAAGTAAAGGAGAGGATCAATCGAGGGACGTCGAGGGGAACCGCCTAGCCTGCAGCAATAGTTTCCAATTTAAAGTGCCCCTGCCTTACCAGCGGGGGCTTTCTCTTTTCCCTACCGGCTAATCTTGGCATCCCTATCAGCAGCTAGCAGCGATTGTCGTAAACTGTTACCGGGCTGAAAACTACATTCGGCTAAACCCCAAAGTTTGCTTCGGCAATTGGCAGCGCTGTCCAATTCGGTGTCGATGTAGATTCCACTTTGGCTTTGGTTTAGGGGTTCCAGGAAATCGGTGCTGCTGGTTGAAGCCTGCCCAGACTACTCGGCTCCAATCAACTGCCAGACGACATTCAGGCGATAATGTCCTTCCCCTCCAACTGAGGCCTGTAGTAGAAAAAATGTTTCATGAGAGACGCCGATGAATCCCTGGAAGTTACTGGACAGGGCGCCAATGCCTGGTAGCGTGGAAGAACTTCGTTTGTACCAACGTGATGCTGAGTTCTCGCTCAAAGCAGGCAATTATGAACTCATGAACAGTCGTCTTCACGGGTCGGAAGATGCTCTGGCCAATCTCGCGTGTCAAAATATCCCAAAGCATGCGGGGGCTCGAGTCTTGATTGGTGGTCTGGGCATGGGATACACCGTTAGGTCGGCGCTGGATGGACTGGGAGCCAAAGCCCAAGTGGACGTAGCCGAGCTGGTGCCGGCCGTGGTGAGGTGGAACTGGGAATATCTGGCCGATCTGGCCGGCAGTCCTCTCGAGGACAACCGGGTTACCCTCCACGAGGCCGACGTTGTCCAGATGATCCAGATAGCCAAGGGAACCTACCATGCTATCCTGCTCGATGTTGACAACGGCCCGCAGGAGCTGACCCGAAGGGACAACGGTTGGCTTTATAGCCTGGAAGGGCTGAAAACAACCTACGCTGCATTACGACCGGAAGGCGTATTGGCCATATGGGCCTCCGGTCCGGCTCCGGACTTTGCCCAGCGGTTGCGCCAGGCTGGGTTCGAGCCGGATCAGGTTAGGATGCGGGCGCGCGGGCCAGGTATGAGAAAAGGAGGCGGGCATCATATGATTTGGATTGCAATCCGGGCTCGATGACAGGTCCAGAGTTTAAATCGCGCTAGGTGGATAGGAGGGAATCTTGAGCCGGTCGGATTCTATCTGAAAAACGCTGCCACCTGATCCTGCACCGCATCCTCGATACGTTCCCTATGGTGTTCCATCAAGTCGACGGTATCCAATTCATCGACAGAGATATATCCATACTCGGTTGTTTCATCGCTAAGGCCTAATTCCCCTCCAACGACCGTTGCTTCGAAGCTAAATGCAACAGGCTGTATTCTGTTGCCGTCAGGGTATTCAACCATGATATTCGGGCTGGTATAAACTCCAACGAGTCTAGTAACCTCCACCTCCAGCCCGGTCTCTTCTAAAACCTCTCTAATATAGGTCTCCGCCACACTTTCCCCTGGGTCCATGCCTCCGCCGGGTAGGCACCACCGCCCATTGTCAGAACGCCGGGTCAAGAGAACATTTTGTCGGGCACGGCCGAAAATTATTGCCGAAGCTCCTACGCGCAGTTTTGCCTGGCGCCCCACCCTCTCGCCTCGAATCAAGTTAGACATTTTGAAGTGACAACTCCCATATCCAATCTAAAACCAAGGCTAATGGTACAGCTTGACGGCTAACATAATTACCCTGAGAGTCGATTTTACTCTTTCCCGGGACGCGAAATAATCGGATGAAAACTCGCTCTACAGTAATTCCTTCCGCATCATAGTGTTACCAAATGGGGACATGGGTTCGATTTTGAACTACATTGAAGTACCGGCGCATTAATTTGCTGGGGATTCCAGGAAGGCGGAAAATCGGTCCCGAATTGCAATGGGGGCGAGATTTATCCATCTCGGGTTGTCGTAGGATTTGGCCTAGCGTATCATCCCATCCACCGATATCAGGGATCGCTAATAGGGATCGCTCCCCAATGGAGGGCTCCCGTAACAGGAATAGTTGAAAGGACCCCTAACCTGGCCGAGCAATCCTTCAGCGAGGGGCGTTTCATTTGCTAGCTAATACATTAAAAATCCAAGGCGCCAGGTTTCTGATCACCCTGGACCCGAGAAGAACCATAATGCGGGAAGGGTCAATACTTATCGAGGGTCAGCGCATAGCTCGCATAGGGAAAGCAGCAGACCTGGCGGAAGTGCGCGCGGACCGGGTAATCGACGCTGCGGAGATGGTGGTGACCCCGGGATTCATCAACGGGCACATGCACATAAGCTATGCGCACGCTACCCGGGGGATCTTTCCGGACGACCTTGGACCAGCCTACTTGCCCAGCGTCTTCAGGCTGCAGGCGGCCATGACTGAGGAGGAGGAGTATTACACTTCCCTCCTCGGCATCACCGAGCTGCTGAAATACGGCACCACCTGCTTTTTAGACCCCGGGAGCACCAAATATCTGGATGTTTGCATGGAGGCGTACGAGCAATCGGGCTGTCGCTTGATCGTGGGGTGGCAGGTCGCCGACCGAGCGAACCCGCTCAACCTGCCGGTCTCAACGACGCCGGATGCCATCTCCGCAATGGAAAAGACCATCCAGGCGTTCCATAACCGCCTAGACGGCCGGGTCCAAGCCTGGGCGATGCCCTTTTCCCCAGCCTTTTGCTCCGAAGAACTGTTGGTTCAGGCCAAGGGCTTGGCCGACCGATACAACACCGGGCTTACTCTGCACTTTAATAACAGCCGCCAATACATTGAAGCTTGTGTTGAGCAACACGGCAAGAGGCCGGCGGAGTACCTGGAAGACATCGGGGTTTTGGGGCCTAATGTGGTTCTGGCCCACTCCTTGGGCGTTGATGAAGGAGAGGTTGAGTGCCTGGCGCGGACCCAGAGCCGGGCGGTAATGTGCCCGGCGGCAGCCCTCAAGGCAGGGGCCGGCATGACCCAATCCGGGATGTTGCCTGAGATGCTAAAGAGGGGCGTCACTGTGGGATTGGGAGCGGACGCCGGGAACAATTCCAACCTTCTGGAAACCATGCGCTCAATGTACCTGGTGGCTGTTCTGTACAAAGACAGCCGAAGAGATGTGGCCATGATTCCAGCGGAAACCGCTCTGGAGCTGGCCACTATCTCCGGGGCCCGGGCCCTGGGTCTCGAAGCAGAGATCGGTTCCATAGAAGTAGGCAAGAAGGCCGACCTGGTGCTCTTCGACACCAAAAGGCCGGAATGGCGGACGATTTTTAATCCGGTGAACAACCTGGTTTACAACGCGGACGGAAGAAGCGTCCACACCGTCTTGGTGGATGGTCGCGTGGTTGTGGAGAACCATAAGCCCTTGTTCGTTGATGAGTGGGAATTGGTGCAAAAGGTACAGCAGCTCGGCGAAGACTTGCTGGCACGAACCGGAGTCTCATATCCATCCCGCTGGCCGATGGTTTAGTCTCGAGTCTAATCCGCTGGGGCAACCCCGGCCGGTTCCTCCAAGTTGGCCTGGGTCCCGGTGCGGAGAAATATGCCCGCGGCGGTCAGAGAGAGCCCGGTGAAGCTGATGATGAAAAGCGTCTGCTGCAGGTCGCCCAACACCTGCTGCAACAACCCGGCGGTCAACGGCCCCAGGGCGGTGCCAACGGACGACATCATCATGGTAAAGGCCACCGCCACTGCCACCTGGCGGGGCCGTATTCCCGGCAGATGGAAGGGCACGGTGAACAGGATCGGCCAGAACCCCCAGGCGACGCCATTTAAAAGGGTCAGTCCGATCAGGATGGGAATCGAGCCGGTCAGGATCATCCCCAGGTAGGTCACAGGCATTAAAATGCCCAGGACCTGAAGGATGAACTTGCCGTGGCCTTTTTTCATGACGACGTAGCCCAGCCCCAGCCCGGCGGCCCCGCCCACGAACACTCCCAGCGCCAGAATCGCGCCCGACCATTGCAGGGATAGCTGGTAGGTGTTCAGCATCAGCGTTGGGTAAAAGGCCAAGAAGGCCGACCAGCAAAGGGTGGCCCCCACGAAGCCGAATCCCTGGACCCACAAATCCCGGTAGCCCAGAGCGCCCCGCACCACGCCGGTCTCTCGAATTTGGTGAAGTTGCCGCTGGCCGGTATGTTCCGGAGTTCGGCGTTCCCTTCCCAAAATCATCCACGATACGCTCAGAACCACAAAGAGCCCGGCGAAGACGTTCAGGGTGGACCGCCAGTCATCCCCGAAGGCGGCCAGTATGAAGGGCGATGCCGCCAGACCGCCTCCCACCACCAGGCCAAACAATAGGTTGGAGACGCTGTTGACGAAAACGACCTCCCGGGGCGCGAACCATTGTTGGGTCAGGGAGACCCGGGCGGGCTGCCGCGCCATCACGGTGATGCCGAAGGCCAGCCGGCCGGCCATCAGCACGGCCAAGGCGGGGGCCCACCCCTGGAGGAAGAGGGCCGCGGTCCCCAAAACCAGGGTTACCGAGGTCAAGGCTTTGGGGCCGTAACGGGAGGTCCACCAGCTAAGAGGTATGGCTAGGGCGATGTTGCCCCAGAAAGCCGAGGACCCCAGCAGGCCCTGCTGGAGCGGGGAGAGCCGAAGCTCAGCGCTGATGGCGGGGAGGAGGATGCCCAGGGTGGACAACACCATGAATCCGGAGACGCCGGATACCATCCAGAGGCCCATCACCACCCATCGATAGCTGGACGGCGGCGGAAGGGAAGCCGGAGATTCTTTGGGTTGAGTGGATTCGCGTTGTTCTGACATTCTTTGGGGACAGCTAAACTCGCAACCGCCTGACTTGATAGGTACAAGGCGCTCTTAAATCGCTTGGATGAAATGGTCCGCTGGGCGAGGGGAGTGTATGCGGCCTGATGCGGCGGGTCAATCCCGCTGGAACCGGACGGGCAGTACCCCATGCAGACTCGACCGCACTACTGTTCCGGGGCGCGAGTTCGGCAGGACCCATCATGCGAAAGGCCCCGTCTACGGGGTTTCGCTTTTTGGGTCCTGGTTTTCACTATCCGCCTGGGGTTTCAGGTGTTCTATTAAGCAAGGAGGAGTTTATTTGTCCTTCTCTTCTCCTCAACTGCCCGGCGGGAGGACGCTCCACCTACCCCGCCGGGCTCAACTTTTTTAACCCAACCGAAAAACCAGATTTATCCCCTTCTCTTGGACCTGCCCACCTGCCTCCAAGCGGCTTATTGCGGCGTGCCGAGAATCGTGGTTAGATGCATCAGGCACACGAAGCCGGGCACACGAAGAAGGAAGGACGCAGATGCAACGTGAATTCATCAACCCCCCGGAGCTGGCTGCTCCACCGAGCAATATTTACAACCACGTTGTAAAGGTGGGTAACACGGTGTACATCTCCGGTCAGGTGTCACGCGGTTTGGACGGACGTACCGTCCACGTAGGTGACCCGGAGGCGCAGATACGTGAGGTCTGGGCTAATCTGGAAATAGCGATCAAGGCCGCCGGCGGATCCCTAAAGGACATAGTGAAGACGACCACTTACGTAGTCGGCGCCCAGAATTTGGGTAGGATACGCGCCGCGCGCTTAGCGCTTTTGCCTCCGGAGGGCAGGCCCACCAGCACCACATTGGTGGTAGCCGGCCTGGCGGATCCAGACTTGCTGGTAGAGGTGGAGGCCATAGCGGTGATCGAAAGCGGTGGGCCTAATGTGTCCTCGTAGCACCACTACAAGGCGCCTAGGACTCGCTTCCTGGTTACGGGATGTCTAACTGGTTTCTCCCCCTTGGCAAGGGGTAGACTAAGATGGTGTGTTGTGACCCTTACTACCCTTCCCTTAGTAAGGGAGGGACATCCTAAACACTCTCTTCGCCATGAAACTGGGTATCCCGACCACTCTAGATGAGACCTTCTACTAACGCCACCTTTTCGAGAGTCTCCCATCCTTCTGTCGTACCAGGCAAGAAAGCCTTGCATCCTTCCGCATCCATTGCGGTCTTGCCTAGCGGATCCCCGTAGTCCATGGATACGAAGGCCCTAGTGATTTGTTCCGACAATCCCCGACCCAAGTCGCCCTGGGCGGTAAAACAGCAGTGGCTATAGCCGGGACTGGACCAGAAAATTCTGACGCCGCCTGGGGCTAAAGACCCCTCTGCCTCCATCCTGTCGAGAGCGGTGCGGGACACCGCGCCAGCGTCGTATTCCCCCTGGCGGACCAGTTCAACCACGTCAGTTTGGTCGGGCAGAGAGCTGGGCTGGCGCTCGTCAAAAAACGTGAAACGCGTCAAGTCTCGGACCGGGTCGATTCCCACTTCCTTCAGGTAATGGTAGGCAAGCAGGCCTGCTTCCACCGAGCTGCGCCGGGCCAGGGCAAAACTCTTGCCAGGCAGGTCTTCTACGGTGAGTATGTTGGAGTTGGGCTGGGTGATGAAGTGAGTTACCAGGCCCACGTCTACGTCTCGCATTGCTACCACCTGGCAAGGTTCTTCCAGGCGGCGCTTTATCTTGACGTAGGCCAAGGGCCCATTCCAGGCCAGATCAATTTCCCGCCCCACGAAGGCGTCAACCAGGGCGTCCCAGTTGGAGTACAAGACCCAGTCCAGGTCAATCCCTTGTCGTTGGAAATGTTCCTTGATGGCCGGAAAACCCACCAGATAGCTGCTGGATGCGACACCTCCGAGTCTGATCATGGCTTCCTCCGGTTATGAAGAATCCCCCAGGTTGTTATTTTACCGGATTGGTTTCCCGCTAGCCTGTGGGGTCGCAACAATGTCCAATGTTCGTTGTAGCTTGGCTGCTTTCCAGCAGAAAGCAGCCAAAAAACGCCAAGAGTCGCGTTGGGTATCCCCGGGCGATAGGAGCATTGTACTGATCAGAGGCTTGGAACGCACGCTCTGGTCCAGCTAATATTCAATCAGCAACTGGGGGCTGGGAAACCTTGGTATAATTCCCCTGCCACACAATTGGGACAGGTGTATATGATGCCAAGAAGAAGCTTCTGGGCCTGGGGCATGGAATCGGATGAGCCAACTATGGCGCAGCGCCGCCAGATGGCAGAAAGCTTGTCTAAGTCCTATGGTGTTTCGCTGGAAGTCCCGGCTGTTCCTACCTCCGAGGATCTGGACCTGCGCAAACCCCGGGTAAACCCACCCTCTTCGCTGGCGTCCATCTGCACCACCGACACCCACGACCGGGCGGTGCACAGCTATGGCAGGAGTTTTCGGGACCGCATCCGCGCCTTCAATCTACAATTCCCCAGTCCCCCGGATGTGATTGCCTACCCACGGGACGAACCGGAGGTGGAAGCGGTCCTGGATTGGTGCTCCAGCCAAGGACATGCCGCGATCCCCTTTGGGGCCGGCAGCTCGGTGGTCGGCGGAGTAGAGCCGCCGGAAGATGCGGATGGGGTGGTCTCCATCGATCTGTCCAAGCTCAACCGTGTCCTGGAGATCGACGACCTCTCCCGCGCCGCCCGCATCCAGGCCGGCGTATACGGTCCGGCACTTGAGGAACAGCTCCGGCCCCACGGATTCACCCTCCGGCACTTTCCCCAGAGCTTTGAGTTCTCCACCCTAGGGGGCTGGATCGCCACCCGTTCCGGGGGCCACTACGCCACCAATCAGACTCACATAGATGATTTCGTCGAGTCGGTCCGGATGGTCACCCCCAAGGGTATTTGGGAGTCCCGTCGCCTACCCGGAAGTGGCGCTGGTCCCAGTCCGGACCGGCTGGTATTGGGTAGCGAGGGAATTCTTGGCATTATCACGGAGGCTTGGATGCGAATCCAGGCCCGTCCCCGCTATCGCGCTTCGGCGGCAGTCACTTTTTCGTCCTTCGCGGCGGGAGCCGAAGCGGTTAGGCACATAGTGCAGACGAAATTGTGGCCGGCAAACTGCCGCCTGCTTGACCCTGGTGAGGCTGCGGACGCCCTGGGTTTTGATGGTGAGCACGCTGTACTGGTCCTGGGTTTCGAGTCGGGAGAGGTGCCTCAGGGTGAGCCCATGCGGCAGGTCATCACCATTGCCAGGGATTGCAGTGGGGTCATCGACGAGGACCAGATAAAAATCCTGGACCAACCCGGCGAGGAGACCGGACGGCCGGAAGCGGTGGGCGCCTGGCGGAATGCTTTTCTGCGGGCGCCGTATCAAAGGAACATCACCATGGGGCTGGGGCTGGTCGCGGAAACCTTGGAGACCGCCATCACCTGGGATAGATGGCCGGCCTTGGACCGATCAGTGCGGGCGGCGCTCCAGGAAACCTTAAATAGGGTCTGTGGCGGTGGCCGGGTGACCTGCCGCTTCACCCACGTATATCCCGACGGTCCCGCCCCCTATTTTACCTTCGAAGGCATGGGACGGAGAGGTGCCGAGCTGGAAATGCATGAGGAGATAAAGAGGGCTGCTTCCGACGCCGTCATAGCGGCTGGAGGAACCATTACCCATCACCACGCCGTAGGGCGAGCTCACCGGCATTGGTATGACCAGCAGAGGCCCGAGCTTTTCGCTGGAGCGCTGCGGGCCGCCAAGTCGGCATTGGACCCCAATTCGGTGTTGAATCCTGGGGTGCTAATCGACCCGTGATGAGCACCGGGGCGGCCAGGTTCGCTAGGTATGTGCCAGAATTTAAGACTAGAGGCGTATTCCAATCATAGGAAAATGCTCAGAGAGGGTTGATATGGCCCCTAGCTGGGAGGTCAGCGAACTCCGGCGAGTTTCCTACCAGTCGATTCTGGGGCGGATCGGCGTACCGATGCTTGGATATCTGGGGCGGCGAGCGAGGGGCTAATGCTGGTAGGAGTGATATCCGACACCCACAGCTATATGGATGCCAGGGCGCTCCAGCTTTTGCAGGGAGTGGAGCATATTCTGCACGCCGGAGATATCGGCGATGATGGGGTCATCAAAGAGTTGGCAAGCATCGCGCCGGTTACTGCGGTACGGGGCAATGTTGACCGGGAAGGACTCACTTCTCTCTACCCGGCCGAGGTAACCCTGGCGCTGGCCGGGTACCGGATTTTCCTTACTCATGAGGTGAAACCGCCTAAACGGGAGGCCGATTTGGCCTTGGAGCAGTACCGGCGGGCCGGCCTGGACGTGGTCGTATACGGACACAGCCATATCCCTTACCAACAACCCTGGGGCGGCATCCTCTTTTTCAATCCGGGCGCCGCGGGAAAGCGCCGCTTCAAGGTGATACCGTCCATTGGGTTCCTGACCCTCACTCCAGCCGGAGTGGAGGGGAGGATTACCCTTTTGGAGGCAGCCGCCACGCCGGGTCTCCCGGTACTGTCACCCCCAACTCATAGCTCTGGGAGGTAACGCATGGAAGTCTTTGAGTGCATCAGGCGCAGGCGTACCGTAAGGGAGTTTAAACCCAACGCGGTTCCTGAAGAAGTAGTGTACAAAATCCTGCAGGCCGGCCGCTGGGCTCCCAGCTCCAGCAACTCCCAGCCTTGGCATTTCGTGGTGGTGCAAAACCGGGATACGCTACTGCGACTGTCCGAAATCGCCACGCAGGGCGCCTTCATCGCCAATGCGCCTTTGGCCATTGCTACTGTGATGGACCAGGCTACCCGTCCCCAACTGGATGCCGGACGGGCCCTCCAGCAGATGGAGTTGGTAGCCTGGTCCGAGGGCCTGGGTACCTGTTTCGTGGGCGTGAGGTCCGAAGAGCAGCAAAATGGGGTGAAGGAGCTGTTGGGGATTCCGCCGGAGATGGAGCTGATCACGGTGATGCCCTACGGTTACCGATCGCCGGGGAGCCGCCGCCAGGGTACGCCCCGCAAGCCCATGGCAGGGATGGCCCACCGGGAAAGGTTCGGTCAGAGCTTCCTGCCCGTCGGCTAGGCCCAGCCAGGTCCTAACGGACCGGAGGCCACATGATCCAGCCTCGCCGGCCCGTGTCCCGCGTCCGCAAAAAGTGGCCTTGACCAGTGGTGACGTAAAGAGTCTGCTGATCGGAGTCACCGAAGGCGCAATTGGTCGGGCCATCCGCGCCAACCGGCATCGGGTAAGTCTCCAGGACCCGGCCCGTCGGCGTCCACACATAGATCATGGGGCCGGGACCGCTCACCCAATTGCCGGCAGTGCCGACGATGTTCCCCTCGGAGTCCAAGCACATACCGTCGATGCCCCGCTGGGGCCCTCGGTAGTCCTGCCCGAATTGGTGCAGCACGATATATTGGCCCAACGAGCCATCATCCAGGATTGGGTAGGACCTTAGCTCCCGCACGCCTCCCGGCTCGGCATCAGTCTGGATAATGTACAGGCTGCGCTGGTCGGGGGAGACAAGGAGGCCGTTGGTCCCCGTTGTGTCGAAGGTCATGCGCTGGCAAGTCCAGCTGCCGTCGGGCTGAGGGTCCGCACGGAGAATGTCCTTATTGGCCATCTGCTGTGTTTCGCTGGGGTCGATGTTCCCCGCGTTCCAAGGGTTGCTGAACCAGATGCGACCCTGACGGTCTATGGCCAGGTCGTTGGGAGTGTTGAGCCTCTGCCCATCTAGACTGTCGACGATGGTCGTGGTACTGCCGTCGGTCTCGAACCGTACAATAGAGCGTCCACCGGAGCAGCAGCCGTAAAGGCGGCCCTCCACGTCGAAGGCCAGGCCGTTGGTGTGGTTGGTATTTTCACGATAGACCGTGCACTCCCCGGTCTCCGGGTCGTAGGCCATGATGCGGCTGGCGGGGATATAGGTAAACAAAAGTTTCTTCCCATCCCAGGCAGGTCCCTCGGTCAAACGGCTGAAAGGCCCCGCAACTTGCTCCCATTCCAATTCCATCGTGCCCTCCTGATTAATGGCTAATTTTTCTTCCTGAAGACGGCCGGTCACCGGGCGTCGCGGGCCGGTTCCGCGATGCTGGGTAGGACTCCTGCCGGCCTGGTATTGGCTACCCAAGGACATGCGTCAGGCGATTGGCACCTCCAAACAACGATGCCGTCAGTATCAGATCGAATGTCTCTTCCATGCCCTGCCCGATGGCAATGAGTTGTTTCATGGCCGCCCAGCCCGCCTCAGCACCGCTGCGGTCTCGTCTTGACTAGCTGGGCCGCTGGATTAGCTCGACACTAACTTCGTCGGGCGCCACCACAAAGGCCACCATGGAACCTGAGGGCATGGTCCAGGGCTCGCAGTTGAACTTCACCCCGTTGGTCTTGAGCTGGGCGGCCAGACCTTCCAGATCATCGGTTTCAAACCCAAAGTGGTCCAACCCATAGCGAGGCTCGGTGGAACCAGGCACCGGGTCTTCGCCCTCGGCCCGCCCCGAAATGGTCATCAAGTGGTGTCCGTTCAGCTCCAACTGGATGGACTTGGTGGTGGAAAGGGGACGTTCCGAGGTGATCTTGGCGCCAAAGTTGTCGCAATACCATTTGGCTGCGGCATCGGGGTCTTCGCTGCGGAAATGGAGGTGGTTGTAGACGACTTTCACGGCGGGCCTCCTGTCATAATCGGTATTCGAGACCAGCCTACGGCGGGGGTAGGGCAGCCGGGCCGGTCCGCGGCCCTAGTGTACCCCAAAACTGCCAGGGGGTGAACCCAGAACTCCCCGGTGACCTTCCCTGGCCCATATAGCAAGAGCGGGCTACGCCTTGAGTATCTCTCGCCGGGACAGCGCCCGCTCCATCAAGGGGCGCATACCCAGCTCGCTGGAGATGGCCAATGCCTGGTCCAGCAGAGACATGGCCTTTTCATGGTCGCCAGGATTGTTGGGCTGAAGCAAAGTGTCGGCGTAGTCACAGCAGGTCCAGGCTAACTCAGGCCGGTGGCCCGCTTTGCGGCAGAAGGCTAGAGAGTCTTCCAGGCAAGCATGCAACTAGCCCATCTCCCGCTGGCGGCCCACGAACACGCCTCCCTCCGGGCCGTCCGGGGCTGCCAGAACGGCAGAGGCCGACTGGGGCCGTTCCGACGGGTCCTTGGGCAAGAGCTGGTCCGGCAGATAGAATTGCCCGCAGGCCATGCCAGTAGCCCCATTTCCACTGATATTGGGCCATATGGTCTTGGTTCGATTGACATCCCCAACCTGGATAAAGCGCAAGAGTCTCGGCCGGGGGAATTCCACCCACTGATATTGAAAGTGGTACTGGCGCGAAATTGTTGCCGTCCCCCCGGTCTAGCAGAAGGTCAAACCAGGCAAGGTCAAACCCATCCCAGTCCATCAATATCCAGTGGGTGGTGTTAGCACTCATCTCCCGGGTGCTTTAACAAGGATAGAACAAACTTCAGCGTGAACGCCTAACAATACAGGGGGTTGACACCCTAGGCTGGTTTCGGCAACTTGGTTTAGTCTTTATCAGACGCAGCCTCTCACTCGCAAATCAGCAATGAAACAAACCAAAACCCCGCATGAGAGGCGGAAGGTGAAAGATATGGTAGTAGCGAAGAATATTCCAGAACAACAGTACACCGATCCTGGCTCCTCCTCCCCGGAGGTGATTTCGGAGCTGCCAGAAGCTGGCGTACCGCCCGTCTTGGGCTTATCTGTGGATGACCAGTTGGCGCTCTCCCAGGCCAGCCGCGTCAATGCGGAGTCGGAGCGTCAAAGGGTCGCCAAGGGGATAGTCGATGCTACCAAGCAGGCGTGTCAGGAGCTTATTGCCGATGGCGAAAAAGTCCTTAAAAAGGCCAAGTGGCTGGAATCTGAGGCGGAGCGCAAGCACCAGGCGGCTGACACGGTAATAAATAAGGCCAACACCGCCAGAGCTGAAGCGGATGCCTACTCCCAGAAAGTTAAGAGTGATGCCGACGCATTTAGGTCTGATGCCGAATCTCAAGCCGAAAGAGCTGTGGCCGAAGCCCAGCACCAGGCTAAAGAAATTTTGGAACGTGCCCGAGCCGTAGCCCTACGAGAATGCGCGGAATTCAGGCAACAGGCAGCCTTTGAAGCCAAGCAAATGCTTGGCCAAGCCCAGGTGATTCGGACAGCAGCCCGGGAAGAGCTGGAGGCCCACCGGATATGCGTTGAGGCCGCCAGGCTTAATTCCGAATCCCACGAAGTTTTGGTCCGCTCCAGGACCAAGTCGGAAGAGCCTCCTCAGCATCAGTCTCCGGGATCGACCCCAAGGTGGCAAGGGTTGGACGAAGGGGAAGAGCTCAAGAGTATCGCCAATCAATTGGGGGCCATTAGGAAAAAGACTTCGAAAGCGGCCAAGCTCACCGCTAAGCCGAAAGCGGCCAAGCTCACCGCTAAGCCGAAAGCGACCAAGCTCACCGCTAAGCCGAAAGCGACCAAGCTCACCGCTAAGGCTAAAGCGACCAAGCTCACGGTTAAGCCGAAAGCGACCAAGCTCACGGTTAAGCCGAAAGCGACCAAGCTCACCGTTAAGCCGAAAGCGACCAAGCTCACCGTCAAAGCGAAGCCGACCAAGCTCACCGTTAAAGCGAAGCCGACCAAGATCACGGCTAAGCCGAAAGCGGCCAAGCTCACCGTTAGGTCGAAAACGACCAAGCTCACCGCTAAACTGACAGCCGAAAGCAACGGTAAGCAGCCAACCCGCCAAGCCAAATCGCGGTCCGCGTAAATTCGGATTCTCGCCGCACTTTTGCCCGGCAACAGCGAGTAGCCGGCACCCTCGAGTTTTATTGGCTCATCGGCCGCCGCCCGCATTGCTCATTTCCCATATGGCCGATCGCCCCTAGCTGCTTATGGACAGCCATAAGTCCCAATCTGCGGTCGACCGGCCGGCGCCGCTAAGAAAGCCTTCTGTGCCAATCGCCCCACAACTTCCCCACGATACATAACGGCCGGCGCCGACGACGCGCAGGGTAGTCGGAGGCGTTGTTTCGCTGCAGAGGGGAGCTAAAGGAATCCCGGGCCGCGGTTGGTAAGCCGCGGCCTCGCGCATTGGGTAGCGAACCCGCAATCGGCGCTTCCGAAGCAGCGGACTATAATGCTGATATGAGAGTAACAGGAGCCGTTTCATGATCAAGTTGACCGATGAAATGCGCCGGTTGATCAACCAGGCCCGGGCTAATGAAACTCCCTGCATGATGGCAACATCCTCACCAGACGGCGTACCCAACGCCGGGTTCCGAGGCACTATGATGGTGTTGGACGAAGAGTCGCTGGCCTACCGGGAAAGGGGGCCCCTCTCGGCGGTGCGACAATTGGAAGAGAACCCCAGGGTAGTGGTCCTGTTCCGGCAGCCGGGCCGAAATGAAGGCCCAGATGTAGGGTGGAAATTTCGGTGCACCGCTGCCGTGTGCCGTGATGGGCCCATGTTCCAACGGGTAATGGACCGGTTGGTGGCGGAGGGACTGCTTCGGGAAGCGGATGGCACCGGGACCGCGGTTGTCGTTCGGGTGGACCAGATATTGACCTTGTACGGAGAGGTCCTTCAGGAATGTGTTCCCAACCTAAGTTGGTAGTCCGCCACATCTCTCCGGCGGCAGGTGGGCCCTCGCGCTCACCGGAAGCCCTAATTTCCCGAAAACCCTACTTTCTTTGAAGAATAAACTCGGCCACCCGCTACTGAGTTGAAGAGCCTGGATGAAGGAATCCAGCCGGCTTGCCCCCACGAGGCGAGCTAGAGGCTTTGGTTATGGGTTATCAGGAGGCTGTTCCTACTCGTCCTCTCCCTGACTCGCCCTCTCTCGGATCCTTCGAAGTTCCTCAGGTGGCCTGACGTTTCGGAACATCGCGTAGAGCGAAAGGTCGTAACCAATCTTTAGCAAGGCTGAGCCCACCAGAGGTGCGCTGGCCGCCAGTAAGCTCCACAAGGCGGTCGTCGCTGATGGACCCGCTGCTCCCAAGGCACTTCGGCCCACCATATGGATGCTGGCCATAGCGACCCTCTCCTCCGGACCTACTATCGCCATGGTGTAGGAGTCTCGCGTGGGATTGTCCATCTGGGCCAGAAAAGCTCGAAACTGCCAGAACAGCACAGCCAGCCAGGCCGTCGGTGCGAAAGCTGCCGCCAGGAGGTAAAAGCTGGAAGGAATGTGGGTGAAAACCATCGTATTGAGCAGGCCGATTCTGTTGGCTATCTTGGCGGCCAGCCAAAGGGAGGTGGCGGTAAGCGCTTGGGAGACAAAGAAAACCAAGGCCAAGGATCCCAGCTGCAACCCGAACTTGGTGGAGAACCAGTAGGCGATCAAGCTTTGGGTCACCATCGACGTGGTGAAGGTATCTACGCTGAACAGACCGGGCAGCGTGAAAATGCGCCTTCGCGAAGGGAGCTTGAACGGGTTGCTCCACCTCCTTTCAGTGGACGCCCCTTCGATTCCTGGCGAGAGTAGGCTGTAAAGCAGGGCGCCAATGAATTGCAAGGTAGCGAAGGCGACGAACATAAACCCATAGGCTTCCAGTATGGTCAGCCCCAAGTCTCCCTGGTAAACGGCCGGTAGTCCTGCCGCCAATGCTCCCAAGGCCCCGCCGGTCCGGGCTACAATATTGTAAATAGCGAAGAGGTCGGTCCGCTTGTCGTCCGGCGCGGTATCCGGCAGGCTGGCCACCTCCAAAGGCTGAGCCGGGCTCTCTCCCCCTCCACCGCCCCCAGTGGACAAGCTTCCGAGGAAGGCGAAGACCAGTAGTATCAGGTAATGATCAACGAAAATCAGGCCCAAGCCGGCTAGGGCCGATGTCATCGAAAAGAGGACCAGGAGGGGCCGCCGGCCAACTCTGCTGGCGACAAGGCCAACCAGAAACGCAAAGAATGATACGCCGAGCACTCCAACGCTAAGAAAAACCCCGACCTGAACCAGGCTGAATCCCAACTCAGTTAAATAGAGGGCTAGAAGAACGGCAATAAAGCTCTGGGCGAAAGTGCGGATTCCCCGGGCCAGGATGATCAAGGTAGCGTCCCGATTCAGCCATTGGGGATACCAGCCAACCATCCGACGGTTCAGGATGCCCCCCCGGTTGGTGGCGATCTCCTACCCGGCAGGTTCCCTCCCCGGCCTCGAGTCCACCTCATAAGGGTTTTATGAAACTGGACGGCCTAAATTGGACTGGGCCAAATCCACGGCAACCCAGTGGGCCACCCGCTCGCCGATCATCATGGTGGTGACGTTGGTGTTGGCGCGGATGCAGTCGGGCATAATGGAAGCGTCGGCCACCCTCAACCCTTCCAGCCCATGTACCTTACCGTATTGGTCCACCACCGCCATGGGGTCCGATGCAGGCCCCATTTTGCAGGTGCAGGATATGTGCTGGGAAGTAGTCACCTCCCGCATGATCCACTCGTCCAGGCTCTCGCTGGATGCCAGTTCGGCGTCGGTAGGCGCGACCCGTTCCTCGATAATGTCCTGGAAGCTCTCGTGCTCGCCCAGCTGCACGCAAAGATACACCATTTCCCGCAGCCGATCCCGATCGAAGGGATCCCGGAGATAGTTGTAGTCCAGAATGGGCTGGGCGTTGGGGTCGGTGGAAGCCAGCCTTAGATCGCCGGCGCCAGCTGCTAGATAGATGCCTCCGGTAATCCGAATCCCCAGGGGCTCCATGCGGTTGCCGCCCTGGTTAACGCGGCCGGTGGCGAAGGACTGCATGCTGATTTTCATATCGTTGCGCAGGGGGGAGCCATCAGCGGTATACCGGAGGGTCAGCTGCATTCGCGGCGCCAGCCCGTCCAGGGGAAACCCCTCCTTGGTCTTCCAGGTGACCCACACCCCCGGGTGGTCTCTCAGGTTTTGCCCCACGCCCGGCAGGTCGGCCAATACCGGTATGCCCAGGCTTTGCAGATGCTCCCGAGGCCCAACTCCGGACAGCATCAGTATTTGGGGCGAGCCGATGGCTCCGGCGCTGAGGATAATCCGGTCGGCCTCTACGATGAACCTTTCCTCGCCGCTCTCCACCTCTACCCCGGTGGCTCGGTTCCCCTGGAAGAGAATGCGGTGCACGGTGCAGTTGGGTCGTAGCGTAAGATTGAGGCGGTGGCGGGCTGGATCCAGATAACCCAGGGCCGTGCTCCAGCGGATGCCGTTGGGGTTGTTCAAGGGGGTGGGACCGACGCCGGTGGAGTCGGGGTCGTTATGGTCGGGGCAATCGGGGAAACCCGCGTCCTTGCAAGCATTGTAGAAGGCGACTTGGGCGGGCAGCCACTCCTCCCGTTTGAAACGGCGGGCGATGATGGGACCATCGGCGCCATGAAAGTCGTCGTGGAAATCGGTGTCCGTCTCCACCTTGCGGAAGAAGGGCAAGCACTGCTCAAAGGTCCATTCTTCGTTCCCCATGGAGGCCCAGCTATCATAGTCCTCCGGCACCCCCCTCAGAAACACCTGTCCGTTAATAGCGCTGGAACCGCCGGTGACCTTACCTCTGGGCACCATCATCTCGCCGGCGGTATCAGTGGCCCTGCCCGTGAACTGCCAGTTATGATCGCTGGTCATCACGTCGGCCTCGGTAGCGTACCCGAACTTAACCTCATCGGGGAGACGATCAAATTCCGGGTAATCCGGTCCCGCTTCCAAGAGCAGGACATGCTGGCTCGGGTCTTCGGTAAGCCGGGTAGCAATAATCGATCCCGCGGAGCCGGAGCCGATGACAATCGCGTCGTACTTCATACGTATTCCTACCAACTCTCCCAGATATTGATTCGGATATTTATTTCGTGAGCCTCCGCCAACCCGATCCCGGTCCCGACAATTTGTGGTTAGTCAGCTAACGGCACGCTGGCGGACAGGCGGTCACCACCGACAGTCCGGGCGGTATGTCCCTGCCCGGTCAGGTCTTCGAAAAGCACCGCGTCGCCGGGGCCGAATCTCCTTACCGTTCCGTCGCCAATACCAACCTCCATCTGACCCCCAGACATGAATATGGCGTACTGACGGCGCGGCGCATTGTGGAAATCGTGGAAATAACCGTTGGCCGAACGGGCGAAGGTAAGATTGGTGGTTGCCTGAGCTACCGACCTCTCGACGTCAGATGGCAGCAGGTCCAGGTCCTCAAAGTGAGACTGTTCATCGCCGCCGGTGTAAACCCGTACAAATCCCATGGTGATTTCTCCTCCTTTCCTGAATGCCACTGGATTCTATGCCAAGTCGCCAGCTATCACAACCGCTACTCCGCTACCAACCAGCCTCTCCCTGAAGGCGGCTGATCCAGCGGCGGCAGGAGGAAAGCGCCGCATCCCAGAGTCTGGTGACCCGGTCATGGTTACGCATAATGGTTACGCATCATGGTTACTCGGTGTGGGGCGATAGGCCGGTTAGTTCCGCGCTAATTTCCCACAAGCGTTGGGCAGCCCCGGGGTCGTAAGAGGCACGGGATGACCGAACCGGCTTTTGCTTGACATAATACTGCCCGGTCACGGCCGCCACCTCTGGCGAGCTAGCCAAATAGACCACTGTTTCCGCACCTTCTTTTGGGCTTGTGCCCCTGGAACCGAGGAAAACCTCCAGCAGAGCCCCTATACGGCCGTTATTTGCCAGTAGGTTTGTTCCCACAAAAAGGCCGGGATTCCCGGCGTTGGCCGTTACAGAAGTCCCCTTCAACCGTCTTGCCAGCCCATAGGTAAAGAGCTAGTTCGCCAGCTTGGAGCGCCCGTAGGCTCGCATGCCGTTGTACCGCCGCGTGCCCGGCCGGTGGTCAAAATCGATCCGAGCTCCCTCGTGCGCTGCGGACGAGAGTTGCAGGCGGGGCAATAGCTAATATGTGACGCGGGAGATCAGGATGTTCGATTCTTCCGCCGTCTCTTTCGGGGGTGTAGCTGTTTCGGCCACTGGGGTATCCAGGTTGCTCCTGCATTCGTTGCAGGCCTGGATGTCTGACGGGTTATCCCGGCCCCAGCTTAGACCAAGAATGGTGAAGCTGACTTTCCTGGGGAGCAAGCTATGGACAAGAATGAGGATACTTCGGGTTTCAGGGCGCGATTAGCCTACCCATCAGCTTGCCACGTCCTCAAGCTCTGCGTAGAATGCAGCTATCTCAGACAATCTAAAGGCAGAAATAAGAGAATTGGAGATGCCAACCGAAGGTATGCGGCGCCGCATTGACCGTCTATGGGGCCAGCAGAAGAAGCCATGGACCGATCGCTGGGAGATGCGATGCGCGAATATGGACCAGTGGCCCTTGACCTAGAGCCAGGCAATACCGACGCGCTAGCCTTTCTAGATTCCGCTCAGCTTGTACTACCAACTCCCACCGAAGGCGAAACCCCTAGGAATCCCGCTTATGCCAAATCCGCATGAAGAGCGCGTCTCCAGGTAATGCTGCTAATCTGATTTTCAGCAGGTTCTCTTCTGGTTTTCCTGAAGCCTTTAACCAGAATTGGTCTTACCAGTCGCAGCCAGCTTAATGGCCGGGGTGGTGGGGATTGGGCGGCGCACCTGAAGCCGCAACAGCCCCCGGCATCAATCAGCTCCCGCTCCCCTTTGGACTCCCCGATGCGTTCCCGTCGTTTTAAGCCCACACGATTTAAGCCACAAGGATTTCTCGGTTGAACCTAAATTGAGATTAACAGCAACGATACATCGAGCCACCTACCCCCTCGTCGTCCTACGGCAGCGTAATTTTGGTTTCGTATGGTCCTCGATGACATTGGCCGCGATGGGGTCCCAGATGGAGGGGGTCGTGTTGGGATGGTACGTCCTTACGTTAACCGATTCTCCTTTCCTAGTGGGGCTGGTTGCGGCGGCTCGGATGGGTCTGAACTTTCTGGCTCTTTTCGCCGGGGCCGTGGCCGACCGGGTGAGCCGCCAGCGGCTTCTGGCGGGCGTCGAACTGATCATGACCTGCCTAGCAGGGTTGATGCTGGTCCTGATAATCAGCGGGCGGCTAGAGGTGTGGCACATTTTTGCCATGACCCTAGCCGGCGGCCTGGTCAGAATGTTCCAGATGCCAGCCGCTCAGTCGCTAGTTGCCGACACTTTGACATCGGACCGCATCAGCAACGGAGTCGCTCTTACCACGATGGGCAGAAACTTCGCAACGATAGTGGGGCCGCTGGGGGGCGGATTCCTGTTTCAGATCTCTGGTCCCCAAGGGGCTTATTCGGCCATAGCCCTGCTTTACTGCCTGAGTGGTGTAGCCGCTCTGCTAATAACTACCCCCAGAAATGCTGCTCCAAGAAAAGAGGAATCAGTCCTGTCCGCAGTGGGTCAAGGTTTGAAATATGTCAAAAGCGAGCAGGTTCTATGGGCTACTCTGCTAATGGCCGTGATCATCAACCTCACGGGATGGCCGTTACATACCTCTTTGATGCCCGTCTTTGCGCGAGACGTTCTGGGCACTGGGTCGGCTGGACTGGGTATCCTGATGTCGGCCTTCGGAATCGGGGCTATTGTTGGCTCGGTTACTTTGGCGATGGTACAAAACCTAAATCATCCCGGCAAATTCCTGATAGCTTCCGTAGTCGCTTGGCACGGCAGCATGTTGCTCTTCGCTGCTTCTAGCGTTTTCCCATTATCCTTAGGGATTCTGACGTTGACCGGTATGGCGTTTTCGGCAACTCAGGTACTCATGACCACAGTGCTATTGCGGACGGCGCTTCCAGAATTTCGGGGGAGGGTGATGGGTCTGAGAGTCCAGGCGATCTACGCTTACACCTTTGGGAGTCTCAACTCCGGATTTGTGGCGGGCGTCTGGGGCGCTCCCTGGGCGGCCAATATCAACGCAGTTGTAGGGATAGGTCTAGTAAGCATACTGGCTTGGTTCACTCCGAAACTTCGTCGGGTCTAAAAGAGAGTCAGGACACCATCAACTGCGCCTCTGCAACGCCTGATAATCTGCTTCCCGTAGCAGGTAATAGGGGACAGCTCGGCTCGAGGCCGGCCCGCCCCCCTAGTTTTCATGTCCGGTGGGGCCCCACCAGCAGGTGAAAATGGGTTGCCCTCGGCTCGTGGTTTGACAGCTGACCAAGAGCGGTTGGGATATTTTTAAATAGTTACTAGGATTGCTGCCCCGGTTGGGAGCTTACATATTCGTCTTGCGGCTGTGGATACCGGTGGCGCCGCTGGGGCGATTACCCTGCTCCTCCTCAATTTGCGGCGTCCCATCAGCTTCGGCGCACCGCACCTCGAAGGTGTGGTCCCCTTCCTGGAAGGGCCAGTCATAGCGCCAGATCACCCAGGTTGTTTCCGAGAGGGGCGCCCGCAGCTGGGCCTCTTTCCAGGGACCGCCGTCTACCCTAACCTCGACTTTGGAGATGCCCCGGGCCCCGGCGAAGGCGATGCCGCCGACTGGGACCACCTTTTGGTTATCTTTATCCATAATGTAATCGACGACGATAGGATCGATAACCGAAGTCGCTTTTACTTGCGCCACCTCGTCCCAGCTGCGTTCCACCCAGTAGCCCGGCTGGTACTCGCCGGTGACTTCAATCCCGGTGATCCACTTGGGTTGCTTCATACCATATCGGTCAGGCAGCCAAATCCGCAGCGGAAAGCCATGATCGAAGGGAATCGGTTTGCCGTCCCAGGCGTAGGCGAGCATGATCCGCTCGTCGGAGGCGATCAAGTCCAA
>JAKZUA010000096.1:0-8272 GCA_047516825.1 Dehalococcoidia bacterium
TCGTTTTCATAACGTCGATTATCGATGAAATAGCGGGTGTTTCAACGTAATACATGTACTATTGTGACGCCTAAGATTGGAATACGTCTGATTGGCGTAGCGCAAAACCCGGCCAATGGCTTTCCGGCCAGACTTCTAGTATTACAACGTCAGTTTATCTGACAGGGTGGTTTTCGTGACCAATTTGAACCTGACAACGTACTGCCATGAACCTACCGCGATAGCTCGCTCGTGGCCGAATACGAAGGGCCAGACATCACATTTGGAAATCCGTCGTTGTAATACTAGGATAACCAGGACAAAAAACCGTTTCATATTGTCAGCGTCCGCCGGGTTTCGCCGAGCTATTACGGGAACCGATGGCCTGAGGATGCATATTTCGCCCTTGGGGGCAGTAATTTATGGGTTCCCATGCCAAAGGGCAATGTCTAAACCTCTCGCCAGATTAGATTTTGACATAACACGGGCGAGGCTACCAGCTTATATGTCTAGCTAATTCCATTGCCCGAACTCTTGGTCTTTGCAGGAACTTGCCCATCAGCTTGTCACGCCTCAAAGTTAATGGGGCACGCAGTGGTCGGTGGAAGTCAAATGTGGTATGAACCACGAGCAAATCCCGCAGCATGCATCGCGAGACTTACTTCTTGGGCCTTCCTCCGCTTCTTCCCCTGGCCCTTGCTGCCGCCAGCCCCGCGTTGGTTCGGTACCGAATGAGGTTGCCCTCGAACTCAGCTAAAGCACCAAAGACTTGGAAGATCGAATTCCCCCAGAGGTAGAAGTATCCATAGATTCCTGGATACTTCAAAACCCCGGACGGATGTTCCCTTGACTCAGCCTTACCGGATACAATAAAGAAACAGTTTGTTCGTCGGCTCGATTTGTCCGGAAGGAGTAAGGAGATGCAGAAGCGGAAGGTTGTCACAAGTTCATGGCGCGCTGTCGCCTTGTTCCTGGCTATCCTTGCCATTGCCTGTACCGGAGCGGAATCTCCCGAGACACCGGTAACCCAGGCGACGCCCAGTGGCGAGCCCACTTTGACCCAAACGACGGCGCCAGGGTCGGCGTCAGCGTCGGCATCAGGGCCACAAGCCGAGGTCACCACCCCTCCGGTAGCGCTTCAACCGGTGGATGAAGTAGTCTTCATCGAAGAACCGGACTACGACAAGGTCCTCGGCAGGATTGAGGCTGGCGAAGTCCATCTGTACGCCTTTGGCACCTCTGATCCGACACGCGAGCGACGTATCCAGGATTCTCCAGTGATGGACCAATACGTCTCCTACGGGTCATCTGCCGAGCTTACGTTCAACCCGGTGGGTCCCACCTTCCCCAGTACCGAAGAGCTCAACCCCTTCCACGTCCCGGCCATCCGGGAAGCCATGAACTGGCTGGTGGACCGCAACCATATCGTGGAAGAAATTTATGGCGGGCTGGCCGCCCCCCGGTATTTACCCCTGAGTACCATCTTCCCGGATTACGCCCGCCTGGCCGACGTGGCCAGGGGACTGGAGATACGCTACGGACATAACCCCGAGCAGGCCAGGGCTGTCATCACCAGAGAGATGGAACAGCTGGGCGCTACAATGCAAGACGGCCGGTGGCATTACCAGGGGGAGCCCGTACGACTGATTTTCCTCATCCGAACGGAGGATGAGAGAAGAGGTGTCGGTGACTACATCTCCACTCTCTTGGAAGAGGTGGGATTCACCGTGGACCGTCAATACAAAACAACCTCTGAGGCTTCACCTATTTGGATCGGCGGCGATCCGGCCGATGGAAAGTGGCACCTTTACACCGGCGGCTGGATTTCCACGGCTATCAGCCGGGACCAGGCGGGTAACTTCAACTTCTTTTACACTCCTAGAGGCCGGCCGGAGCCCCTCTGGCAGGCCTACGCGCCGGCGCCGGAGTTCGACGAACTAGCAGACGTGCTGGGCCGTCGGGATTATGCTACCTCGGAAGATCGCCAGCGACTCATGGCCAGGGCAGTGGAGCTGGCCCTGGAGGACTCATTCCGAATATGGCTGGTGGATACCATCAGCGTGTGGCCCCACCGGAAGGAGGTCAACTTGGCGGCCGACCTGGCAGGTGGCGTTTCTGGCTCGGGGCTTTGGCCCTACACCCTGGGTTTTACTGATGTGGGGCAAGAAAATAACCGAGTGACCTTCGCAACTCCCAGCATCTTGACGGAGCCCTGGAACCCGCTGGCAGGCACTAACTGGATCTATGATCTAATGATTATGCGTGCCACCACCGAGGGCGCTACTCTGCCGGACCCCTTCACAGGCCTCTCCTGGCCACAGCGGTTGAAGCATGCAGCGGTGTCCGTGGAGGATGGAACGCCGGTTACCAAGACCCATGACTGGCTGGAGCTAAATTTTGTCCCTTCCATTGAGGTGCCAGCCGATGCCTGGATTGACTGGGATGCCGCCGAGGAACGGTTCGTCACTGTGGGGGAGCAGCACCCGGAGGGGCTGAACGCCAGAACTAAGACTGTGGTCCGCTACCCGGATGACCTGTTCTCAACCGAGTGGCACGATGGCAGCAAGTTGTCCCTGGGAGACATGGTGCTCAGCTTCATCATGCTCTTTGACCGGGTCAAGCCCGAAAGCCCTATTTTTGATGAAGCCGAGGTGCCCTCAATGGAGACCTTCTTTGGCCACTACCGAGGATTGAGGATTGTGCAGGAGGACCCCCTGGTGGTGGAAGTCTATAGCGACCAGATTTTTCCCGACGCCGAGACCATCGCAGGCACCCGGGCTGGCTACCTGTTTACCTCAACGCCCTGGCCCAGCCTGGCCCTCGGCGTGCTGGCGGAGCAGAACCGGGAGCTGGCTTTTTCTTCCAGCAAGGCGGACCAGCTTGAAGTGGAGTGGATGAGCTACATCGCCGGACCCAGCCTGCCTATTCTGGAGCGCTATAACGTCCAGGCCCAGCAGGAGGGGTTTATACCCTACAAGAATACCGCAGGCCAATACATCAGCGCCGCCGAAGCCAGGGAGCGCCACCAACTGCTGGGTGAGTGGCGTCAGGCCAGAGGGCATTTCTGGGTAGGCCAGGGGCCCTTTTACCTGGACTCGGTGCATACCACAGAGAAAATTGTGGTAATTCGTCGATTTGACCGGCACCCGGACGCGCGGGACAAGTGGCAGCGCTTCAGCGATCCCAGGATTCCGGAGGTGGATATCTCCGGACCGACGAGGGTTAACGCCGGGGAGGAAGCCCGGTTCCAGGTAGAAGTGACCTTCAAAGGCGAGCCCTACCCCGTTGGCGACGTGGAGTTCGCGCGGTTCCTGGTGCAGGATGCTCGTGGAGAGTTGATAATGATGGCCGATGCTAATCCGACCAGGGATGGGATATGGGAGGCAGTCCTAACCCCGGAGCAAACCGCGGGTCTGGAGACTGGGTCTACTCGTCTTGAAGTGGTGTTATCGGTCAAGCCGGTGAGTATTCCTTCCTTCAACAGTTTCTCCTTCGTGGTAATAGGTCCATAGAGCCGGAAAGGGTCGTAAAACGGCAGAAATGACATGGCGAGATTGTCCCTCCACCGGCTGAAGTGGCTGCAGGGGTACCGCAGAGTAGTTGCCTCTGACACCTCTATAAGAGTAGCTCGCTACGCCCTCCAGCGGGCGGCGGCGCTGCTGATCACCGTGGTTGTAGGGGTTTACCTGGCGGTGATCATTACCAACATGGGCGGCCACGTGGACAACATCCGCATCGCCCAGGCGCGGGAGGCCGCAGGGACCCGCGTCCGGTCCAACCCAGAGCTTCAGGCCCTGCCATCCAGCGAGCTAAGTAACTTTATCGAACAGCAGGTAGAGCTGGAAAAACGGCGTCTGGGACTGGACAACCCCTTCATCTGGCGGAGTTTCACCTACCTGACCGACGCCCTCACCTTGAACCTGGGACGCGCTGAACAGCTCACCAGCGACAGCGGCTCCCGACAAGTGCGCCTCATCCTGCTGGAGCGCCTGCCGGCCACCCTGCTGCTCTTTGCCACCACTTTCTTCCTGCTCTTCTTCGTGGCCATTTTCCTGGCCCTTTTCCTCTCCCGGCGTTACGGGAGCTTCCTGGACCGGACGGTGGTAGCCCTGGCTCCCACTTCTGCCGCTCCCTCCTGGTTTTACGGGATATTCCTCATCCTCATCTTTGCCTCGTTGCTGAGGGTACTGCCCTTCGGCGGTATGGTCGACGCGCCGCCTCCGGAGAACATCCTGACCTACTCCCTCAGCCTGCTGACGCACATGGTATTACCAGTCGCGTCCCTGGTTATCAGCGCCATCTTTCTATCCGTATATTCCTGGAGGACCTTCTTTCTTATCTACGCCAGCGAGGATTACGTGGAAATGGCCAAGGCCAAGGGGCTGCCCTCGAGGGTAATTGAGCGCCGGTACATCCTTCGCCCCACCCTACCCACTATCATCACTAACTTCGCTCTGGGGATTATTGGTCTGTGGAGTGGCTCCATCATCCTGGAGACGATATTTAACTGGCCGGGCCTGGGCAGACTCCTGTTTCAGGCCATCGGCCAGTTTGACATTCCGGTGATTCTGGCTTCGGTGGTGATTTACGCCTACTTGCTGGCCTTCACGGTCTTTTTGCTGGATATTTTCTACGCCCTGGTGGACCCGAGGGTTAATATCACTGGGGAGAGCAGAAGGTGATAAGCGCGCTGCGGGAATTGCCCCGGTACACCTCCGCTATGTTAGGGCTGGCCATCATTGCGGTCCTGGGAGGAATAGCCCTGTACGGTGTAATCGCCATCCCCTATCCTGAAGCGATACGGCTCTGGCGGGGTGGCGAGGGCATCTGGATAGAGACCCCCAGGAACGCCCAGCCGGCGTGGGTGAACTTGTTCTCGAGGAGCAACCTGCCCAAAACGATAGTTTTGGACAGCCGGAACGGGGACGTCAAGCGGATAGACCAGATATCTGATAGCGTGAAAAGCGTCCGGATCTCCCTGGAGTTCGACTATCCCTATGACGACTATCCCAGTGAGCTGACCCTGTTTTTCGACGCCGGGTTCAGCGAGAAGGCTCCTCACGTCACCCTATTTTGGCTGACGCCGGACGGTAGGCAGATGTCCTTGGGAGAGCGGAGCGTAGAACCTTCGGAGAGGTACTCGGTATCCCTGGACCGTCAACTCGCCCGCCAACTGGACGGGCAATCCCCGGAGGTAGGGCTCTTTGCCGACCCTTCGGCTTCGATCCTAGAAGACAGAGCGGGCGGAGCAGGCCCGTCCGCGGAGGCTGCGAAGCCTCTGAAGGGCCAATATAGCCTGCTGGTGGAGGGGCTGCTGTTTGAGCCAGCGGCCACGTTAGACGTGAGGATGGTGGTCTACGGCAAAGTGCACGGCTTGGCCGGCACCGACCACCTCCGCCGGGACATCACCGTGGCGCTGTACTGGGGGGCGGCCGTCGCTCTGGCTTTCGGTCTGCTGGCCGCCGTAGGCTCCAGCATCAGTACCCTGGTTATCGCCGCCATCGGCGTATGGTACGGGAAATGGATCGACGCCTCCATACAACGGATCACCGAGTTGATCTTGATCCTTCCCGTCCTGGCCATACTCATCATGGTGGGAACGTTATACTCTCGGAGCATCTGGCTGATCCTGGGAATAGTCATCTTGCTGGGCATCTTCAGCGCTTCCATCAAGGTATACCGGGCCATCTTCCTACAGGTACGGGAGGCCCCCTATATCGAAGCGGCGCAGGCCTACGGGGCCAGTAACCGGCGCATCATTCTTCTTTACATGGTACCCAGGGTCATCCCGGTGCTGGTGCCCGGGTTTGTCACTCTGATACCCTCCTTCGTTTTTCTGGAAGCTTCCCTGGCCATCCTAGGACTCGGCGACCCGGTGCTGCCCACCTGGGGCAAGGTGCTCAACGACGCACAATCGAACGGCGCCCTTTACAAGGGGCAATACTACTGGGTGCTGGCGCCCGCCGTGCTGCTGATGTTCACCGGGCTTGGCTTTGCCCTGGTAGGTTTTAGCCTGGACCGCATCTTCAACCCCAGGCTAAGGGAGCTATGAAAACCGATACCCTCCTCCGAGTTCAGGACCTGCGCCTCTATTTCCGCACCACCACAGGAGTAGTTCAAGCGGTGGACGGGGTAAGCTTTGCCATGGACCACCGCCAAGCGCTGGCGGTGCTGGGTGAGTCAGGTTGCGGCAAGAGCTCCCTGGCCAGGGCCATGTTGAGGCTCCTTCCCCGCAACGTGCATACCTATGACGGACAAGTCTCGCTTAATGGCGCTGACCTGATGTCTCTGGACGAGGAGAGCTTCCGGCGACAGGTACGCTGGTCCGGCATGTCCCTGGTGGCCCAGGCAGCTCAGAACTCTTTGAATCCGGTCATCAAGGTTGGGGAGCAGGTGATGGAACCGCTGACGACTCACCGGCGCATGAGCCGGGAGGAAGCGGGGGACCGAGCAGGGGAGATGTTGCGGTCGGTAGGGGTTCCGATGGAATTTTTGTCCCGCTACGCCTTCGAGCTAAGCGGCGGCATGAGGCAGAGGGTGGTCATCGCCATGGCGCTGGTGGCAAGTCCGGACCTCGTCATAATGGACGAACCCACCTCAGCCCTGGATGTGCTGACCCAGGCCACCATCATGAATGTGCTCAAGCGTATCAAAGAAGAGGTGGGGAGTAGCTTTCTGGTGATCACCCATGACATCGCCACCTCCAGCGAGTTGGCCAACCGGGTAGCGGTCATGTACGCCGGGCAACTGGTGGAACTGAGTGACTCTGCTAGTTTCTTCCACGAGCCTCGCCATCCTTACTCGCGGAAACTGATGGCCAGCGTACCCAGGCTCCATGGAGGGAGCAAACCGGAGTTCATCCCGGGCCAGCCACCCAGCCTTATCGGTCCCTCCGAAGGCTGCCGTTTTGCGCCGCGATGCTCTTTTCGTTTTGACCGGTGCCAAGAAGACCCACCCCTGGTGGAGGTGGAGCCGGAGCAATGGGTGAAGTGCTGGTTGTATCCTGCCGGCGCGAATGAAGGTTGTGATGCAAGCTGAGGCTTCCCTTGAGGTCAGAGACCTGCACGTATGGTTTGAGCTGAGGCGGTGGGGTTTTGGCCGGGCCGGGGTAGTACGCGCCGTAGACGGCGTGAGCTTCAACCTGGAACAGGGACAAGCCACTGCCGTGGTTGGAGAGAGCGGCTGCGGTAAGTCCACCCTGGCCAAAACCATCCTCGGCTTGTACCGCCCGGCAAGCGGCCAAGTCATATTTGAAGGTAAGCGCCTGGATGCCCTGAGGTCAAGCGAGCTGCGGTGGTACCGGTCCCAGGTAGGCTACGTGCAGCAAGACCCTTACAGCGCGCTACCACCGTTTATGAGCGTGCGGCGCATCCTGGGAGAACCGCTGGCCATCAACAAGGTCAACAACAAGGCGGAGAGATCGCGACGCGCGGAGAGATCGCGACGCATCGAGCAGGCGCTGGACGAAGTGAAACTAACCCCTGTAGAAGACTTCCTTCCCAAGTTTCCCCACATGCTTAGCGGAGGGCAGCAGCAGCGTCTGGTCATCGCGCGCGCCATGATACTACAGCCCGGGCTGCTGGTGGCCGACGAGCCGGTATCCATGCTCGACGCCTCGGTGCGCGTGGAGATTCTGGAGTTGCTGCAGAGCCTGCAACGCCTCCACAACCTTATGCTGATTTACATCACTCACGATCTTTCCACGGTGCGATACTTTGTAGAGCGCATCATGGTAATGTACGCTGGCAAGATTGTGGAGCAGGCGGATGTGGAGGACCTGCTGGACAGTCCCCTGCACCCTTATACCAGAGCGCTCATCGCCGCCATTCCCGATCCCGACGCGCAAAACGCCAAAACCTTCAAAGATATCCCGCCGGGAGAACCCCCCAACCTGCTCAACCCTCCATCCGGGTGCCGGTTCCATCCCCGATGTCCCGCTTTCATGAAGGGGCTTTGCGACGTGGAGGAACCGCCCGAGCTAGAACCTCAGCCAGGGCACCGGGTGGCCTGCTGGCTGTACCGGACTGAGCAGGAATCCCCATGATGCTTCTTCTCACGGGTTTCGGCCTTCTCACGGGAGGAATGGCGTTGGCTTTTCTGATGGTCATCCAAATCTTGAATCCCAGCTTTGTTCTTAGCTTCCTATCCTATGGCGCTTCGCTGATTGGCCTGGTGCTGGGGGTATCGGCAGCAATTCAGCATGGTAGTTTCAGGTTCCGGGAGCGAGGCTGACGAAACCGCCGCAGTCCAGAGATCCTAAGGATGTCTTAACCAGATGGGCTGCCCCCACGCA
>JAKZUA010000097.1:0-3672 GCA_047516825.1 Dehalococcoidia bacterium
TCGTCATCCACCGGTTCCTGGCTTTCCGGGTTTAGCAACTCTTCCACAGTCGCTTCGTAGCCCTTGGCAACCCGTTCCTCCAGCTCGGCGCGGGTGGCTCCAAATCCGGCCCGCCGCATCAGGTGGGCCATCAAGGCAATATCCTCTCGATTTGACATCGACTCCGCTCCTTTGGAAAGACATGGGCCGGTTTGAAATGATTTATTAGCGCCGGGGCAGGACTCCAATATTGTATATCGAATTGCTCGTGGGGAAAAGGGTTTGGAGCCGCTTTACATAAGTTAAACAGACTGACCATCCCGGCTTGGAAACGAGGGAGTGCCGACCGGTTCAGCATATCGAGATTTCGGGGCCGCCTTGGGGTACCAGGGAGAGGCCGGACGTGAGAGTAAAGATGCCGGGATGGCGAAAATCAAAGACCAATAAACTGCCGCGCGTTCTCACCCAAAATCCCCTCTTTAGCGCTGTCGGGCAGGGGCAAACTCAGGATGTACTCGGCCTCCGAGCGCTGGCTGGCCAGCGGAAAGTCGGTACCGAAGCAAACTTTGTGGGCGCCGTGCTTGTTGATGATTCTGGTCAGAGTCCGGGGCGTTAGCTCCCGCAAGGACGGGGGCCAGGTGGTGTCGATCAGAATATTCTCTCTTCCGATCAGCTCCCGTTCCGCTTCATCCAGCATGTAAAACCCACCCAAATGCAGAGCTATGACCCGAAGTCTGGGAAACTGCCGGACCACGTTCATGATCCGCTCCGGAGCGGCGAAAACCGGCTGGTGCTCTGCTTGGGTTTCTGACTGATGTTCCTGATGTTCTTGGCAGAGGGGCAATCGCCCACAGTGGATTTCCAGCACCATGCTTTCGCCCATTTCCTCGTAGATGGGGAACATCTTGGGGTCGTCCGGATAGAACCTGTTGATCATAGGATGCAGCTTGATTCCCTTGATGCCGCTCTCCCTCAGCCGGGCAATCTCAGCCCCTTTGTCCTCCAAATCCGGATGCATCGCCCCGAAGGGCACCAGCTGCTCGTCCTGGATACTGATGAGCCAGTCGTTGGCCCGGCGCACCTGGTCGGCGCGCTCCACTACGCCGAGAACGATGGATTTGTCTACTCCGGAATCGGCCATGTGGGCCTTGATCCCGGCGATGGTATTGGGAGCGATGGCCTCCAGCCCTACGGTTCGAGTCATCGACTCCAGGGTCGCTTCAGCGATGCGGTCGGGCCAAATATGAGTGTGGACGTCGACTTCCAAGGGAAGCACCTCAGCGTTTTAATCGGCACCGTAATTAGAGGGGACCCGTGGGCTGGATAAGGTCCTGTTTAAGTACGGAGATTTTACATCCCTCCAGAAGGATTTTCCAATCCCGGTCTTTATAAAATAAAACTGGAGTGGACGCGTGTTGCGCTATGGCTTCCCCGGCGGTAAACTGGCGGTACTTGGCCGGGTCAGTTTAAGACCTGGGAATCACGAGCTTTGGATGGTGTCAACGAGCACGACGGGCCGTTCCATAGGAGGTTGAAATGGCGGAAATATTAGGTTTGGGCTTGACCCACTCTCCTTCTTTAATCCGGCCGGACGAGGATGGAGAATCTTCCCTCAAGCGGACCCTGCGGGAAAACGACAAAGTTCCGGCGGAAATGAAGATCCCGACCAACTGGCCGGAACCGATGCGTATCGAGTACGGGGAGGACGAAGGCCTGGCCTCCGCCAAGCGCTTGCGGGACAGAATGGTCAAGGGATTCGGCAAGCTGCGGGAGGAGTTGGACGCCTTTAACCCGGACTTCGTTTTGGTTTGGGGCGACGACCAATACGAGAACTTCAAGGAGGATATCATTCCTCCCTTTTGCGTGCTGGCGTATGACAAGTTCGAGTGTCAGCCCTTCGCCAACAAGGATGGCAGCGCTCGCCGCAACGTTTGGAATGAGCCGGCGGAGCAGACCTTCCGTTACCCAGGGAACACCAAGGCCGCCCGAGCCCTGGTCACCGGCCTAATCGACCACGGGATAGACATGTCCTACGCCTACAAGCCGCTGCACCAGCCCGGCCTGGGCCATGCTATTCTCAACACCCTGCTCTACCTGGACTACGATAGAAACAAGGAGTTCAAATATCCGGTGGTTCCGATGCTGGTCAACTGCTACGGCAGCAAGGTCATTCAGAATCGGGGTGGCTCCAAGGAATATGAGAAGGAGCCCGACCCGCCCGGTCCGTCTCCCAAGCGTTGCATGGAGGTGGGCGCGGCCACGGCTGAGGTTCTGAAGGCCAGCCCCTGGCGAGTTGCCCTGATAGCCTCTTCCAGCTGGTCTCACGCCTTCCTGACTCCCAAGAACCACTGGCTGTATCCGGACGTTGAGTCGGACCGCGCCCGGTTCGAGGAGCTCAAGGATGGGGATTATGCTGCTTGGAGCAGGATTTCCACGCCGCAAATAGAGGATGCCGGCCAGCAGGAGATGCTGAACTGGATGTGCTTGGCGGGAGCCATGTCGGAGCTGGGGCGAAAGCCGGAGATCGTGGATTACTACGAAACCTACATCTTCAACTCCACCAAGTGTCTCGCGGTGTTCCCGCCGTAAGGCCAGACCCCAGGCGTATACCGCTTCTATATGAAAAGTAGGGGCACGCGGCATGCCGTGCCCCTACGTGATCACCCAGCGATTATACGGGGCCTACCCCTGGCCCTTCTCCTCCGCCAGGGCGGCCAAGATGGCGGTCGGGGACATAGGCAACTTGCGCATCCGCACTCCGGTGGCGTTATAGATGGCGTTGGAAAGGGCGGCCAGGGGCGGAATTATAGGCGCTTCCCCCACTCCCCGCAGGCCGTAGGGATGGCGGGGATTGGGCACTTCGATAACCACGCAATCGATCATCGGAACGTCCAGGGTGATGGGCATGCGGTAATCCAAGAAGCTGGCGTTGGCCATGGCGCCGTCCTGAGTGTAGAAGTACTCTTCGTTTAGTGCCCAGCCGATTCCCTGCACCGTCCCGCCTTGCATCTGCCCCTCAACGAAGCTGGGATGCACCGAGCGCCCGGAGTCCAGGAAAGCGGTGGCGCGTAAAATCTCCACCTTGCCCGTGTCCGGGTCCACCTCCACGTCGAAGATATTCCCGGCGAAGATGGGGCCGACTCCGGTGCTGTTGGCCGAGGCGGAACAGGTGATGGGGCCGCCGGTGCGCATCTGCCTTCCCGCCAGCTCCTTGAAGGTCAGCCGGTCGGAAGGGTTTTTGGAGCAGACAAAGGTGCCATCCTCAAAAATTACATCTTCGTCCTGCACCTCCCAGATCAGGGCGGCGCGACTGGCCATCTGCTTCTTCACCTCTTCGGCCGCGGCAATGGCCGCCAGGCCTGTGTCGAAGGCGGTGCGGCTCCCGCCGGTGTTGGCGGTGAAACCGACGGCATCGGTGTCGCCAACGGTGGGGAAAACGTCCTCGGAATTCAAGCCCAGCGTCTCCGCCGCCTGCATCGCTACGGCGGTCCGGGTGCCGCCAATGTCCACCGACCCGGTAATGAGGTTGATGGTTCCGCTATTGTTGACGTTGATTGTCGCCGAGGAAGTTTGGCCTCCCTGCCAGCGGAATCCCACGGCGATGCCCCGGCCGCGGTTGGGTCCACCCAAGGGAGCGCTGAAATGGGGATGAGCCATCATGGCTTCCTCCACCTCTTTGCAGCCGAAGACGGC
>JAKZUA010000098.1:0-16248 GCA_047516825.1 Dehalococcoidia bacterium
CGGCATCTTACTGCAAAGTGACATATCATAGAGTTATTATAGCTGGGAACACGCAAAAAGGGCCCATAATTAGACAATGGTTGAAAGACCATCGACGAATTACTGAGAAAGCTTTTTAGCCATATGGGAAATGTGGGCTTAGATGATATGAACATCTTCCTGGCGGAACGCCTGGAGGGGCTGCGTCGATGCCATAACCAACGTCTGCCGGCCCACGTTGCCGACCCAGGGCTGTGCCAGTGTCAGCCTGCTTGCTACCAGGGTTTTGACCAGGACTGGATGCCGGCTCAGCCCCACCTGGAAACGCTATTGGAAGCGATGTGTGAGGCGGGTTACCGGTTCGGGACCAGACAGGATTCGGCGGAGAGACTCCGCGGCTATCATTGCCTCTTCGGGCGACCAGATACGGTTTACTACCGGGGATTTGATGCTATCAGCCCCCTGCTGGCAGCTTACCGGGCCGCCGTTAGCGCGGTGCTGGCTGCGGATGGAGAATGACCAAGTCTGGCTAGGTAATATGATAAACAGAACCCTGCATTACTCCGGAAACGAGGTGCAACATCGAGCTATTCGTCATTCGTCACGCCGAATCAGGCAACAATTCCCTGAGCGATAACCGCGAGCGGGTTGTGGACCCGCCAATTACCGAACTAGGGCAGCGGCAGGCGGAGATCCTTGCCCAGCACCTGGCCACGGGCGCCACCCAGGACCTTGTTCCCGGAGCAGCACCGGGCTCCGCCAGGGCCGTAGCGAGAAGGGGTTACGGAATTACGGAGCTTTACTGTAGTCCCATGTTGCGTAGCCTGCAAACTGCCCATCCGATCAAGGAAGCCTTGGGGCTGATGCCCCAGGTCTGGGTCGACATTCACGAGCGCGGGGGAATGTTTCTCGAACATGGAGAAGGCCGGGGATCTGTGGGGTACCCGGGTATGACCCGATCGGAGATACTAGCCAAATACCCGGACTACCAGCTACCACCCCGGATTACCGAAAAAGGATGGTGGAACCGGGACCGGGAAGACCCTCCTACCGCTGCCGGACGGGCCATCCGGGTGGCTGAAGACTTGGCGGCCATGTCCAACACCGAGGACCGGGTCGCTATTATTAGCCACGGCACCTTCATGAACATCCTGTTCAAGGCGCTGCTGGACCAGCTCCCCGGGAACCACATCTACTACCGGCACAATAACGCGGGAATTTCCCGCATCAGCATCCAGAGGGGCAACGCCACCGAAGTGATTTGGCTAAACCGCTTGGACCATCTGCCCTCGGACATGGTTTCCTGACGCTAGATGGCCTACAAACACCAGGAAGCCTCAGCCCAAGAGGAAAACTTGTACCTAAGGGCCTGTGTCAAAGGCATCGATAGGCCCTGTGGCGATGTATTCGTCGCTCCGGCTTTCGCCGGAGCCCAGATGCCACCCCCTGGTTGATGGGTAGATGACGCTGGATTCCGGCCTGCGCCGGAATGACGTGCCGGGAATTACGCTATGCCGGAATATGCCCGAATATCTTTAAATACAGGCACCCAAGCGGACCCGGATAACCTTCGATTTTCCCAGCGCTCTGGCTGACCAGGCTAAACGCCCGCCACCCAGTCGGCGACCCTTTCCCCAATCATGATCGCCGTCGCGTTGGTGTTGGCCCTGGTCACCTGAGGGATGATCGACGAATCGGCCACCCACAGCCCAGTAACTCCCTTTACCCGGCAATGCTGGTCCACCACGGCCATAGGGTCCGAATCCGGCCCGATTTTGCAGGTGCCCGATACGTGTCGGGAAGAGCCAACGTTCTCCCGAATCCACTGGTCCAGGCTCTCGTCTCCGGACAGGGCCTCATCGGTTGGCGCGATCCGCCCCTCGACCGTGTCCTTGTAGGCGTCGGATTCTAATATAGTAGCGGCCAATCGGACTGCGTTCCGCATGCGGCGGATGTCGTTGTCGTCATGGAAGTAGCGGTAGTTGAAAGACGGCTGTACCGTGGGATCGGCGGAGGCCAGGCGCAACCAACCCGAGCCCTTGGGCAGTTCCAGGGCGCAGGCGATGCGGGCGGTGCGTTTCGGCACTACCTCGCCGGTCATCACATTGAAAACCCCCATGGTGTGGAGCATGACGTCGTTGGACTGGGAAGGCGCCTCGGAGGTTACCCGCAGTCCGAAGCGCAGCGCCCCGGCGTTGGAGGCCATCTCGACGCCGTCTTTGACCGCAAAAGATACCGATGACATGGGGTGATTCCAGAGCTGGGCGCCCACGCCGGGCAGGTCTTTGATCACCGGGACTCCGAACTGATCCAACTGGTCCTTGGGCCCGATGCCGGAAAGCATCAGGATGTGGGGCGACTTCAGAGCGCCGGCGCTCAAAACTACCGAGTCTGAGTTGATAAGGAAGATCTCTCCGCCGCTCTCCGCCTCTATCCCGACGACCTGGGAGCCTTCGAACAACACCCGGCGGACGAACACGTTGCCCCGTATAGTCAGATTGAGGCGATGACGCATGGGCGTCAGGTGAGTGAGATTGGTGCTCATCCTGAGCCCATCCCGGTTGTTCATGGGTATGGCGCCAATTCCCGAGGGGTTGGGGCCGTTCATGTCTTCGCTGTAGGTATAGCCCATCTCCATGCAGGCATCGTAAAAGGACCTCTGGATAGCCGGCCAGGGTTCATTCTCGCGTCTAACGATGGGCATGGGGCCTTCGGTGCCGTGGAAGTCGTCGCGGATGTCCAAGTCGGTTTCCACCTTCCGGTAGTAGGACAGGACCTTGGGGTAGGTCCACTCATCGTTGCCCCACGACGCCCAGTTCTCGAAGTCCTCAGGCAGTCCCCGCAGATATACCTGTCCGTTAATGGAGCCTGACCCGCCAATTATTTTGCCCTGGGCCACGTTTATCTCACGCTGTTCATCGTTGATAGTGCCCCTGAGGGACCAGGATATGGGCGAGTCTATCGCTTCGCCCCTGGTGGAGCCACCGTCGCGCGCCGCTTCGGGAAGCATTTGAGGGTCTGGATAATCCTGTCCCGCCTCCAACAGTAGAACTGAGCGCCCAGCATCCTCCGCCAGCCGGGCGGCTACTACCGAACCGGCCGATCCGCCGCCGACCACGATAACATCGTATTTCATACCCGTTACTATCCCTCCACCAGACTGCAGGCCACAATAGAGATTGTCCCATAGCCGTCAACGCCAAGGCTGTAGCTAGGGAGTGGGTGTTGAAGGATAAGCGTGGTAGGTAGCCGCTGGTGGACCAAGGCACCATTTCTTGCATGGGGGATAGCTGGAACTTCCTGCTGGACCATGGCATGGTTTCCCTTGGCCGTGGGTAGGGTTGTACGTTATTTAGCGAGGCGGGACGGCAACTGCTTCATTAACGCGATTATCCTGTCTTCCAGATCACCGTCGTGAGTCGCTGGAACCAAGCTGTGCTGGTCCATCCAGGCAACACTCCGTGTGATGCTGGGGACCAGGGATGCTGCCGGTTGGAACTCGGGCACACAGTCTGCGAGCTTAGCACCGCTGAACACCTGGGTATGTCCAAAGTTTTCCCTTAGCTGACCAAACCTAGCCGGCGATATAGCCATTAGAATCTCCTGAGGGACGTGAACCAGCTTTGCCTCAACACCTAAAGCTTCAGCTACTTCCTGGTGCCAATGATCCCAAGTCCTGGGAATTGGATGAACCAGGTTGTAGACTTCCCCAAAGCTTTGCTTTCGTCCCAGCACTGCCGCGAAAGCGATTCCCGCATCCTGGGAAGGGAGAAACTGGAAATAGTTCAGGCCATCGCCGACGGATAAGATGGGCTTGCCCTGCCGGAGCCGGTGTATCCAGCCACCATCACCGCCAGCTTGGGGTAATAGAATGTTTGCCCCGAAAGTCAAAGAGGGTTTGAAAATGGTGACCGGAAAATGGTCGTCCGAATAAGCCCGTAGGAACAATTCATCCGCTGCTATCTTCCCCAAAGCGTATTTGGAGATTCCACTCAATGGGGCGGTTTCATCCAAGTTGATTCCCGCGAAGGGGGGACCATAGGTCATTACCGTGGAGCAATGAACGAAATGCTCCACCCGGCCCCGAAAGGCCCTGATTGATGAGGCCGCGTCTTCGGCGTTGAAACAAATCATATCGATTACAGCATCAAAATGTTCCAGCGACATCGTTCTGGCAAAATCGGCGCGATTTCGTCGATCTCCAATTAGGACCCGAATATCGGAGGGAGGAGGATCTGGATTCCTACCCCGGTTAAACAGTACAACGTCATGATTTGCCCCCAACAGGGCAGAAGCTACTTCCCGGCTAATGTTGCCGGTTCCGCCTATCACCAAGACTTTCATTATCAGGCATCTCCCATCGGCTGGCGAGCTTGCTCAAAGATTGATTTAATGCCGTCCACCATAGCTTCTTTGCACCCCACTGGCTATGGTCTTCGAAATTGATTTGAAAATTGAGGTGCAAAAGGGGTAGGCAAAACAGGGCCAGATGTGCTATACATTAAAATGCCCTTCAAAAACGGGACCTTTTTATTGCCCTAAAACCAAAAAGGCCCTCGAGAAATCGAGGGCCTTTATTTTTGCACAGGTCCTAGCGCTTTGATATAGTGGCGCGGATGAGGACACTACTTCCAGTTCTGATTCTGGCCTCCCTTGTTGGGTTAGGATGCGCTCCAGCGTCCCCTACGCTGCTACCGCCGCCCCCGCTGGCCCCGAGGACTGCCGTTGCTCTGAACCCAACACCCTAAAAAGGATATGGGGCCAGGGTAGTCCAATTGCCCAAACCAGTCCTAATCTACCCGGTTCACCATAAGAAATTAGGTAAAAAAGATGCCCCACGAAACACCCCACGATCCGTCTGCTCCGCACGACCCTTTAAGGGAGTGGTACGTAAATACCATCTGGGGTAAGCGAGTGGACGACGATAACACCCTGTTCGAAGTTATGAGCCTGCAGGTTTTCCAGGCAGGACTGACCTGGAAAATGATATTGAACAAGAGGGATGGCTTTCGAGCGGCCTTCTACGATTGGGACATCAATACTGTTGCCGCAATGGGCCCAGAGGATGTGGAGGCTCTCAGAAATAACGCTGGCATTATCCGAAATCGCCTGAAAATTCAGGCTACTGTAGAAAACGCCCGTACTGCCCGGAGTCTTCGGTCGGAGCATGGCAGTTTCTGCGCCTGGTTTTACAACGTCCTCACCGGGAACGCCTATCCGAACTTACAGAAAGAGCTACGAGGCACCTTTAAATTCATGGGCCCAGAGATATCCCGTATGTGGCTCATGGCTTCGGGTCGGATTACCAGGGAAGAAGGGGACAAATATCGCCCCTAGTAAATTGCTCTCGCCCCAAAATTTCGACCGTCGGAAAACGGGCGTAGGTATACCTATAGTTACATTGACCTTAGGAGGAAATAATGTCCTCTGCCGATGAGCCAGGGGTCAGTTTTGAGGAATTCCGGCTAATGGCCGAACGTGCCGGTCTGGGGATGACAGTTCAAGAATTGGAGGACCTGAAACCCCTCTATGACTTGTATTCTCAATATACCGAAATCCTTCACTCCATAGACTTGGGAGCGGAAGAGATGGGGATGACCTTCCACCCCGACTGGCCTCCGGCCCCGCCAGCATAGCCGGATTTCAGCGGATTAGGTCTTAAAACGCGAATCAGCCGTTTAAGGAGGCAATAAAGGTGGCCACCACAAACGCCGATCTCCACTATTTGACCATCAGCCAGGCTGGGGCCTTGCTGCAGCGGCAGGAGTTGTCGCCGGTGGAGCTAACCCGCGCTTTCCTAGACCGCATAGAGGCCACCAACGACCAGCTCCACTCCTTTATAACCATCCTGGCGGAAGAGGCCCTGGCCGACGCTCGGGTCGCCGAGGCTGAAATTCTTCAAGGTCATTACAAAGGCCCCATGCACGGCATCCCCTTTGCCCTGAAAGACCTTTACGACACCGCCGGCATTCGCACCACCTCCGGCTCCCGCGTCGATATCGACCGGGTGCCCACCGAGGACGCCACCACCACGGCCCGGCTCAAGAATGCCGGGGGCATTCTGCTGGGAAAGTTGGCCATGCACGAGTATGCCCTGGGTGGACCGGATTTCACCACTCCCTTCCCTCCGGCGCGAAATCCCTGGAATCTGGCCCATATCACCGGTGGCTCCAGCAGCGGCTCCGGCGCCGCGGTGGCCTCCGGTCAGTGCATGGGTGCCCTGGGTTCCTGCACCGGGGGCTCTATCCGAGGACCCGCCTCCCTGTGCGGCATCGTCGGGATTAAGGCCACCTACGGACGGGTAAGCCGGGCCGGAGTGGTAACCCTTAGTTGGTCCCAGGACCACTGCGGTCCGATGACCTGGACGGTGGAGGACGCGGCGCATATGCTGGGGGTTATCGCGGGATACGACCCCAGAGATCCCACCACCAGCGCCGCGCCGGTCCCAGACTACGCTGCCGGGCTGAAGCAGGACATTAAAGGGATTACCATCGGCGTGCCTCGCCACTTCTTTTTTGCCGAAGACGGGGGGGCGAATCCAGAGACTCTGGCCGCGGTGGAAAAAGGGTTGACCGTTCTAGAAAGGTTGGGCGCCCACCTGGAGGAAGTTACCATACCCAGCCTGGAATACGTACGGGCGGCTAACTCGGTAATCATGCTGAGCGAGGCCTTTGCCTTTCATGAGAAGAACCTGAAGAGCCGCGCCAACGAGTTCGGCGAGATGGTTCGGGCCCGGTTCCGTATCGGCGGCCTGCTTACGGCCAGCGACTATGTGCAGGCCCAGCGGGTCCGGAAGCTTTTCAATCGAGAGCTGGCCCAATCCTTCCAGAAGGTGGATGTACTGGTCACCCCCACCATGACCCAGCCCGCCGCGCCCTTCGAGGGCTACGACGCCACCAGCACCGCGCGAGGTCCCAGCTTTACCGCGCCCTTCAACCTCAGCGGGCTTCCGGCAATCTCGGTACCCGGTGGGTTCACCGCCTCCGGTCTGCCCATTGGTATGCAGGTGGCGGGCAAGCCCTTTGACGAGCCGGGCATCTTTCGGGTGGCCTACGCCTACGAGCAGGCGGCCCGCTGGTTCGACCAGAGGCCACCATTCATGTAATACCCTCCCAGTTGATAGCCGCCGATCTGGAGCCCGCCGGGCGGGCCGATTCTGCGACTCTTTCCTTTTTTAAGGAGGCACCAGCCGATGGAACGGGACCTGGTGGGATACGGCAATGATGTTCCTCAAATTCGGTGGCCGGACGACGCTCAAATCGCCGTTTCCCTAGTAATCAACTATGAGGAAGGCTCCGAGCGCAACCCGTTGGATGGCGATCCGTACCACGAATCCAATGGCGAGGTTCCATCACCCGTCCCCCCAGCCCAACGAGACCTTTTTAACGAGTCCTTTTTCGAATACGGTAGTCGCGTCGGAGTCTGGCGACTGCTGGACCTTCTGGACAAGTATCAAGTCAAGGCCACTTTTTTCTGCTGCGCCCTCGCCTTGGAACGCAACCCAGAGGTGGCCCGCCAAGTGGTCGCCCGCGGTCACGAGGTCTGCGGCCACGGCTACCGGTGGGAAGAATACCACCTGATGGAGCGGGAGGAGGAGCGCCAGGCGATAGCCAAGACCGTGGCGTCGCTCACCGAGACTTGCGGTGAAAGGCCCTTGGGCTGGTTCACCAGATACGGTTCCAGCGTGAATACCAGGGAACTGGTGGCGGAGGAAGGAGGGTTTATCTACGACAGCGGGGCGTTCAACGACGACCTGCCTTACTTCGTGGCCGTGAGGGAAAAGCCCTGGCTGGTCCTTCCCTACAGTATGGAGACCAACGACGCCCGGTTCTGGCGGGGCGGCTTGGTTAGCACCGGGGATTTCTACGAATATTTGAAGGACACCTTCGACTGCCTCTACGAAGAGGGACGCGTTCGCCCGAAAATGATGTCCGTGGGCTTGCACTGCCGCATTACCGGCAGGCCGGCTCGCTCCCGCGCTGTGGAGCGGTTCTTGCAGTACGCCGGCAGCTTCCCCAAGGTCTGGATGGCCCGCAGAGTGGACATCGCCAGGTGGTGGCTGCAGCACTACGGGCAGATTTGACCGCCTAGCATCAACCAACTATCGAGGACAAATATACGGGGAGGCCGTCCCAAAAGCGCCGAGCCCCGAAGGAGGCCTTGAGCAGGCCTTAAGGAGGATCGATAATGGACAAACCAGGCTACAATGCCCTTTCCGCGGAAGAGCGGTATGTGATCGAACGGAAGGGAACCGAGGCCCCTTTTAGTGGAGAGTTTGATGACTTCTACGAAGATGGGGTTTTTACCTGTCGTCGTTGCAATGCAGAACTCTATCGGTCTGCCAACAAGTTTGACGCTCATTGCGGCTGGCCGGCGTTCGATCAAGAGATTGCAGGCGCGGTAAATCGACTTCCCGATCCGGACGGGTCCCGCATCGAGATAGAGTGCGCCAACTGCGGAGGTCATCTGGGACACGTATTCTTGGGCGAAGGCTTTACAGCTACGAATGCCCGTCACTGCGTAAACTCCCTCTCTATGAGGTTTGTGCCCTCGGAATAGGGGACTGTCTGCTTTAATTCCGTATTTGGCAGAACCGAAAATCCCACCACCCACAGCGCTTCGGACCCAGGCGTGCGGGTTCGAATCCTGGGGCGCGCCAAAAGTCGTATCCAAAAGGGGCTCCCGCCGCGCGACGGGAGCTCTCGCTTTTGGCCCTTGCCAACTGACTGACAACCATCTTGCCTCGGACGGGCCTCAGATGGTGTTTAGGACTCCGTTTCTTTGGATATCGGGAGGTCGGGAGGGGTAACCCATCGCCTCTTGGCCACCCTGCCCTGAGGGAATGAAACCAGCTTTAAAAACCCCTTCTCCGGCATCCCCTTGATGACAATTGAGACCCCCCGGGAGAGATGGATCCCCCCCGCCTGCCAGCAACTTGGCTCTCTTGCCAATGTCAGGGCCGCCTAGTACCGGCTGGAGCCCTCGCTTACTGTCACCATTAAATGGCCGGTCACTGTTTGTTCACCATGAATTCCCTTCTTTATCCCCTAAATGTTCACCTCTTCTTGCTATGTTAGCAATAAGAAAGGTAAGGAGACAGCACTCTCCGCATTCAATAGTTGATCTGTTAGCGTGTTCATATGACGTTCTGCGCCCAGATATATTCGAGAACCCTGGCAGGCTTCAGGCGCCTAGCCACCCGGGGAGATGGTAGGGTTGGCGCCACTAAAAAGCCAGTGACTCAGGGACTCTGTAAAAGGCGTTCATTCCTTGAATAAGCGGCCTACTATTAGCCAGCTATTTCGGTTGATCCTCACTGCCATTTTGATGGCAGCGGGGTTCCTGCTGCTGGCTCTGCCGGCTCCCACCGCCCAGGCTCAAGAGGCCGAGCCGACTATTACCGTGAGCCCCAGTTCCGGAATCGTTGGGCAACGAATCAAGGTTACCGGATACGGGTTCCCCCCATCTACTAATTTGGCCATCCTTTTTGACGGCGCCCCGGTCGGAAACGCTTTCACCGGCGATTCGGGCTCCCTCTATGGTTCATTTTTGGTTCCCGCCAGGCCGGGAAGATTTTACGGGGTTAGCGCTGAGGGCGCGGCGGCCCAGGTATTCACAATTATTCCCGCTGTGCTGGTTTCCCCAAACAGCGGTCCCCCCGGTTCAAGACTACAGGTCACGGGCACGGGGTTTCATTCCGAGGATGAAGTCAGCATAATATTCCAGGGCCGCGTCGTGCAGTCCTTGGTAGTCAGCGACAATGGCCTGTTCGGCAATATCTTTACGGTCCCCGTGGTGCCCTCCGGCTCCCAAGTTGTAAGGATCAGCGGGTCAGCCAGCGGCACCCACCGGGACACCTTTGTGGTCACGCCCAAGATAATGGTGGATGTTTTGCAGGCGGTCCCGGGAGGCACGGCCGTGGTCAGCGGCACCGGCTTCGCAGCCAGAGAATCTGGAATAACAGTTCGTTTTGGCACCAATACCGTAGCCTCCGAGGTGTCCGCCGACCATCGGGGTAAGTGGTCGGCGTCTTTTCAGGTACCGGTCACCTACGGAGGATCCCATCCAATTCGAGCTTTCGACTCTTTGACTGGCAAGGAGAGCGTAGACAAGGTGCAACTCCGGGTGGTCCCCAGCCTGAGCCTGCAGCCGACCAGCGGACGCCCGAGCGCTCGGGTCACCGTCTCCGGGGTCGGCGCCGGCGCCCGGGAGCGGATCACCATATCGCTGGGGAAGGATCTGGGCGAAACCGAAGCTACAGCCAATCGGGAGGGCGCCTGGAGCGCGGAAATTTCCGTGCCGGTGGTCCCCAAGGGACAACTCCGGGTCCGGGCCACTGGGACCAGCGGGCATCAAACCGAGCAACAGCTATCAGTGGTGCCGGGTATCTCCCTGGTCTCGGACCCGGCGGTTCCGCCCGGTTCCGCAATGACCGTCAAAGGGCAGGGTTTTGCACCAGACCAAGTAGGAATACCCATCGAGTTCGGCAGCAGCACCGTCGCCTCGGCGACATCCGATGGCAACGGTTCCTGGACCACGACTTTCAAGGTGCCCGCGGCGCCCGCCGGAAAATATCCGATAAACGTCGGCGGGTCCAACACCGAACTACAGCTGATAATGGCGGTGATTCCAAAAATCGCCCTCAGACGGCACGTGGGAAGCCCCCGGGAGTTGATTACCATTACCGGCCAGGGCTTTGCGGCTCAGGAGCAGGAAATTAAGGTGACTATGGCCGAAACCACCGTTGCGTCGGACATCACCGCCGGATCGGACGGCTCCTGGAGCGCTTCATTTATTGTGCCCGCCCTGCCGTCGGGAGAGTATCCAGTGTTAGCCTCCGGCTCGGTGACCTCCCGTCCGGACATTCTCGAAGACACTTTCAACATTGGTCTGCATCTGACCCTGGGAGCCACCAGCGGAATCCCTGGGACGGCGGTCAGCATTGGCGGCCGGGGATTCGGTAAAGGGGAAAAGGACATAACCATAACCTACGATGGTGTGACCGTTGCCAGCGGGATAGTAGCGGATCGGCTGGGCACCTTCAGCGCTACCTTTGTAGTGCCTCCCTCGGGCGCAGGTCAGCACGTGATCAAAGTGTCCAGCGCCACGGCGGATAAGGACCTGGCTTCTGAAATCGGTTTTAAGGTCGTGCCGGGTATGGACGTTGAGCTAACCAGTGGACCGCCGGGCACCTCCGTGGAAGTACGCGGCTCGGGGTTCACAACCCGGAGCAGCCAAATCACGGTTAGTTACGACAACATGCCGGTGCTGACCGACGTGGCCGCCGATGCCGAGGGTGAGTTTCGGGTCTCTTTCATTATTCCACCGTCTCCGGCAGGATTGCACCAAATAAAGGTTTCTGATCCACTGACCACCAACGCCACCTCCCCCCAAAAAGGGTTCAGGGTCATTCCCACCGCGGCTCTGAGCGGGCCGTATGGCCATGTTGGTATGAACCTGGACGTAAATGGTCAGGGATTTGAGCCGGCAACTACGGTTACCATCACTTACGATAACCTGACCAGGGCCGCGATATTTACCGACGACGCCGGTAGCTTCCGTTTGACTTTCCCTATTCCCGAGTCCAAAGGCGGAGAGCACTCGGTCAACGCCTACGACGAAGGGGGCAATAAGATTCAGCTGCCTTTCCTGGTGGAGAGCAAATCCCCAGCGGCTCCCAGCCTCTTGTCTCCCAGCAATGGAGAAAGCGGAGGGTGGTTCGGCGAGTTCCGCCCTACACCCAGCTGGTCCAACGTGGATGATCCCAGCGGGGTTACCTATACGTTGGAAATGGCCACCGATCCCCATTTCCTGAATCCCATCTTGATCCAAGAGGGTCTGTCCAGTCCGGCTTATATTCTTACCGAAGACCAGGTATTGCCCCGGGGCGACTATTACTGGAGGGTAAGAGCGACGGACCGGGCGGAGAATGAAGGGCCTTGGTCCGCGGTTTTTGTAGTCCAGTCCGGCATTATTCCTATTTGGATGTTGCCTGCCCTGGGGGGTTTGGTTGTGCTCGGTTCCGGGGGAGGCGCCTACACCTATATCTACCGCCGCAGGCTGCAAGCCCGGTAAGGGACCATGTTGCCGGAGTTGATTCGCATAACCAGGCCCGGTCCGGTGGCCAGTTTGCCCATGCCTTCCGGCCCGCTTGCCCTCGCCCAGGCTCCCACTCGGGCACTGCCCAGTCCCTCGGAGAGCGGTGGTTCCCTGGTTAAAAAAGTGCCCTCCCAGGCCAGACCGGCATCCGCTAAAGCCCCGTCGCTGGAGAGTCAGGTCCAGATGGGCCTAGTTAAGGATTTCGTTGGCTCCCTTCCGGTGCTCCGGGTCTCCCACGACTTGGTGTGGCTGGAGCAACTGATCGAGGCGATGGATAATCCGATGATTGATCCGGCGGGAGATATTTACGAGCGGGTGCTGGAAGAGCAGATTTACGTCAGCTACCAGCCTTCCTGGAGCCAGCATCCGGCCTATCAGGTGCTGCTGGAAGTGGCGAGCGCGCGGCCTTTGGTGGAGAGCTTGGACGCCTACACCGAGTCGGTTGACTCCTGCGCGGTGGAAGCCATGGAATTGGTCTGGCGAATCCATGCCTCGTTGAACACGGCTTATCCTCCCGACGGCTTGCCGGGCCGACAATGGCGATTCGTCCACTCTATCGCCCAGAGCGCGGTAGGCTGGAGCCGGGGGCTCTACCTGGAGCACCCCACGGTTCGCGATTACGAGTACGAGGAAGAAGTCACCCCTTCGGGAGAGAGGGTTTTCTCCTTGGTGGGTGGAGAGAATACGGCCTTCCCCGGGGTGATATTGACCCAGCTCGGCGAAGAGGAAGCCTGGTTCTACCGCGATGTGCACGTAGCTTTGAGGAGAGCTGCTGCGCAGGACGAGCGGGTGCAACTCCTGGCGGCGAGATTGGCGTTAACCGATGGACAGCGGAACCAGGTGGTTGCCTTGATCTCCAAATTGAACGGCACGCGCTAGTACATCGTCCAGCTGGTTTTGATGAATCGGTGACTACCCCATCCTAAACTTCCCCCATAGAGGGGGAACGGAGGGTTCTCTCCCCTTGACGGGGGAGAGTTAAAGTGGGAGTGAGACGGTTTGCATCAGTTTCAGGTGATCGTAGTACGAGTCCCCGAGAAGCTTCCCCTAAATATTCCTCTAATCTCGCTAGGACTGCCGCCTCGAGTAGGGTGCTGCCATTTCTGGCGTTGTTAGGCCGATGCTACGCCCAGCTGGGCTTGCAGATCCTGAATCACCTGGTCTCGAGTGCGGGTCTGCCAGCGGCGGCGGCGACCGATGGGCTCGTTCTCAATTTCCGGATTAATCTTTAATGCCACCATCACCGGGCCCGACTGGCTGAGGATCTGTTCCAAGTTGTTGGTAAAATCCTCTAGGTCGTCGAAGGCAAAGGCGGAAGGATATCCGGCACCCCGGGCAATCAGGTCATAGGCGACGTTCTGGGCATTGGGTACCGGCTGGCCGCCGGTGGTGCCGTAACACTCGTTGTCAAAGAGGAAGTGGTAGAAATTAGGCGGCGCCTTCTCGGCAATGGTAGTCAGCACCCCCATGTTCATGATCAGGTCGCCCTCGGAATCGAACAATATTATCGTCTTATCGGGATTTGCCATCGCCAGACCGAAGGCGAAGGATGCGTGGCCTCCCATGGCCGGATCGCCCAGCGGAACATCCCGCTTCTCATTGGTGCTTATGTTAATCCATTGGCGGCTGCTTCTGCCGGAGACCACTATGGCATCTCCCCGATACTTCTGGAAAACGGTCAATAAATCCGTGGTATCTATCACTATGTTTCTCCTTGGCTAAACGATTGGACAATCCTCAGAGGGTCGCCGAACCTGATTTGCCACCAGACGGGTAACGACCGGATTTTGGGACAGGCTATCGGTTAAGTCCCCGGCTAGCGATTAAATCCGTGGTATTCATCGCCCACCAGGACGGCCACCGGACGCTTGGTGCGCTCCGCTTCATCGAAGGCTATTGTGATGCGTTCAGCGTCTTGGTCGCCTTCCACCAGGTAATAATCTATGCCAAAGGCATTCAAGAATCGCTCCGTGTAGGTGGCGGCGGTGTCCTGAATCGCACCATGACGGGTGTAACCCCGGTACCCGACCATCACCACGACCGGTATATTCATGCCCAGCCCCCAACCGCGAAGGGAGTCTCCAGACTCCATCAGACCGGTGTTCTGGATCAAGATTATGGGTTTCTTGCCTCCCACGGACAGGCCCGCGGCCGTGGAGAAGGCTGCTCCCTCCCGGCTGACTGGAATCAAGTCCAGGGTCGGCTCCTCCTTCATCAGCAAATACAACCAGTTAGTCTCGCTGTCCGGCAGCCAAACTACGTGGGTAGCCCCATTCTTCATGATTTGCTCCAGTACAGTTTTGGGGCTGAGCTCTGCCTGCTGCTGGGTCATACGAAATTGCTCCTCACGTGAAGTTTTAGGAAATGTCTTGCCTGATGCGCTGCAACGATTTATACCCGAGAATCAGTATGCTGGCGTGTTACCGGTGCATACTAACACCAGAGGCCCCCGAATGGCCACCGGCCGACTGCTCCGGCGGATATGGCCGTATATCGCTAGCCAGCTAGGGCTCTATTAGCGGACGCTGAGCCGGGGGCAGGATCAGTTCCGGTCCCTGGTTTCTCGCCGAATTTACCAGGGTAGAAACCTCATAGGTTTTCATCAAACCGGGGTCGTAGGGAAGCAGGACCTCCCGGAGCAGTCCGGTATCCTGATTGTCCGGGTCCAACCAATCCGGTTCCAAATCCCGGGGAAGCATTACCGGCATGCGGTCGTGGATCGGCTCCACCAGCGAGTTGGGCAGCGTGGTGATGATGGAGCATGAGGATACGGGCTCCGCTTCCGGTCGGCTTTCGTCCCGCCAGGTTTCCCATATACCGGCGAAGGCGAAGGATTCCTCAGAGCGGAGCAGGATTCTCATGGGCTGTTTGTTTTTGCCGGTGCCCCTCCACTCGTAGAAGCTGTCGGCCAGTATCAGGCAGCGCCTTTGTTGGAAGGCGTTCTTAAATGCCCGGTTGTCGGCCACGGTTTCCGCCCTGGCGTTGATCATTCGGTACCCTATTTTGGTATCCCTGGCCCAAAAGGGTATCAACCCCCAGCGCATCATTCGCGTCTGCCTGACCCCTGCCTCGTTGATCACCGTCAGCACGTCCTGAGTAGGCGCAATGTTGTAGCGGGGCAAGAATTCAAAACTGTCCAGGCGAATATCGAAGCTATGGGCGATCATTTCCGGAGTAGTGGCCAGGGTGTATCTACCGCACAAGAGAGTGCTCCTCTGGACTCCGGTTCCGGGCGCGAGCAGCTCGCCAGCGAGTTAGGTTGCCCTCATGCCCAGGATAACATGCCGGAACTGGGTCGGCGCCATTTTGTTAGCATGAGAATCTTCTTTGAAGATTCTCATTATCTCCTCTATTCAGCGCCCAGCTAAGGGCCATCGCTGGCCACCGTCGAGGGCCAACCCTGGACACCTCCTCTTCATGGCTAAGGAGGGGGCTCCCAGATCAGGGTCGGTCCCCACTCTTGGGTAGGTTGATAGTCACCCACCTGCCACCTTTTTTTACTCTGTTCACCTCACTGTTACGATCTTTTCCGCGTCCTTAACCTGAGAAATTACCGCCGCCCTGTATTTTCAAAGGTAATCGGCCGCTCCCAGTTATTGGATTGCTTTATGTCGGGTTGGCGGCAAAGTTTCGCCCAAGCCCGTCCGCCAATCCCGGTCGGGTCTGCCATCAAACTGGAAACTGAATAGCCAAGGAGGTATCTGATGCGGGACGACCAATTGTGGGCGGCAGTTAAAATCACCGAGGCTGCCGTGACCCAGCTGTTTAACGGAGCCTCCACGCCGAATGAGGTGCGGAGAGGGCAGCAAATTGGCGAGATTGTTGCCGAGCTTTACACTGCCATCTACGCAGGCATAGTAGAAGCCGATTATCGGGTAGGAAGGATCGCTGTTGGCGAGTCTTCGGGTCAGGAATTTCAGCCGGATGCGCCCATCCCGGAGCCCAAGCTTCCGGAGCCCAAACTTCCGGAGCCCAGGCCGGTTAAGGCTGCTCAAAAGATGAACCCGCTTGCTGCCGATCCGAGCATAACCTTTAACCCACATTTCCCATATGGCTAAAAAGCTTTCTCAGTAATTCGTCGATGGTCTTTCAACCATTGTCTAATTATGGGCCCTTTTTGCGTGTTCCCAGCTATAATAACTCCATGATATGTCACTTTGCAGTAAGATG
>JAKZUA010000099.1:0-6896 GCA_047516825.1 Dehalococcoidia bacterium
CCCCCAAAGAGTGGCGTCGCCCTTGGCTACTCCGGAAGTCAGGCACCAAATCCAGCGCTTCTCTCAAAGTCATCATCCTCCCCTCCCGCTTAAACTGGTAATAATTTTATACTATTTTGAGAAAATGAAAAGGCCCTGCCTTGTCAGGGTCATCCCATTGGTCTATCATCCTGAATAGGCCGCGGTTCGAGCTAGGGCGGGCGAGCTAGGATGCAAAAACAGGAGTTTCTGGAACAATTGAAGGGCATCGTCGGGCGGGAAAACCTGTTTACCCACCCGGAGGACCTGCTGGTTTACGAATATGACGGCTCCGTCGACCGCGCCATGCCGGAGGCGGTGGTCCTGCCTTCCTCCACCGAGCAGGTCAGCCGGGTTTTGGCGCTGGCCCACCAGGAGGGTGTTCCGGTGGCGGGACGCGGCTCCGGCACTGGACTCAGCGGCGGGGCGATCGCTCCCCCCGGGGGCATCCAGATCGTTTTCACCAGAATGAACCACATCCTGGCAGTAGACCCGGAAAATTTGACCGCTACCGTCGAGCCGGGGGTGATAAATTTGGATCTGGACACTCAGGCCCGCAAGCTGGGGCTCAGGTACGCGCCGGACCCCTCCAGTCAGAAAGCCTGCAGCCTGGGCGGCAACATCGCCGAGAACGCCGGTGGTCCCCACTGCCTGGCCTACGGGACCACTACCAATCACGTGGTGAGCATGGAAGTGGTACTGGAGGACGGATCGATAGTCCAGCTGGGCGGTCCGGCGCGGGAGGTTCCCGGCTATGACCTGCGAGGGGTGTTTGTCGGCTCCGAGGGCACCTTCGGCATGGCCACTAAGATCACCGTGCGGTTATTGCCGCTGCCGGAAATGGTGAAGACCTTCCTGGGCATCTTCCCCGACATAGAGTCGGCCTGTTCCGCCGTCTCCGCCATCATCGGCCGCGGGATCGTTCCGGCAGCCCTGGAAATGATCGACTCCACCACCATTCGCGCCGTGCAGAGCGTGATCGACGCCGGTTATCCCAATGATGCTGGAGCGGTCCTGCTGGTGGAATTGGAGGGGCTTACCGAGGAGGTGGAGGAGAGCAGCGAGGAGGTCCAGGCTTCGCTGTGGGAAACCGGTGCGGCCGACGTTCGGGTGGCCGAGGAGTCGACAGAACGGGAGAAACTGTGGGTGGGCCGTAAGTCGGCCTTCGGAGCCTTCGGAGCCATTGCTCCCAACTACTACCTGGTCGACGGAGTGGTCCCCCGCACGCGGCTGGCCGACGTGCTGCGGCTGGTGGGCGAGGTATCCCGCAAGTACGGCATCACCATCGCCAACGTTTTCCACGCCGGGGACGGCAATCTTCACCCTTGCATGCTGTTCGACGAGCGGGAGCCGGGCATACTCACCAAGGCTATGCAAGCCGCCGCTGAGTTGATGGAATACTGCGCCGAGGTCGGCGGAACCTTGAGCGGGGAGCACGGGATTGGTCTGGAGAAGAAGGAGTTCATGCCCCTGGTCTTCACCGATGATGACATGGCTGCCATGCGTCAGGTCCGCGATGCCTTTGCCCCGGAGAACCGGCTGAATCCCGGCAAGATTTTTCCCGACGGCACCCCACCCGGCATCGTCTCGCACCGGCCGGCCGCTCCGGGGATGTACATCTAAACTAATGCCAAGATTAAGCGCACGGGGGTTGGTATGGCGGTCCAAGTAGATCCCAATTTGGATTCGCGATAGTGTCCGGCTTTACCCCCACGCTGGAGCCGCCGGCGGGTTTGCTCAGCGCGGGCTCGCTGCTCCCTCCCGAAACCCACGCCGGCTACACCATCGATGGTTTGACGCCTCAGTGGGTGATGAAACCCGCCAACCGGTGGGATGTCGCCCAAATACTGGCTTGGGCATCTTCGGCAGGCAGCAAGGTGGCTCCCTGGGGAGGTGGAACTCAGATAAGTTTGGGCAACCTGCCGGAAAATCTGAACCTGGTGCTGGACCTGAGCCGGCTGGACCAAGTCGTGGATTTTCAACCGGCCGATCTGACGGTGACCGTGGAAGCGGGTATCACCCTGGAGTCGCTCCAAGGCCACCTGGCCTCGGCTGGCAAGTTCCTTCCCCTGGAAGCACCCTTGGCGGGTCGAGCCACGGTGGGCGGCATTCTGGCGACCAGCGCCGTGGGCCCCCTTCGCCATGCTTACGGCCTACCCCGCGATTGGCTCATCGGCATTAGGGTGATCAGCCCGGCGGGAGAGGAAACCAAGGCCGGGGGCCGGGTCGTAAAAAATGTCACCGGGTACGACCTGAACAAGTTATATACCGGCTCTTTGGGGACCCTTGGCGTGATTGGCGAGGCCACTTTCAAGCTGGCGCCCCTGCCGGCTAACCAGTCGGCACTGGTGGCATCCTTTCCTTCGGTACACCAGGGAATCGAAGCAAGCCGCACTTTATCGCGCCAGGTGTTTGGCCCCCAGGGGTTGCAGGTGCTGAATGGGGCAGCGTCGCGGCGGTTGGAGACATCCCCACCCCTAAAAGCTGACCCGGAAGCAGCCATGCCAGCCACCGTCCTGGCCTTCTTTGCCGGTCGTCCCCAGGCCCTCCGCCGCCGGTTGACGGAGTCAGCCCACCTGCTGACCAGCCTGGGAGCGACCAGTTTGGAACAGCAACAGGATGCTGATGCCCGGCCTCTATTGCGCGGTGTCACCGACCTGGGCTGGGCCGAGGAAACTCGACCTGAATTGGTATTGAAGATTAATCTACCGCCCGCGGCCTCGCTACAAATGAGCGCCTGGTTGCAGGCGGACCCGGTCTTCGGCGGGAATTTCCTGGACGTAGCCTCCGTTGTCGACATTGGTTTCGGAGGAATCCGCCTGCTGTCCTGGGGCCCGTCCGGCGGGTCGGCGGAGGATATCCGGCGACTACGAAAAGCAGTTGGAAGGCTGGAAGGCTCGGTGGTTGTGGAGCAGTGTCCCCTGGCCTGGAAAGGGGAGCTGGATGTATGGGGTGAGCTTCCCCCTGACTTTACATCTGGAATGGAGATAATGCGGCGGCTCAAGAATAAATTCGACCCCCACCGGACGCTGAATCCCGGCAGATTTCTAGGCGGGTTGTAATGGTCGGGCTGTGATGATCAACTCCAACCCCGAGCAGCGCCTGAATCAGGAGCCCGGCTTCCTGGGCCCCGACTCCCCGGCGGAGGCCGACCTGTATCGCTGTGTCCACTGCGGACTCTGCCTCAGCTCCTGCCCCACCTACCTGGAATTGGGCGTGGAGACCGAATCACCCAGGGGCCGTATCGCCTTGATGAAGGCGGTCAACGAAGGCCGTCTGGGCATTAGCAGCCGGGTTGTGTCCCATTGGGAAATGTGCCTCCAATGCCGGGCTTGCGAGGCGGTTTGCCCCTCCGGTGTTCCCTACGGCCGCATCATGGAATACACCCGGTCCCAGGTTCTGGATCAGGATAAGCAGGGCGACAGCCTTAAACGCGTCAGCAGGCTATTCCTGCGGGGGGCTTTGCCCTACCCTGGGAGGCTGCGCCTGGGAGCCCACATTATTCGTATTTACCAGCGTTCAGGGGTCCAAAAACTGCTGCGGACCTCGAGGATATTGAAGCTGTTGCCTGGCCATCTGGACCAGTTGGAGGCCCAATTACCGGTGATGGGCAGCACCTTTTTCGGCCCGGCTCAAGAAGTCTTTCCGGCCCGGGGACAGAGAAAGATGACCGTGGGGCTGCTCTCCGGCTGCGTTATGCCTTTGATGCAGGGCGACACTATGCGGGCGACGGTGCGGGTGCTGAATCGCAACGGCTGCGACGTCGTGGTGCCACTAGACCAGGGCTGCTGCGGAGCCCTCAATCTGCACAGTGGCGACCTGGACAATACGCGGGCTATGGCCCGGCGCAATATCGACATCTTTCTCGCTGCCGGAGTGGACCGCATTGTGACGGCCTCCGCCGGATGTGGTTCCAATATGAAGGAGTATGACGAGCTGCTGAAAGATGATGCCGAATATTCGGAGAAGGCCCGGCGATTCAGCGAGCTGACCGAAGACATCACCGAATTTCTGGTGAACCTGCCGCTGGCGCCGCCAGTGGCCCGTATCGACCGAAAGGTTACCTATCAGGACCCCTGTCATCTGGTTCATGCGCAGCGAATTAGGGAAGCGCCTCGAACCATCCTCAATGCCATCCCCGGCGTGGAGCTACTGGAGATGGAGGGCTCCACCATATGCTGCGGCTCGGCGGGGATCTATTCAGCAGTGCAGCAAGAGCTGGCCGGGCGGATTTTGGAGCATAAGCTGGACCATCTGGAGGAAACCGGGGCCCGGCAGGTGGTCACCGCTAACCCGGGTTGCATGGCTCAGTTGGAAGGAGGCCTGCGCAGCCGCGGGCTTTCCCGCTCGATTAATGTCGCCCACGTGGTGGACCTGCTGGATGAAGCCTACCGGGCTGAAGCCGAGGGATGAGGGGGATTTACCCAAATGGAGGCGCCTCCGACCGGGTTTAGCTCTTGATTCAAGGCTCAGTAAAACTGGACAGGGCCTGCTGGGCGGCGGCCAAGGCGGAACCGTAGGCAATCTCGTAGCCCTGGCTGGGCAGAATCATCTCCAGGGCCGACAGCAAAGCGAAGACATTGGATTCCTTGGCGCCGTCCCCCATCAGTCCGATGCGCCAGACCTTGCCCCCCAATTCTCCCAATCCACCGCCGATTTCGATGTGATAGTCATCTATCAGCTGTCTTCTCAACGGGGCGTCCTCTATGCCCTCCGGAACCAGGACGGCGGTCAAAGGGTTGAGCCGGTATTGGGGATCGGCCAGGACCTTCAGTCCCAGGGCTTCGATACCGGCCCGAAGCGCGGCAGAGGTTCGAGCGTGACGGTTGAGCCGCTCCTCAATCCCTTCCTCCATCATCATCCGCAGCGCCTCCCGCAGAGCGTAGGTCATGGAAATGGGCGAGGTATGGTGGTAGGCTCGGGTTTCCGACCAGTAGCCCTCCAGATCTTTGAGATTGAAGTAGAAACTCTGGACCGGTGACTTGCGGCGGTTGATGACTTCCATTGCCCGCTGCCCCAGACTGATGGGAGCCAGGCCCGGAGGAGCGCCCAGACATTTTTGGCTGGCGCTGTAACAAACGTCGATGTCCCAATCGTCCATGCGGATGTCATGGCTTCCCAGGGAGGTGACCGCATCTACAACCATTAAAGCGTCGTGCTGGTGGGCCAGCTCAGTGGCCTCGGTTAGTGGCGTGAGGCTACCCGTGGAGGTTTCCGCGTGGACCATTCCGACCATCTTGACTTTAGAGTGCTTCTGGAGTTCGTCGGCGAGAGCCTCGACATTGGCGGGTTGGCCCCAAGGGGAATCCACGAAAAAAGTATCCGCTCCGCACCGGCCGGCGATGTTGGCTAGGCGATCTCCAAAAAAACCATTGCGGCAGATTATTGCCGTATCTCCAGGCTCCAGGACATTGACGCAGGCTGCTTCCATGGCTCCGGTGCCCGTGGAAGACAGGGGGAGCGTCATGAAATTTGAGGTGTGATACACCTGCCGAAGCATCTCGCAGACATCGTCCATCACGCGGAAGAACTGGGGGTCCAGATGTCCCAACAACGGGGCAGTCATGGCCTGCAATACCCGGGGGTGCACGCTGCTGGGTCCGGGGCCCATCAAAAGGCGGGGAGGAGGCTGAAATTCGTCCAGATAGGAGGGGGACACTTATATCCTCCCGGAATTATGATCTATCTCAAAACGATCCATGTCATTCACAAGGAGAAAAGCGACTAAGGAATCTTAGAGGGTGTATGAAATGTAATCGTTCATGGTTTGGCAAGCTCACCACGGACGGAGCCAGACCGGTTGGCCCTGAGCCTGTCGAAGGGCGATTACCCGGTTAGACGACCGCCGAACTCCCTCCGTCGATGTTAATGGCCACGCCATTGAGGTAGCTGGCTCGCTCGGAAGCCAGGAAGGCGATGACATCTCCGGCCTCGTGAGTTTCGGCAACGCGACCCAGCGGAACGCCCCGCGCCTTGGCGGTTTGGTAGTAAAACTCTTCGATGGTCAAATTGGGGTCGGACTGCTTCAAGCGTTCGTAGCGGCGCTCATGCTGCCCGCTCTTGATAACGCCGATACAGACGGTGTTCACTAGAATATTGTCTGGCCCCAGGTCTTTGGATAAGCCCTTGGTGATTGCGATACCGGCGGCTCTGGAGATGGAAGTGGGCATGGAAGATGGCCCGGGGGTACGGCCGCCCAGATTGGTGACGTTGATGATTCGGCCTCCGCCAACCTTCCGCATTTCCGGAACCGCCGCCCTAATGAGACGGATGGCGCCCCATACCTTCAGGTCGAAGTCCGACTCCCAGTCTTCATCGCTGACGTCTTCAAAGGGCTTGGCCATGGAAATTCCGGCGTTATTGACCAGAATGTCCAGCCGGCCGTAGTTATCCAGCGCGGCCTTCACGACCTGGGGAGCGGTATCCGGGTCCGACACATCCCCGGGGACCGGCAACACCACCCCTTCGGTGGCGGTACGTATATCCAAAGCCGCCTGCTCCAAAACCTCGGGACGGCGTGCCACGATGATCACCCGGGCACCCTCCGCCGCCATGCGCAGGGCGGCAAATTTGCCGATTCCCTCGCTGCCTCCGGTAACTATCGCGACCTTATCCGTCAGTCCCAAATCCATGAGTTGCGCTCCTTGGTGGCCCGTAACTATTTCTGAAATAAGTGCGGGCCAAATCCGGCCAATTATAACACAGGGCGGGCCCTACCCAGAGTCCCAGACCCTCATAGCCAGGGCAATCGCGTCTTAACCAAGGAGCACTTTGAGTAGGTAATCCTCAACCCAGCCGGCTTTCAGCCGTTTACCTTGAAGTCCCCGTTTAAGGCTGGACTCCTGCTTCAGCAAATTGAGGGCTATCTGGCGCAGGAC
>JAKZUA010000100.1:0-7415 GCA_047516825.1 Dehalococcoidia bacterium
TTTACTTTCGGCTCCCTGGCTGGTCACCAAGATTTCATGGGCGCCGGCTTGGACGGCCTCCGCCGAAATCAGGAGTCCGGCGGCCAGGAATGTTAGCAGGAATGTTAGGATGATAAAGGAAATGATTGCTCGCACGTAAAACCCTCTTTAGCCGTTTGTACTTGATGAATAGTACTAGAAGATACGTTGGATGACTGCCAGCAGACTCGCCGGGCTGACCCAGGCCAGATGGGTTATCCTCCTGGATTGCATCAGGTTTCAGGTTACACCGCTGACGGACAAAGGGCCTAGGCAAAGCAGGCTTGCCTTGACGCCAAAAGAGGTTGTACCTACAATCAACACGCCAACTGTTTGGCCGCCTCTGAGCCCTTCTGGGGCAGGCATCTTCCGGATTCTAAATCCTAACCTGGGAGTTCATAACGAGAAAAATGCCGATCAAAGTAGGGCGAATACCAGATCTACACTCGGAGCCATTTTATCTCGACATGGGCCGGCGGGGCATGGAGCTGAGCTCCTTGCTCCCCAGCGAGCTGGGCGCGGCGGCTGAGCAGGGGGAGATCGACGCCGGTCCTCTGCCGCTGGTCGATTGCTTCCGGCTGGAGGACCGATTCCAACCGGTGGGGGGTTTCTGCATCGCCACCACCGAGGAGTCGGGAGCGGATTTTCTATACTCGACAGTGCCGATTGAGGAATTGGGCGGCGCTCGAGTAGGCGTTCAAGCTGAGGCGGCGACCACTCCCGATCTGCTTAGGGTATTGCTGCGGCTGAAATACCAGCTTGACCCGGTGGAGTACGTAACTCTGGAAGAACCCCACGATGCCTTCCTTTTGTCTGGAAACCGGGCCTTGCGGCAACGTCGGGGAGCCCGCGGCTTCCCCCACAAGTATGACCTAGGCACGGAGTGGAACTCCTGGACCAAGCTCCCCTTCGTCTACTCCCGCTGGATGGTCCGAAACGACGTGGACCCCAAGCAGGTGGCCCTGCTGGAAGACATCCTCTACGTGGGGCTGGAGGACGGGGTTGACGCTCTGTATCATCTTAACGAGCCCCGGGAAGACCTTCTAATGTTACCTAGGCAGGTGGTGGAGTACATTCAGGGACTGCGCTACTACGTCGGAATGGCCGAACAGCGGGCCATCAACCGGTTTCGCGAGTATTTGGCCCAGCTGGATACCTAGCCTGCTGGCTCAATTCTTTTCATTGCAGTCCCTCCAAGTTTCGTGGCGGCCTGGGGTCGCAGCGGCCAGGGCGTTGGGCCGGGCTCTTGCGGCGAATGCTTTTTCGATGGGAACCATTGGTTGCCCTGCCATCTTACTGAGCCTTGATTCAAGAGCTTAACCCGGTCGGAGGAGTCGCAGTTTGGGTAAATCCCCCTGCATGCCCCTTTTAAAGGGGGGGACTGAGGGGGATTTAGATTTTACGAGGATAGAAGGTTCGTCAAGGATCATTAGTTAGAAGGAGACCTCCCTTGACTAAAATCGTTGGCCACTGCTTCGAAGTCACCGGGCGTGCTGCCTTTATCTGCGACTTCTCCCCGCCTCGTTCCGGAGACCCGGCGGCAGTGACACAAGCCAGATTCGGCGCCGACTTTATTTCGGTGGCATACAATCCCGGCCGGGCGGTTCGGGCCAACTCCGCCATGCTGGCGGCGGCGGTTAAATCCCGAACCGGACAGGAGGTGGCGTTCACGCTGGGCACCCGGGACATGAATCAGCTGGCCCTGCAATCGGAGCTCCTCGGCGCCCAAATGCTGGGACTGGAAAACGTGATTGTGGTGCAGGGTGACCCTTTCCCCGAGCGAGACCTGGCGCTGGTGGGTCCGGTGAACCAAGTGACTCCTACCGGGCTGATCGCCTCCATCGCCAATATGAACCGGGGCACGGACTTCCGAGATGCCCAATTGCGAGCGCCCACCGATTTTTGTATCGGCGCTACGGTGGACCTGGGCCGGGGGGTGGAACGAGAAGCACGTCTGGCCCGGCGCAAGGTTGAGGCCGGCGCCAACTTCTTGATCACTCAGCCCATTTTTGACCCGGCCGAAGCTTCTCGATTCATTAGCGCATACGCCGACGCCGCGGGCGAACCACCGGGGCTGCCCATCTTTTTCGGACTGCAAGTGCTGGAGCAAGACGGGATCATCTTCAGCTCCGTTCCAGAGCCAATAAGAGAAGCCCTAGCCGGGGGCAGGTCCGGAGTAGACTTGGCGGTAGAGCTGTTCCAGAGGTTTCAGGACGCCAAAATACACGACATTTATCTGGTCCCGCCGATTCGCCGGGGCGGCGCCAGAAACTACCAGGCCGCCCAACAGGTGTTAGAGACGGTCCACGGAAAACTGGAATGAGAGGACGGGAGTGAGCGGATGAAGGTTCTCCGCTCCGCTCACCCCAGCGCGGCGTTAGCGAGCGTCGAAAACCTCTTTAGCTACCCGGACGGCGTTGGCGGCCGTAGGCCAGCCGCCGTAGAAGGCCATATGAGTGATAACCTCGGCGATTTCCTCTTTGGTGACCCCGTTATCCAGGGCACGACCAATGTGGCCCTTGAGTTGATCGGTGCGGTAGAGGGCGACCAGGGCTGCGACGGTGATCATGCTGCGGTCTCGCTTGGAAAGCTCGGGACGTTCCCAGACATCCCCGAACAGTACGTTGGCGCTTAGTTCCGCCATCTTTGGGGCGATCTCCTGGGCGGCGCTGCGTGGTGTGGTCATACGCTATTTCCTCCAGTAAAGCTGACGTTTAAAGCTAGGGATTCCGGGGCCAGTATACTACCCGTAGCCAAGCTAGGGTAGCAAAATTGCCCGCATTGGAAATCTGGGGGTTGGCCAGGGGCAGGGGCCGGTGGGAGTTGGAGAGTTGTTGCGGTCGAGTTGGCTCAGCATTCAGCCCTCTACATCGCCCCAGGTAGCGCCGAAATCGGACCGCTCGACGACCTGCCCGGTGAAGGTCTGGGCGGTCTGGCCAGCCAGCCAAACCGCCGCCGGAATCACTTCCTCCGGCTGGACCATGGGTATGTGAGCAGTGCCGGGCCAATCGCGCCGGTGGTTCATCCAGGTGTCTACCCGCCCCGGGCCGAACAGATTGACCGCAATATTCTCAGAGCGCACCTCTTCCGCCACGCTGAGGAACATCCGCTCCAACGCGGCTTTGCTCATGGAATATGCGACGCGACCCGAGCGATAGGTGCGAGCCGAACCGGAGGTAATGGCGAAGACGGATCCACCGGCATTCTGGGCTATCATCGCCGGCAGAGCGTATTTACACAGCAGCAAAGGAGCCCGTACGTTGACCGCCAAGCACCGGTCCAGCAGATCCACATCCAGGTCCGGCACCGGCGCTTCGCAGTCGATGCCCGCGTTGGAAACCAGGATGTCGATGCGACCGAAGTGCTCCAGCGCGGTCTCGACCAGGGATTGGATTTCTTCGGATCGCGACAGGTCACACTTGACGCCAACGGCGGCGCCACCCTGCTCTCGGATGGTCTCCGCGGTTTGGTGGATGGTGCCCGAGGCGTAACGCTGAAAGTCGGATTCGGATGAAGTGTCGACCTCGGTCCGCGAGGCGACGACCACCCGGACGCCGGCTTGGGCTAAACCGAGGCATATGGCCCGGCCGATTCCTCGGCTGCCGCCCGTGACGATGGCGACCTTATCGGCCAGTTCCACCGCTACGCCCGGTTTTAGGAAACCGGCCGGAATTGGGGCAGGCTTATGTTCTCATCCAGGTCTTCGAAGACCACTTCCACGGCCATGCCGCATTTGATCGCGGCCGGGTCCGGCTCCACCTCCACCAAGTTGGTGGCCATCCGGGCGCCCCCTTCCAGCTCAACAATGGCCGGAACATAGGGAGCCCGGTCCCTAAAAGCAGGAATCGGCGCTCGATGCACAATGCAGAAGGTGTGGACAACCCCCCGGCCGTTGGTCTGGATCCATTCGGTATCCCGGGAAAAGCAATCGGGGCAGATGTCCCTGGGGTAGAAGTAAGTCTGATCGCATGCCTGGCAATGGCGGAGCCAGAGCTCGTGGGCCTTGCACTTCTCCCAGTAGAAGTCGGACTCGGGTTGGGGAACCGGAGGGGTGATTGGAGGCGCTGGCTGAGTCATTATCTTCTCCTCCAGATTTCGGCGCTAACCAGAAAGTCATGCTCGACCGGCAAGCCAACCGGCTAGACCATGGGTTGCCCCAACACTCTAAGGGGCCACTAGGCTTCGAGGGTAGGATAAGGACAAAAGAGACGTGCGTCAAGGAGCGGTCCTCTCCACACAGGCCCTGCGGCCAAAGCGGTTCTTGCCCGCTGCCCTGCCCAGGGAGTATCTTTGGCATGGTTTATCCCCCGAGCTGGGACCCAGAAATGCTATATAGAAAAGTTGCATCTGGAGAAGCTGGATGAAAATAGCGGTCATGGGCGCAGGCAGTATCGGCGGCTACTTCGGCGGTATGCTGGCCCAGGGAGACCACCAGGTGACCCTGATCGCCCGAGGAGCTCACCAGCAAGCCATCGAGTCTCACGGCCTGAAAATAATCACCGATGACCGGGAGCTCGTGGTCCGGTGCGCCACCACTGACGACCCGAATTCGGTGGGTCCGGTGGAGTTAGTACTGCTCACGGTCAAGACTTACCATAACCCTCAGGCAGTCCCGGCCATGCTCCCCCTGATTGATGCGGATACCTCAGTTCTGTGCCTGCAGAACGGCATAGACAGCTATCAGGCAGTGGCTCAAGCTGTGGGACTGGAAAAAGTCCTGCCCGGCGCGGCCTACATCGAAGCCAGCCTGGCCGGACCCGGAGTAGTCCGGCAGTCGGGCCAGGTGGTGCGGATCGTATTTGGGGAGCTGGACGGGTCCGAATCGGACCGGGGCCAGCTGATCTGGCAGGTTTTGGAACAGGCCGGGATTCCGGCCGAGTTTACCCAGGACATCCAGCGAACCCTGTGGACCAAGTTTCTTTGCATTGCTACCATGGCCGGGGTCACCACCCTCTCCAGAGAAACCATGGCTCAGCTGATGCCGCGCCCGGAATGGCGCGAGGCAATAATCGACTGTATGCGAGAGATAGAGGCGGTAGCCAGAGCCCTGGGGGTGTCTTTGGCGGAAGATGTGGTTAGCAGCACCCTGAGCTATATAGAGGGCTCTCTGGAGCAGATGCACGCCTCCATGCATGCCGATATCCTGGCGGGCCGGCCGCTGGAGCTGGAAGCCCTCAACGGCGCGTTGGTTCGGGCCGGTAGAACGGCCCAGATACCCACGCCCGTCAATAACCTGATCTACGCGATGGTCAATCCCTTTAAGGAGGGCCATCTAGAACCAATACGTTAACCTGCCCGTTAATCTGGAGGAAGAGCATGGCCACGCTGGTAACCGGGGGCACGGGATTTGTCGGGGCGAGTATCGTCAAGGAATTGGCCGGGGCCGGTCATCAAGTGATTTCGCTGGACCTGAATGCTCCGGATGAGCTGACGCGTAGCTTTCTCGGCGACCGGTCTTCCCAGGTCACATTTATTACCGGAGACATCCTGGACCGTACTTTCCTAGAGCGGACTGAGGAGACGCAATCGATCGACAAGATAGTTCATGCCGCGGTCTACACGGTCAACCGCATTCCCTTGGAGACGGAGCGCAGCCGGGAGATAGTTGACATAAATATTACCGGGACCACCAACTTGTTGGAGTTGGCCCGCAGTTCGCGGGTTCAGCGGTTTATTTACGTCAGCTCTGGAGCTGCCTACGGCGTGGCCGGCGCGCCGGATCAGACCTTCAATGAGGATGCCGATCCGCGCCCCGATTTCCTCTACGGTATCACCAAATATACCAGCGAGCTCCTGACCCGCCGCTACGGCGAACTGCATCAGCTTTCCACCGCCAGCGTCCGGCTTAGCACGCCCTATGGCCCCATGGAGCGGATCACGGGCCACCGGGGGGTGATGTCGGTACTTTACCAATGGACTGGGCAGGCTCTGCGGGGCGAAACAATCAGCCTCGCCGACCCGGACGCCGGTCGAGATTACACCTACGTCGCCGACATTGCGGACGGGGTTAGAACCCTGCTGGACGCGCCCACGCTGCCCCACGACCTATATAACCTGACGGCTGGACGGTGGATCACCTACTCCGAGATTCTAGAACGGCTTAAGGAAATTTTACCCGAGACCAGGGTAGAGGTTGCCCTCAGCGCCGGCGACGCTATCCGCAGCTCGGAACCCAACCGGGGCCCGCTATCGGGCCACCGCCTGTACCAGGACCTGGGATGGACGCCCAAGTACGATTTGGCCGCGGGCCTAAGGGAGTACCTGGCCTGGCGCCGATCGGCCCCATTTTTAGATTAGCTGGCCCGGTTAGTCCGTAGTTAACCCCTTCCGCTGTTTCGCAGGTTGTTTCGCGGTAAGGATGCTTAGGCCAGACCCGGAGTAAGAATCAGCGAAACGAATCAGCCGGAAAGGACCGAAGTCAGAGTAGTTGGAATCCATTCTAGAAGGAGACTTTCTAACTCGTCCTTACATTCTTCCAGTCGATGCTCGGTCCCCTCATAAAGCACCAGCTGCTTCGGTTCCTGCGCCCAGTCGTGGATTTCCACGCCACAGGAGTAGGACAAGCGGGTATCGCTCTTACCGTGGACCACCAGCAGCGGCTTGGGGGCCAATTGGCCCGCCATGCCCGCCCCGTAGGTCTGGGGCGACAGACAAACCACTCCCTGCACATGGCTGCTGGCCACACCGGCCGCGACCACCACCGCTCCTCCGAAGGAGTGCCCGACCAAAACCACGGGCTGGTATCCCGTTCCCTTAAGCAGGGCAATGCCGGCCAGCAGGTCCAGGACACATTCGGGCAGGACATTAGGCTGCCGGTAGTTCAAACGTAATGAGGTGATGCCTTTATTCAGGAATCGTTCAGCCAGCCGGGCGTACATCCCACTGGCCGGGCCGCCGAAACCACCCCGGGCGCCGCAAACCCAAATTACCGCCTGCTCGCTGCTGGGAGCCCGGTGGATAATAGCGGGTATTTCTCCCCGATTGGTGCGAAACAGCAATCCCCGGCCGGCCTCTCCCTCATAGGGAAGCCCTTCAATCATGTCAAAGACAGTCATGGGCGTGGAGGCGGGGGATTCCTCTTTAGCGTTGGGCTTAAGGTTGGAAGGAAAGTCGTCTACCAAAAGCACCTCTGGAGCCGATGATTTGCAGAAAAGGGGAGCCCGGGGCAAGCAAGAACAATCCCGGGGTCCTTTCAAACTGCAATTCGCTTGACGATACCAATGGCAAATTTGCTTGTCAAGGAAGGCACTCAAAGGCCGCAGGGCCTTTTCATTCTCCTGCCTGGTAGGAAAAGCCCATCATGTCGAAAGCTTCGCTGAGATGGGCATTGTGGCGGCGTAGGGCAGCGGCTACGTTGGAATGCCCAGCCCGGCGTACCAAGCTGATGACCAGGTTTC
>JAKZUA010000101.1:0-12968 GCA_047516825.1 Dehalococcoidia bacterium
GAAACCTGGTCATCAGCTTGGTACGCCGGGCTGGGCATTCCAACGTAGCCGCTGCCCTACGCCGCCACAATGCCCATCTCAGCGAAGCTTTCGACATGATGGGCTTTTCCTACCAGGCAGGAGAATGAAAAGGCCCTGGGCTAATTGTATGAGCCCCTAGCCACCGAAATTGCTGCCCTCAGGCACTCCAGCGGAGACCGCTCCCCAGGGTCGGCCAAATTGACAGACCCCCGGTCGGTGAGTAGGATAGCGGAAGAATTCCTATGCGGACGCTCGGCATAAACCAGGCGAAGTAGACCGGCAACCCGCAGTAAGGAAAGACTAGGAGGGGCTCATGTTCGTTAGGAGAGATCTCACCGACGCCGTCCCGACTCGAGACGGAAACATGCATTATGTCAAGCAGGGAAGTGGGTTTCCCCTGGTAATGCTCCATCCTTTAGGCACTTCTACCTGGGCCTGGCACACGGTAATCGACTCGATGAGCCAGCACTTCACTTGTTACGCCTTCGACATGTTGGGGCACGGCGAATCGGACAAGCCGACCCGCCACTTCAATATGCCGGATTACGCCCAGGCGTTGGACGACGCCTGCCAGCTGCTGAACATCCACCGGGGGCACTACGTCGGCAACTCGGTGGGCGCCTGCCTGGCTACCGAAATGGCCGCCAGCTTCCCGGATCGGCTGGACAAGCTGGTTCTGGTGGGATGCCCGGTATGGGACCCCCACACCGCCGCTCAACGCCTCAAGGACTCGGAGGACGATTACAAACGTGATGGTACGCCCAAGCTCCGGACCTTGGAGGGCTTGAAGGAGCGGACCACCTTTGCCCAACCCCGCAAGGAATGGGTGGACGCCACCAATGAGACCCGGGCCCAGGCCGGCGTTTGGGTTAAGAAGCTAAGCCATGCCCTGGCCCATTACGACATCATGGCGCGTCTCCCCATGATCCAAACCCGGGCTACTCTGGTGATGTACGGTGAGCACGACCGGCTCCGCGAGGGCGAGGAGTTGCTGCACAATAACATTACCAACGCCAGCAAGACAATTCTTCCCGGCCTGGGGCACATTCCTCAAATAGAAGACCCGGAGGTCTTCGTCGACGCTCTGCTGGCCTTCCTGAAGCCCTGAACCGATCGGGCCTTGCCGGGAAAAATCGCCTGCAAATATTGAGGGAGGCGCTATGGCGCCTCCCTTTGGTTTGTCCGATTCCTTGGTCCAGGCAAGCAGATTTCGTTCCGCGACCTTGGCAAAGGGTAACACCAGTACTTTAATTCCGTTCCAAGAGGATTTTGGTCATGGCACAGCAGGGATACCCATTACGACTGATGGAAACCTTCCGATCGGTTTTCTACACTCCGATTTATGTTGCCGTGGCCGGGGGATTTCTGCAGAGCGCCGGACTGGACGTGACCTTCTCCACCTGCCCCTCTCAGTATCCCCATCCCTTGAGCGCGTTGAACCACGGCGCGGCCAACATCGTGCAGAGCGGGATCATGCGGAGCATAATTGCCGCCGACTGGGGAGCGGAGACGGTGCCCGCCCATTTCGCCAAGATCAACTCCCGGGATGGATTCTTTGTTTTGGCCCGGCGATCTGGAGAAGAAGTCCAAGGAGAGTTCCGATGGGAGAGCCTGTTGGGCAGCACGGTGATACCGGTGGGATTTTCGCCCATGCCCTGGGCATTTTTTCAGTTCGCCCTCCGCAAGCACGGAGTGGAACCGGAACAGCTTAATTTGATGACCGGGCTATCGCTGGATCAGGCGGTGGCAGCCTTTCGCGACGGGCAGGCCGACTTCATTCACCTGCCGGAGCCGGCGGTGGAGCAGCTGCTGGCGGAGGGAACGGGTCACCTGGCCATTGCTCTGGGTCCGGAAAACGGCCACATCGCCTACAGTTCCTTCGCGGCGACAAACCGATTCCTCACGGAGAACCAGGAGCTGGTGTCCCGCTTCATGGAGGGGTACAGCCGGGCGCTGCGATGGCTAGCTGGTAGTGAGGCCGCCGAAGTAGCAGAGGCGGTGGCGCCCTTCTTCGACCAGGTGCCCCAGGAGCTGATAACCCAGGCCATATCGCGGTACCAGGCCCAGGAAACCTGGCCGCATCATCCGGCGCTAGCCGAGCCGGAATACCAGGGGCTCCAGGAGATTCTGGTGAGCGCCGGGCTGGTCCGGGAGCGTCAGCCCTACGAGAAAGTGGTCCGCCCGGAATTCGCCGAGGCGGTAGGAAGCTAGCCGGGCCGGTCCAAACTGGACCAATTGCGGTCGACTGGACTCTTTTTAATGACCCTCGAAGAAATTATTTAACGTCGTGTATCCAAATCCCCCTACGCGTTTTTAATTTAATTATCCGCCGCCTGCGCTTTTTTGGCCTTCTGCTGGAAGTGGGGAATTACGTACTTGCCGTACAACCTCAGCGACTCCATCACTTCCTCGTGGGTCACTGGCCCCACCTGAAACAGGGGCATCATTTCGTCTACCCCCATGGCCTCGTACCGCTCGATGTACTCAATGCAGTCGTCGGGATTGCCGATGCAGAATCGGTCCCCCTTCTCCACCAGTTCCAGCGAGCCGGTCTCGTCCCGCCTGACCGGGTCACCCTGGGAACGTTGGTAGTGGAACTGATAGTCCTCCGGCACCTTGGCAGGGTCGTAACCCTTCCAGACCATGGCGTCCCGCAGGCGCTGCTGGTGGCGGTACCAGTCGATCAGCTCAGCGCCCCTTTCGCGGGCCTTTTGGCGATTTTCGGCGCAGAGCCCCACCGTGTTACCGGCCACCTTCTCGTAAACCACCTGGGTTGCCGGTTGAGGGTCCTTAATCGCCTCTCGATACAGCTGGATAATATGCTCAGCCCTTTCCGGGCCGACGCTGGTCTGGGCCAAGCAACCCAATCCCTGCTGGCCCACCTTGCGGGCGGTGTCGTCCTGGCTGCAGGCCTGCCAAATGGGCGGATGGGGTTTCTGGAAGGGCTTGGGCACCACCTCCCGGGGTGGAATCTGAAAATACTGACCGTCGTAGGAGAACTCCTGCTGGGTCCAGGCTCCGGGGAGGATGTCCAAATACTCTTCCAGCATGCCGGAGACGTCCTTCAGGTCCGTGCCGTAGGGCTGCATCTGGTAGGGATACCCCGACCGGCCCAGGCCCACGTTGACCCGGCCCTTGCTGAGGATGTCCAGGGTGGCCATGCGGGAGGCGACGTTCAGCGGGTGATGCAGGGGCGCCAGGGTAACGGCGATGCCCAGCCGCATCTTTTCGGTGCGCTGGCTAATGGCGGCCAGGGTGATGTCCGGGGCGCTGGAGTGGGACCACTCGGCGCGGAAATGGTGCTCGACGAACCAGACGCTCTCCATGCCCATCTCTTCGGCGTAGGAGACCTCCTCCAGCATCTCCCAATACCGCTTGGTCTCGCTTTCCGCGTTCCACGGCTTGGGGACCTGTATCTGATAAAACAACCCTATCTGCATCAGTGACTCCTCTTTCGCCAGGTTTCTAACTTCATTCCGGATTGATACCGGTTCTGGGCCCACCCTAACTCTGGCGCACGCACTTGTCCACGCTTTTGTCGCCGGTCAAGGCCAGGTAGGCGTCGCCCCGGGAGTCCACCCAGCTGCCGTGGGCCGAGCGACTCTCCCAGCGGGACAGCACCTTGCCGTGCTTGTCCACCACGCTGCACCGGGATGGCTTGCCATCCACCGAACCCTCGCTGATCAGGAAGTCGCCCTCGGCATATTCGGAAATGTCCATGGGCCGCTGAATATCGGTCCACATCTCCTTGAATTCGCCGTTGGGAGTGAACACCTGCACCCGGTGGTTCTCCCGGTCGCAGACATAAACCGTGTGGGTCTCGTCCACCAGCAGGCTGTGGGGTAGGTGGAACTGGCCGGGGTCCGTTTTGCCCCAGGTGCCCCAGGATTGGAGCAGGTGGCCGCCGCTGTCGAAGCGATGGATCCGGGCATTGCGGTAGCCGTCGGAAACGTAGAGGTCGCCCCAGGGGCTAGGCACCATCTCGCTGGGATAGTTGAAGGGCCCGGCCGGCCGGGGCACCGGGTCCATGGGCTGCTCGCAGCCAGTGTCGGAGTGGACCCCGTGCTCGCCCAGCATCTTGATCGGCTTGCCGTCCAGGGTGTACATGATGCAGACGGAGCTGTTGCGGTCGGTCAGATAGACCCGGTCATTGGCGATGTAAAAGCCGTGGGCGTAGATGAACGCGCCATTGCCCCAACCGTTGAGATAGTTGCCATCCCGGTCGAAGATCATCACCGGCGGGTCCTGGCGATGAAAGACGTAAACCCGGTCCTGGGAATCGGTGGCCACGGCGCTGACTGCCCCGAAGGACATGCCCGCGGGCATTTTGGCCCAGTTCTCCACGTATTCATAAGTGTATTTGCCGGAACCTACTGTGGCCATTTTGAGGTTACCTCCTGAATTTCTTTAGAGGAACCGGTTGCAGCGGACTCCCGGAGCCGGCTATTACCGGGACATCAGCCCCTGCACGGTCTTAATCACCCGGGCAGTGTTGGGAACGTAGCTATCCTCCAGGACGCGACTATAGGGAACCGGCGTGTGGGGCGCCGTCACCCGGGAGGGAGGAGCGTCCAGATAGTCGAAGGCTTCTTCAGCCACCCGGGCGCAGATGTCCCCGGCCAGGCTGCAAATGGGCGTGTCTTCGTCCACTACCACCAGGCGGTGGGTCCGCCGCACCGAGTCGATAACGTGGTCGTAATCTATGGGTGACACGCTGAGCAGGTCCACCACCTCGGCGTTGATACCGCTCTTGGCCAGCTCCTCGGCGGCCTCGGTGCAGACCCAAGTCATGCGGGAGATCCCGACCAGGGTAATGTCGGTGCCCTCTCGAACGGTGCGGGCCTTGCCCAGCGGCAGGACGTAGGGTTCCTCGGGCACCTGACAAGTCTCGCCGTAGAGACCCTTATGCTCGAAGAAGACCACCGGGTCGTCGTCCCGTATGGCCGCAATGAGCAGGCCCTTGGCGGTGTAGGCATCGGAAGGCACCACCCCTTTCAACCCCGGTATGTGACTGAAGATGGAATAAAAGGATTCCGAATGCTGGGCCGCGCTGCCGAATCCGGCCCCGATGCGGGTGAGGAGCACAAAGGGGACCTTTACTTGCCCGCCGAACATATAGCGCATCTTGGCGGCATTGTTCAACAACTGGTCCATGCATACGCCGATGAAGTCCACGAACATAAGCTCGGCCACGGCGCGCATACCGGTGGACGCGGCGCCGATGGCCGTACCGACAAAGGCGGCCTCGGAGAGGGGTGTATCCAGAACCCTTTCCCGGCCAAACTGCTGAATCAAGCCCACCGTGGTGCGGAAGGGACCCCCCCAAGCATCGACTATGCCCAGATGCTCCCGCCCGGCGCCACCGGCGATCTCCTCCCCCATGATGATGACGCTTTCGTCGCGCTCCATCTCCTGGCGCAGGGCCTCGTTGATCGCTTGCCGGTACTGCAACTCACGAGTGGTAGTAGTAGTCATGGATGCATTCCTCTCGGCCGGTTTGGATTGAGACCGGAAATAGCCTGATTTCCGAAAAACCTAAAAGCGCCAGTGTGAGGTAGCTTAGACCTCCATGTTGGCTCCCCGCTTCATCTGGTCGATGGGGTAGCTGACGTAAACGTCTTCATATAGCTCGTGGGGCTCGGGCAGGGGGCTGTCGTCGGCGAATTTTATCGCCTCCTCCATCATCCGCTCGGCCGCCTGGTCCATCTGGTCCAGCTCTTCCGCGGTGAGCAGCCCCTCGGGGACCACCCGCTCCCTGAACTGCTTCAGCGGGTCCAGGGCCCGCCAATGGTCCTCCTCCTCTTTGGTGCGATAGGTTAGAGGATTGTCAAAGACAGTGTGGCCGTAATAACGGTAGGTTCGACACTCCAGCAGCGAGGGACCCTCGCCGGCCCGGGCCCGGGCCACCACCTCCCCCGCTGCTTCATACACGGCAAAGACGTCCATGCCGTCCACGAGGAAACCGGGCATGTCGTAAGCCGGCGCCCGATCCGAGACGTTGGCCACGGAGAGACCGTACTCCACCGGCGTGGACTCGGCGTAGCCGTTGTTCTCGCAGCAGAAAATTACCGGCAGCTTCCATACTGAGGCCAGGTTCATGCATTCGTGGAGCACGCCCTGATTGGCGCCGCCGTCGCCGAAGAAGGCCACAGCCACCCGCCCCAGCTTCCTGAGCTTGGAGGTCAGGGCCGCACCCACCGCCAGGGGAACACTGGCCGCCACCACGCCGTTGGTCCCCAGCATTCCCTTGCTCATGTCGGCGATGTGCATCGAGCCGCCTTTTCCCTTGTTGGAACCGGTGGATCGACCGAACAGCTCGGCCATCATCAGCTTGGGATCAACCCCTTTGGCGATACAATGGCCGTGCCCCCGGTGGGTGCTGCCGATATAGTCGTCGTCGCCAAGGTGGGCGCAAACGCCGGTGGGCACCGCTTCCTGCCCCGCCGAGGAGTGGACCGACCCTGACATTCGGCGCTGTCCCACTTCGGGAATGCCCCGCTCCTCGAAGTGACGGATGGTGGTCATGGTCCGGTAGAGCCAAAGTAGGGTTTCTCTCTCCAACGGCATGACGTTCCCTCGATGAACTGACCCGGGGACGGACCCGGAGATAGACCCGGAGACAGATCCGGCCCGGCCAGCTAGATTTTACTACTGGGTTTCCCCAATCCTAGCACGGGCCATTGGCTTGTCAATAGAGGGATCGTAAAACGACGCCGGAGCAGCGGCCAGAAGGTGGGAGAAACCGAAAAGCCTTTGGCCTCGATTGGGGGACTGGCTTCAGGGGTTGACGTTGACGCTGACCGGCTCGCCGACCTGAACTGATAAAGCCAGGGCCGCGCTGCCGTCCCGCCGAGCGACCTCCAGGTATCCGTGGCTGCCGATGAGAGCCAGCAGGGCTTTTGCTGAGGAACCGGGATCGTCGTGAAAGGTTCGGCTGAGGCTCCGAATGCTCTCACCCTTGATGGTCACGGTCACGCGGTCGGCCTGGGCCAGCAACCGCTGCGGGATGTTGGTAATGAGATTGCCAAAGTGATCCTGGTAGATGACCTGGCCTCGTATGACCCCTCCTTCTTGAACCAGCTCAGGAGACGGCAACCAGACTACCTGTTCCACTCTTGCCCCCAGCTCCGCGGGCCCTACCCCCAGAGAGAGGTGGGCCGCTGCCGGAGCGAAGATGTCCCGACCGTGGAAGGTGTTGCTTACCGGCTGTCGCCAGTACTGCGGGTTGGACAGGGCATAGACCGGACAGTTGTCGGGGACTGGGGCCCACCCCGGCTGTTGGGGAGGGTTGGGCAGGTGGTCCGAAAGCACCTGGCTTAAAACTCCGTTGTCCGGCGCCAGAAACCGGGCGGTTGGAGTCACCATCAGCAGAACCCGGCGATCGGTTCCGACTCCAGGGTCCACCACTACCACGTGGATAGCTTGGGGTGGGAAGTAATGGTGGCTGGCGCCAAGGAGGAAGGCTGCTTGTTGCAGGTTCTGGGGCTGAATCTGATGGCTGAGGTCGATTATGGAGGCTTGAGGGTTAATGGAAAGGATGATGCCCTTCATCACACCCACGTAGGCATCAACACTGCCGAAGTCGGTAGTCAGGACTATGGGCGGTCCGGAGGCCATTTTTCTATACCAAAGCCAGGGTGGGATCAAGATCGACAGCCATAACGATCCCTGGCGGTTTCACTGGGGCTTTAATTTGGCGGCGGCCAAGCAAGCTGGGGGATTAGGCGAACCGAACGCTAAAAATGGAGATCAGCAGGAAAATCCCGATCAACACGATGGTGAACTGGAACAAAGTCCGCTCCATCCCTCTTCTGGTTCGCAGGGTATTCTGGGCTGCGCCGAACAATCCGCTGCCGCCTTCCCGTACCTGCACCAGGATAAGCAGCACCAGTATAATTGAAACTATAAGTTGAGCCAGGTTAATAAAAGCCATCGATTACCTCATCGATTACTTAGGGTTAGCAATAGGTTCCCGGCCCAAATGCCAGTCCCGACCACCAGACCAGGCCGCTGATCATGGTTATTCGCCTTTCGCGGCTTCCAGACCTTCCAGGACCAACTGTTGAGCCAAGTCGGGCCTGGCCTGACCCTGGGTAAGCTTCATAACCTGGCCAACCAGGAATTTGGCCGCCGTTTCCTTGCCGCTCCAATAATCGGCTACCGCCTTGGGATTCTGGTCAATTGCTTGCTTGACCGCGGCTTCGACGGCTGACGAATCGTTTATCTGCGAGTAGCCTTTATCAGCCACTATCTTATCAGGACCTTCTCCGGACTCGAAGCATTCTTCCAGCACGGTTTTAGCCAAACTCACGCTCAGCGCGCCGCCGTCGACTAGCGAAATCAGCTGTACCAGGTGAGCCGGCGTCACTTTGATCTGGTTTATGTCCTGCCCGTGGAGGTTCATCAACCGGCTCAGGTCCCCCAGCATCCAGTTACTTACATTTTTAGCCAAGGTCCCGGTATTGACTCCTTTTTGGGGACGCTGGCCGGCCGCCTCTTCATAGTAATCGGCGGTGAGTCGAGCCGCGGTGAGGAGGTCCGCGTCGTACTCGGGAAGACCGTATTGGTCCATGAATCGCAGCTTCCGCTGGTAGCCTAGCTCCGGCAACTGAGCCCGCAGCCGGTCTACCCAGGTCGATTCCACTACCAGGGGCGGCAAATCCGGCTCGGGAAAGTAGCGATAATCGTGGGCGTGCTCCTTGCTCCGGTGGGACAGAGTAACACCCCGGTCTTCCAGCCAACCTCGAGTTTCCTGGACCACTCTGCCACCACCCTCCACCACCCGGCGCTGCCGCTCTACCTCATAATTCAGCGCCTGGAAAACCGAACGAAAACTGTTCATGTTCTTGACTTCGGCGCGGGTGCCCAGCTCGGTCGCCCCCTGGGGACGGATGCTGATGTTGGCGTCACAACGGAAGCCGCCGTCCTGCATGTTGGCGGTGGAAACCCCCAGGTATTGAACCATTGAGTGAAGGGTCGTCAGGTAGGCGCGAGCCTCCTCCGGAGAGCGCATGTCGGGCATGCTGACGATCTCCATCAGGGGAACTCCGGAACGGTTTAGGTCCACCAGACTGTAGGCGTCCCCATCCTCACCGGAGATGTGCTGCAGCTTGGCTACGTCTTCCTCCAAGTGGACCCGCTCCACGCCAACCACCTTGGACTGTCCATCCACCCGTATCTCCAGACACCCCTGGACGGCGAAGGGGAGGTCGTACTGGGATATCTGATACCCCTTCATCAGGTCGGGGTAGGGGTAGTTCTTGCGGTCGAACTTGGAATATTCCGGTATCCGGCAGCCCAGAGCCAGGCCGGTCATGATAGTGTATTCCACCGCCTGGCGGTTAATCACCGGCAAGGCTCCCGGCAGGCCCAGGCACACCGGACACACCCGACTGTTGGGAGGAGCAGTCTGGTAATCGGCGGCACAGGCGCAAAACATCTTGCTTATGGTGTGTAGCTGGACGTGGACTTCCAGACCGATAACTGTCTCGTAATCCATTTCAATCAAACATGCGGAAAGCATCCGGGGGTATTAGGCAGGTGGATAAATTGGAACAGCGCCCTGCCCGCAAGTATAGCAGCGGCGTGCAATCGGCGACAGCGGATGGGTGATGGGGTACAGATCGGTTCGCAGCTTTGGCCAAGCCTCTCGCAGCACCCTCTACGGCCGGGGTTCGTCCGGCTTGGGCCGGTTGGCAATCACTCCGGCTTGTTGCAAATGGCCAATTTCCTCAGTCGACAGCCCGGCCAGCTCCCCCAGAACCTGCTGATTGTGCTCGCCCAGAGACGCCGCGTGTTCTATCACCATGGGGATCTCTGCCATCCGGAAGGGACGCCCGGCGTAGGTTCGGCCGCCCAGATGGGGGCAATTCACGTTATGAAACTCCTGGAAAAACCCCCGCTCCTGGAGATGGGGATCGCTCACCAGGTCCTCGGCGGTTAGTACCGCGCCGGCGGGAACGCCGTGGCTTTGGAGCGAATCCATCAGCTGCCGGGCATCCTGGCCCGCCGTCCATTCCGCCAGTTGCTGGTCCAACTCGCGCCGGCGCTGCCAGCGGCTCAACACCGTTTCAAAAGGAGCAGCAGCCGCCCAATCGGGATTTCCCATACAGCGGACCAGCGCCTGCCACTCCGGGTCAGTGGATACCACTATGGCAATCCAGCGGTCCTCTCCCAGGCAGGGATAAACGTTGTGGGGAGATTTCCACAGGTGTCCGCAGCCCAGCCGGGGACGCTCGATGCCCCGCTGGGCTTCCAGGATGGCCGGGCCGATGGCGGACACTCCGGTTTCCTGCATGGTCAGGTCTATCCGCATGCCGTTGCCCGTCTTTCTCCGCTGGTAAAGGGCCAGCAGCAGGGCGAAGGCGACATTATTTCCCACCGAGTGGTCCATGTAGTTGTTGCTGGCCCGCATGGATGGCCCTCCCTCATAGCCGGTGAGGTAGGACAAGCCGCAGGCGGCATCCACGGTGCGAGCCCTCGATCCGGCCCGGCGCCAGGGCCCGGTGTAGCCGTAAGCCGTACCGCTCAGGGTGATTATCTGGGGGTTGATTTCCGACAGGCTCTCATGGTCGAAGCCGAATCGCTGCATCGTGCCCGGGCGGAAGTTGTCGGTTACGATGTCCGAGTTTTTCACCAGCTTAAGGAAAACATCTTTGCCTTGCGGCTGCGTTACGTCCAGGCAAAGGCTTTGCTTGTTGCGGGTACCGTAATAAACCAGGCCGCCGCCCTCGTTCCACCACTCTTCTCCGGGGTTGCCGTCGGCAAATGGCCCGGCTTTCCGGTCTTGCAGGTGGTCGACACTCTCAATCCGGATGACCTGCGCCCCCATGTCGGCCAGGAAACCGGTGCCCAGGGGAGGGCGTGAACCTGCTCCAGGGTAAGGACCTTTATCCCCTCCAGAATGCCTTTACCGGCCATAAGCTGCCACCTCTCGGCTACTCAGCATGGGATCCGGGTTAGAGTTTACCACGCCAGATCATTGGTCTATAGATTTGACTCAGTATCAGGACATGGTCTGGGTCCAGCCCACGGGAATGTACTCCTGGCCTGATCGGGCATACAGCGTGGCCACCACCAGCCAGGTGCCGGTAACAAGGCTGAGGACCAGACCCGGAACGATTGAGATCAAAGGGGCGTCGATCAACAAGGCTCTGCCCTGAGCGATCATCCCGCCCAGGTCGGGCTGGCCTTGCGGAAGGCCAAGGCCCATGAAGCCCAGGCCGGCGCTCATGGCCAGGGCCGCCACCAGGAAGAGGGCCCCGAGCCGCAGAGCCAGCGGCGCTAGCTGGTTTACATGAAGGCCTTCCCCCTCCCCCAGCGCCCATCCCGCCCTCAGGGCCCTGGGCAGGAGCATTGCGGCCAAGGCTAGGAAGGGCCAACCTCCTCCTAAACTCGCTTGGATCAGGACTCCGATCACCAGCCAGGGAATCGCCACCAGCCCCTCTAAGACACCTTCAATTCCATATGTGAGCGCCCATGACCGGGTACGGTCGAGCATTGCCCGGGCTATTACCATGGGGAAGCTAACCAGGAGTGCCAGTAACCCCATCGGCAGGCCGATCAAGGCAGCCGTACGGGCTCCGTGGAGGACTCGGCTGAATATATCGCGCCCCAACTGATCGTTGCCGAGCCAGTGCGCGGCGCTGGGACCGGCCCGCGACTCCAGTAAGTTTATCTCCGTAGGGTCTTGCGACGTCAGGAAAGGCGCCAAGAGTAAGAGGAACAGCAGGCCCAGGGTAACCCCTCCGCCGATGGCCAGCGCGCTCCAGCTCTCTGCCACTCTGCTGGCCCCAGTCCTAGTTGGAGTGGTCCGATCCACTGCCACTAACAGAAGATTACCCAAGAGGCGAGACAACAATGCTAGCCAGATAATGAGGGCGGCGGCAGTACCCAAAACCGGTGCGTCCCGCGTGTGGGCCGCCTCCAGGAGAAGACGCCCTATGCCGGGCCAAGCGAACAGAATCTCAATGAAGATTACCGCACTGATAAGCATGCCGCCGTGGCGCAGGACCAGCCCTAATGAACGAGCCAGGACCACGATGGCGGAAGCAGCCTCCCGGCTCCGCATCTCCAGCGCGATCCAGAGGCCGCCGAGTATCCCCACCGTAAAGACGGGCATCAGAAGTTGGCTGAGCCCACTCTTGCCAAAAGACGGCAACCACCCAAGATAGATTGCCAGCACCAGGATCAACAGCAGTACCAACCAGAACACCGGTATGGCGGCGAAGGCAGCCACGGCCATCCTCCCGGCAGTAATCCCCGGATGCCGCCGGCCCAATGTTAGACCGAGGCCCCAGGCCACCAGCACCGCCAGGCCCCCTCCCAGGAATATTAGCTGCAGCGTGGTAGGGAACCGCTGCCAGACCAGCCCTGCCGCCGATTGGCGGTTCATAAATGATTGCAACCCTGGTGAAACAGGCCAGAGAAGAACCACCGGTGGCGTCCTATTCCCAAGCTCCTCCCTAACCCGCTCGAGATCCTCCTGGGTCGCTCCCTGTCCCAACGCGAGCATTTCATCGGTAACAGAATATTTGGTAGCTTGTAGAAAAAAAAGAGCGAATAATAGTCCCACTATCAAGCCGACCAAGGGAGTCAGGAACCGGGCCGGTGTAGGTACAGGGGCTTCTACCTGCCGGCCCAGGGCCGCTCCACAGTTGGTGCAAAAACTGCTTTCCCCGGGGTTTCCCGTGCCACATTGGGGACACGGTTGGACGCCCCCGGTGGCGCTTGTTTCGCCATCGGGACCGGAGGGCCTGGTACTGGGAAGCACGGCTATCACGATCAAGGTGATAACACCGAAAAAGAGGCTCTTCCGCACTTTTGGTGATGAACCGATAAGTGGAACTGGTTCAGTTCGGATGAACCTTCGAACCAGCCGGTGCAGCCATGCCGCCTGGTATCTCGGGGTAAGTCAAGGCACCTGTGTCAATGGGCTGCCCAGCTAT
>JAKZUA010000102.1:0-13719 GCA_047516825.1 Dehalococcoidia bacterium
GTCCCCGCACTCAGAATCAAGGTTTGCCTTTCCACATCTCCTCGCATCCCACTCCCTCCCCAAGTTTATCTACCCCCGGACTATACCACCAACCCAGGCCCGCAGTCAGCCTTCCTCTTAGTTTTTCAGCACCCTGCTAAGAACACCCAAATCCAAATAACTCCTCCTTCCTTGTCCGCTAGCTTTCCACCGGTTATCATAGGGGACGGCAAATTCCCGCCATCCTTGATATAGCCCGTTGGAGGTGCGCTTTGGAGCAGGTTTATGACGTCATAGTAGTCGGTGCCGGCAACGCGGCCCTGAGCGCCGCCATCGCGGCCAAGGAAAACTGTGAATCCGTGGTAGTGGTGGAGAAGGCCCCGGAGTATTTTCGGGGCGGCAACACCTACTTCACCGGCGGGATCATCCGCTTCCCCTTCAACGGTATCGAGGACATCAAGGCCCTGATCCCGGACATGTCGGCAACGGAGGAGAACTCCGTCGAGGTGGGCAGCTATTCCGAAAGCGAGTATTACGACGACATGATGCGGGTCACCCACGGGCTTTCCGACCCGGAGTTGGCGCAGATCCTGGTCAGCCAGGCCTTCCCCACCATGAAGTGGCTGCGCGAGCACGGGGTACGCTTCGTCCTGTCCTTCGGTAGGCAGGCGTTCAAAGACGGCGATAAATACCGCTTCTGGGGCGGACTTTTAGTCGAGGCCGTCGGCGCAGGCAAGGGTCTCTCCGATCAGCAGTTCGAGGTAGCCCAGCGGATGGGTATCAATGTCCGCTACTCTACCCAGGGGGTGAAGCTGCTGCAGGACGATCGGGGAAGGGTGTCGGGACTGCAAGTCCTGGGACCGGAGGGGTTCGAGGATATTTACGGCCGGTCGGTGGTTCTGGCCGCCGGCGGCTTCGAAGCCAACGCCGAGATGCGCTGCCGGTACTTGGGGCCGGGCTGGGAAACGGTGAAGGTTCGCGGAATCCCTTACAATACTGGAGACGCCATCAAGATGGCGCTGGATGTGGGAGCCCAGTCCCACGGCCACTGGAGCAGCTGCCACGCCGTGGCCTGGGACATGAACGCCCCGGCCTTCGGTGACCGCACCATAACAGAGTTGTTCCAGAAGCACTCCTATCCCTTTGGCCTCATTGTCAACCTCGACGGAGAGCGTTTCGTGGATGAAGGGGCCGACTTCCGCAACTACACCTACGTGACTTACGGCCGGGCTCTCCTGAGCCAGCCCCAGGGGTTGGCCTTCCAAATTTTTGATAATAAGGTCCGGCACTTGCTTCGGGACGAATACTGGATACCCCAAGCCACCATGTTCGAGGCCAACACGCTGGAGGAGTTGGCCGCCCATCTCGACATCGACGTTGAGGGTCTGGTAAACACCGTCAAAGAATTCAACGCCGCGGTACAGACCGACGTCGCCTACAATCCGACGATCAAGGACGGTCGTGGCACGGTGGGGCTAGCCTTAAACAAGACCAACTGGGCGGAGACCATCGACACTCCTCCCTACCTGGGTTGGGCCGTCACCACCGGCATTTCCTTCACCTTCGGCGGTGTCAAGATCAACACCCGGGGACAGGTGGTAACCAACGCTCAGGATCCCATTCCAGGGCTCTACTCCGCCGGAGAGATGGTGGGAGGGCTGTTCTACTACAACTACCCGGGAGGCTCGGGCCTGTCCGCCGGGATGGTGTTTGGCCGTCTCTCCGGCATCAGCGCCGCCCAGGATGCTAATCTGCTGAAAGACGTTTAACCGGCCGTGCCCGCGCTCCGCCCGGCCCGCCAAAAGTGGCGCACTTGCCAGACATAGGAATTCCGGGTAGACTAGGCGGGTTCCTTTGTTTGTGGTGTGGGCTGAGTAGGAGCCGGAATCCGGCTAACGGCGCAAGGGTTCATCGGGAGCATGCTTCCCCAAATCCGTAAGGGGTCAACCCACCGTCTAACTTTTGCAGAGGAGGACTAGAAAGCCTAGCCATGTTTGACAGAAACTCTCTTGACCTACTGTTTGATGAACTGCGGGACGAATACGAGTTGGAGCCGGAGTGGGAGGACATACAACGTGATGCCCACCTAGCTGTGGCCCGTCATGATGCGGGCATGCCTTTGGGCGAGATTGATTCTCGGGTCGAGGGCTTGGTGAAGAAACATAGCCCAGATTAACCAGTCCCCGATAGAAGCTCCCGGCCCTTAGGTCATCTCCTGAAGCTGATATGGCCCTTTCAGGCTCCTCCGGAAGGGCCATCATTTTGTGCTTCACCCTCTGGGAGTCGAATCTCCTTCCCCCAGCCAGTGTCGGAACCGAACCCACCCTGGTTTGCCTCGCCCAAGCCCATCGACTACTGATCCATTGCGAATGTTCCAAACTTGCAGGTTCCAAATCCCCCTAGATCTCCCTTTTAAAAAGGGAGATCTAGGGGGATTTACCCGCGCAGCCATGCCCGCATCTGACCACCCCGCATTGACACCTCCGGTGCGTGAAGCATAGCGTGAATTAGGTCAGGGACGGACCCGTCGAATAGCGGCCCGTCCCTCATTTATTTCCGCGTCCTTTATTTATTTTCGGAGGTGATTCCGTTTGTGCTGTCGCCGTTGCGATTCCACCAGGTTAATACGCTTGGACAAAAAATGCTCCCGGGACAACGATGTCTTCCGTTGCCAGGAGTGCGGCTTCCTCTTCAGCCCATTTACCCCAGCCGACGTGCCCAACCAGCAGATCTCATCTTTAAAACTCAAGAGCCCCTGGTTGGCCAAGAGCCTGCTGTCAAATCAGGAATTATGCCCGAGGTTGAAGAGCCAAAGAAGGAGTCAAAGCCCGCCGGTTCTGGAAACCAACCTGAGCAACTGTCCGCTGCAGGAGACAATCCTAGATGACAGGTGACGAAACTTCCAATCCCGAGATGCCCCCCTTGCCCGGAGAGTCGTACTCCGAAAAGTTGTCCCCCGAAGAATTCGCCCGAGACATACTGGGGGTAGAACTGTGGCACAAGCAGGCCGAGGTGCTTTCGGCGCTGCCGAAAAATCAGCGAGTCGCCGTGAAATCGGGCAACGGTCTGGGTAAGGGCTTCTGTGCCAGCGTGGCCGTGCTCTGGTTTCTCTACACTCACGAGCCGGCAATCGTGTTGAGCACCGCGCCGACCTTCCGTCAGGTCCAGCACATGCTGTGGCGGCAAATCCGGCAGCTTCACCGGCGAGCAAAGGACACTCTGAAGGGCAAGCTGTATGCCGCTCGCTGGGAGTTGGCGGAGGATCGGTTTGCCATGGGCCTTTCCGCCGATACCGCCGACCAGTTTCAAGGGTTCCACAGTCCCAATATGTTTATAGTCGTGGACGAAGCCGAAGGGGTCAGTGACGAGATCTACGAGGCCATAGAGGGCGTGATGACCTCGGCCGAATGCAAGCTCTTGCTCATTGGGAATCCCACCCCCGTAACCGGAGTATTTCGCCGGGCTTTCCACGAGGAGAGTCACCTCTATTACAACGTGACCATTTCCGCGCTGGACAGCCCCAATGTAACGGCCGGGGAGGTGCAGATTCCCGGGCTAACCACCGGCCGTTGGGTAAAGGAACGGAAGGAAATTTGGGGGGAAGACAACCCCCTTTACCGGGCCCGGGTGTTGGGGGAATTCCCGGACCTGGCCGAAGATGCGCTGATCCGGTTGTCAGATATTGAAGCAGCCGGCAATCGTGAGCGGCCATCGCCCCAAGTCGAATCGGCGGCAGACCGCAGCAAAAGCGCCGGTCCGGTCCCAGCAAATGGTGATGACTTAGCGCCACCTGTGGATGCAGCCCGGTTCGGCTCGGACAGCAGTAAGGAGGCCACCGCCGACCCCGCAAATTCCACCCCGGAAAAGGATAAAGAGCTGGTGCTGGCTGTGGATGTAGCCCGGTTCGGCTCCGACCGCAGCGTCATCCTGCGATGTAAGGGCCAGCGGGTAGAGGAGATTAGGACCTTCCAAAAACTGGATACCATGCAGCTGACGGGCTGGGTAGCTGCGGCGATTCAAGAATTCCAGCCCGACCGGGTGTGCATTGACGAGATAGGTGTGGGCGCCGGAGTGGTAGACCGGCTGCGAGAGCAGGGATATCAGGTCAAAGGCATCAACGTGGCCCGCTTGGCGCGCCAAGACAAACTGTTCGCCAACCTGCGCGCCAAGGGCTATTGGCGGTTGCGGGAGCTGTTCGCCACCAGGTCGATCAGCATCCCCACCGACAGCCGGCTGATGGGCGAGTTGGCCGCCCTGAGGTACAGCTACGACAGTCAGGGTCGAATAATCATGGAAAGCAAGGAGGCGATGCGGCAGCGGGGTCAAGCGTCGCCCGACCTGGCCGATGCCTTAATGCTGGCCTTTGTCGACTCACCAAGCCGAGCCCGGTTGTGGACTTGAAATTGGATACCCCAAATCTCGCGGCAAGTTTAAAATCCGGCACAACCATGCCCCGGCCCGGCCTATCCGAAGAGCACAGGAGATGTCATAGATGATCAATCCCACCAACGGCAGCGGCATCGGGTCAACATTGAAGCGAGCGTCCCGTAGGTTTCGGCTGCCCGCTATTGGCCGGTCGAGAGAGAAAGCCGAACAAGCTTTGCCCACAAAATCCACCCGGCAGACCCACTCGATAGCTCCCCAGCAGCGTAGCAACCGAGCCGCGGCCGCGGATATACACCCCTTCCAGGAAATCATGGGCCGCGGCAACGGTTGGGCCCGCCCGGAGTACGGAGCTTATTACGCATCCTCAGTTTCAGTATATGCCGCCATCAAGCTTCGGGCCGATTCCATCAGCCGGCCACCGGCCAGGCTGCTTCGCCGCGATATTTCCGGGGGAAGGGTTGCCGTGGAAGAGACTCATCCAGCCCAACAGTTGCTGAACCGGGCCAACCGCTGGTACACCCGAGGAGACCTCTGGCGAGCTACCGAGATCTACCTCAATCTTTGGGGATCCGCCTTCTGGGCTTTGGATCGAGATGAGGAGGGAGTCCGGGAGATCTGGCCTTTGCGCCCGGACCGGATGAGCATTCTGCCCGACCGTAAGCGCCACATTCGAGGATTCGTATATCAGGGACAGAGCGGGCCCGTTCCTTATACACCGGAAGAGGTGATCTGGATTCGTTATTTCAACCCGCTGGAGGAATACGCCGGGCTTTCGCCTCTGGCCCCGGCCAGACTCGCGGTGGACATGGGCACCGACGGCCTGCGGTTCAACCGTAATTTCCTGCGGAACTCCGCCCAACCCGACTTCGTGCTGCTCACTAACGACGACATGACCGATGCGGAAGTAGAGGATTTTTATGATCGTTGGGAAGCTCGCTATCAAGGTCCCGGCAACGCCCACCGCCCGGCCATCGCCAACTTTATCCGGGACATCAAGACCCTGGGACTCAGTCACAAAGACATGGACTTCATGGCTGGCCTACGCTGGAGTCTGGAGGAGGTCTGTCGAGCAGATGGAGTGCCCAAGCCGCTGCTGTCGGACCTGGAGCGAGCTACCTTCGCCAATGTGAACGCGGCGGAGCGCATTTTTTGGCGCAACACGATAGTACCGGAGCTGCACTTCATCGAAGAGCAGCTGTCCCTCATGCTATTGCCCAGACTGGGCTATCCGGAGCTTACCCTGGAGTTCGACCTGAGCTCTATAGAGGCGTTGCAGGAGGACGAGAACCGGCGGGTTCAGCGGGAAGTTCAGCTTCTGGATCGGGGGGTGCTCACCATAAACGAGGTTCGGAAACAGCGCAATATGCCGGATGTAGCCTGGGGCGATACCTGGTCCAAAGCCCCGCGATAACCTCGGGCAACCGAGCCGGTTGACAGCGAGAGGCGCCGGATTTACCATCGAATCTCCGGCGCGGGCGTAACTCAGTGGTAGAGTGTTTGCTTCCCAAGCAAAAAGTCGTGGGTTCGAATCCCATCGCCCGCTCCATTTGAAGTCCTCAGCCCCAGCTGGCTGGAATAGCCTCAGGGGATCTCCAGAACCGCTGTTTCCGGTGGTGCCCTAAAAATCCCGGGCCCGAAGATCCCGGCCCTAAAGATCCCGGCCCTAAAGATCTCGGTAAGTAACCGGGGGCAAAATCTCCTGTCCTATCTTCCAGAATTCTTGGCCGCCGACAAATTGTTGTCGAGTCAGCGGAAAGCGGTGGAGTTCCCGCAGCCAATCCCCGTTTAGCTGAAACCGAAGCTCGATGCCCAACTGAGATTCCTCCAAGTGCTCCCATTTACCGCCGGAGACTCCGATTTCCTCCTTGTCGAATTCCCAGACCAGTGGCTGCTGCCGCAGCTTTTGCTCATCGGCCCACTGCCAGGGCATGTCGAAGCCCTGGACGCACCACCGCCATTCAATCGCGGGTATAGACCAACCTGAAAGCTGGGTTATCCTCCGGTCAGGCGCAAATATTCGGTCTTTGTAGGTATCCTGCCCGCCAAATACGGCAAACCGGGGACGGGCGCCCGCCACGACGCAGCTGCTAACCTCCGCCACCGGCTCCGGCTCCGGCTCCTCGACCAAGCCGCTTACCCGGCTGGGCTCCCCGGTAGGGACCTGCAGCTCGGATTCCTGCTCGGGGAACAATCTTGCCAAATCCCAAGAGTTGATCCAATGCTTGATGTGCTGCCGGATGCGCCAAGTTTCGTTGGACTTGAATTCCGACGGCGCTTGCCAGCCATAGGCTTGGGAGTAAATATTCCGGCAATCCCCATAAATCTCAGCCAGGTCGATGGATTCCTCAAGAATCATGTTGTCCTGGGGAATTTGGCGGATTTTCTGCATGCCCCGGTCGGCCTGGCCCGCCAAAAGCCAATCCCCCCGGTCGCCGGTGGACCTGAGCTTGGCGGATATCCTTTCATCATCTCTCCGCTCGTCCATAACCTCCAGTTGGTAGGCGGAGGTTATGGCACACACGGCGCCCAAGCCAGGAATGGGAGGCTCATCCACAATTCCCAACAGCTTGGCCAACTCTCCGTATGATATGGCCCGCTGCGCCAGAGAGTACCTTCCCATAAGCTCAACTTCGTCAATTAGCAAGATCCAACCGGCGTATCCAGCGGCTACAACTAGCCGAGACATGAATTCATAGCGCTGCCATACCAAATCCCGGTTGGTCGCCTTATCAAACTTGAACGCGGTTTCCTCCCCCAACTCCTTTAGCCAGACCATCATGTCCTTGTCCGGAGCTTTCACACCGCCCCAAAACTGGAGAATGCGATCGGAAATCTCCGGGTAGCGCCCTCCGGCGCCTTGCTGGAAAATGTACATGGAAGCGGCGAACCTGGAATTTAGGGAGGTGTTGGGATTAAAGGCCCACCGTTCGAAATCATCGTATTCCGGGGAGTCGAATTCCAGATTCTTGGCGATAGCGCTCAGGACATTGCCCGACCATTCCGGCACCTTGGCCGACTGGATAGCCGCGTTATAAATCCTTCCCGCATCATAAAGAGGTGTCTCTCGGCTGATCACGACCTTACTGCAGACAAATTCATTCTCCAGCGCGACATGCTGCAGATATTCCAGCAAATGAGATTTGCCGGAACCGAAATCTCCGGCGAAGAGTACGCCTTCGACCCCTTTCCCTCCCTCCAAGCCCTGGCTTACCGCCGACAGCATCTCTTCAAAATGGCCTTCTACCGTAGGCTGGGAGCTGCCCAGCGCCCGTACCGCGTCGCGGTTCGGAACCCCGGCGCGTAAGGCTTCTATAGCCCGCCAATTGGTAACCCGGGTGGCTGTATCCATGGACGGCTCCCCAATCCAAAGGGCCAGATTTTTGCCCCGATATTGTTGTGAGGATCCCAACACCTTGGGAAGGGACTCCCCAAATAGGGACTCCCTAATTAGGTGTATCAATCGCACCTCACAATGGCATCACAGTGTCCCTCGCCATTATCACAATTGCCCCACGATTCATAATCCGAAAATACCGCCGCTGAAGCGATCTCAAACCATCAGGGCGAGCAGGCACCAGCAGAGGACAGCGGGAAGTTTTAAAAACTGGGCAGGGGTAGGTTAGCCGGACAGGCCGGCCTTGGGGCTGTTTGACGAGTCTTTTCTCAAAAAAGGGGTGCCGTAGGGGTCATTCCGTAGAGACGCACGGCCGTGCGCCCCTATTTTGCCCAAAATACGCCCCTTTGATATAGAAATGATATAAGCCAACCGATAGGGAGGGGGATACAGCAAGCTGTTACAAGAAGCGACGTTTGCTATGAGGCATCGATTCCACTATCTCGTCGGGAATAGAATTTCAGCCGAGCAAAAATCCTTTAACCAGCGAGACAAACTCTTCAGGCTTCTCCACCTCCGGGCGGTGCCCGCAATTTTCAATTACCGCCAACCTGGACCCGGGGATGGCTTCATGATAAAACTGCCCGCCACTCAGGGGAACTATCGGGTCTTGCCGGCCCCACACAATTAAGGTTGGCAGCCGCTCGAGCCGGAATAACAGGTTTGGCAGAGCCGGATTGTGCATGTAGGGGCGCCAGCTTAATCGACAACTGCTTTCCCGGGCCCTTTCCCAGTTTTCCGCCTGTTCCGGCGTAGGTTCATCCGGACATATCAACTGGAATTCGGGAACGCTGCCCGGGTCGAGGACACTGTCTATTATGAAACTCTTGGCCACGATCTGAAACATATCAAGGATTTCTCCCGTGGGAGGCTTGACCCCCGCGGCATCCACCAGTACCAGCTTTTTAAACTGCTGCGGGCACATGGTCGCCATCTCCGCCGCCAGCCAACCCCCCAACCCAAACCCGATCACGCTCATGCCCTCCAGTCCCAGTTGGTCCAGCGCGCCCAGATACCAGCCGGCCAGGTCGCGCATGCCCATTACCCAGTTCAGTTCCTCGGATTCTCCGAATCCCGGATGGGAGGGAATCTGCAGACTGAAGTTCTGGGCCAAGGTCTGATGATGACGCAGCCACCCGGGATGACCCATCTCGTCGTGCAGGATCAGCAGCGGCTCCCCGGAGCCTCCCTTGACTACCTGAAGCTTTACACCCGCCACCTCCACCATATCCTCGATCCAGGGTTGGGCCGTGGATGTCGTATCTGTAGTCATGTCTATTTTTCCTCAAGAAACAAATTGAGTATCGAGGGGGCTGATTGCCAAGCCACCAATTACCAGGCCTCGCGGAGCACCTGCATAATGGGCCCGGCGTCGGAGATGGGCTTGGGATTGGTGGCCAGCCCCCGGTCATGCAGCGTGGCCGCCGCTAAAAGCTCCAGCCCTTCCTCGGGAACCCCCACGTCCCGCAGGCGGGAAGGCAAGCCCAGGGTCCGGCAAAGCTGGGCGACGCCATCCGAGGCGGCCAACCCGGCTTCCTCTGCGCTGAGACCCGAGGTGTCTATGCCCATCGCCTCAGCAATCAGCACTTGACGCTCGGCACTGCCATCCAAATTGTAACGCATGGTGTGGGGCAGCATGATGGAATTGGCTTCGCCGTGGGCCACATCATACAGCCCACCAATGTTGTGGGCGATGGCGGTGTTCATGCCCAAACCCCGCACCGATGCCATGGCCAGCATCGGCAGAAGCGCCGCCGTCTTGGTGTTCAAAAGTACAGCCTGATCCATGTCTTCGCACTGGGGCAGGTAATTTACCAGCAACTTTATGGCATGGAGAGCCAGGGCATCGCCAATCGGGCTGTGGCTGGTGGAGTAGACCGTCTCAATGGCGATGCGGAGCTGGCCGATGGCCGTGCCCATCTGGATACGTAGGGGTGTCGTCGCTATGGCCTGGCCGTCGATGATAACCACCCGGTGCCCGTTGCCCGCGCCGGAGAGCAAGATTTTGCGGCCCAGGGCTTTGTCGGTGAAGCCGCCCCCACCTCGGCTTAGCTCCGCTCCCCCCATGGTGGTGGGCACGCTCAGGATGGGAACTTTCTCATGGGGAGTGTGGGGCATGATGACTTTGTCCGGCGGCTCGAAGCGCATCTCGTAGTCATGGATATCGCCACCCTCGGCGAGCATCATGGCAATGCCCTTACAGGTGTCGTGGGTGCTACCGCCGCCCACGCTCACCAGGCAGTCGGGATTTACCTCACGGGCCGTCTCGACCGCCCGCTCCACCACCTCAATGGGCGAGTGGGGAGCCACGCCGGAGAAGAGACCGGCGCAATAGCTGCCCAGGGCCTCTTGGACTCGCTGCACCACGTTGGACTTTTCCAGGATGGTGGGGCCGCAGACTACCAGGGCGCGCCGGACACCCAGCCCATCCAGGGACTGACGGATGCCGGAAATGGCGTCGCTGTCGCAGATTATTTCCTGGGCCAGCCCGGAATAGCGATACTGCAATGCCGTTGCAACTTCCATTGAATTAACCTCGGAATTAGCCCCGGATTTCCGGGAATTAAGCTCAACTACAGCGGAGCCTCACAAGTCTTCTGGGCCCTAGCTAGTCCGGAGTGTAGAGAGGGGCAAACCCGCTGTCAATTACTGGGCCTCTCTCGGGTAGGAGGATCGTCTGCTAACTGCCCAAGTTGAACCCAGAGATGGGCCTACGCCACCAACTCCGGCCGGCAGGCTTTCATCGTCGCCAGGACCGAATCTACACCCGGCCGCGCCGCGACCACCCGAACCAGGGCGGTGTCCAGCCCCTTGGACAGCTGAGAAAAAGCCCGCGCCGCTCCTTCCGCTATCCTGTCCCGACTCCAGGCGATCTGCTCCGGATTGCACCAGTTCAAGCAGACGCCATCGGCTAATTCACCGGCCAGGCTCAACATCGCCGGTCCCAGGGTGCCCAGGTAAACCGGAGTGTTGGAAGCCGGGTTAATGGCTAGCTTTAATCCCTTCAGGGTCACCACCTCCCCCTGGTAGTTGACCTCTTCACCCCGGACCAGGCCCCTCACTGTCGTTAGATAATCTCGCATCAGCGCCAAGGTCGAGACTCGGGGCATGCCCAAAGAGCGGCGGGTTCTGGGACGGTAGGCGCCGCCCGAGCCAATGCCCATGATGAACCGGCCGCCGGTCAGCTGGCTCAAGGTTCCGCCGGCCATTGCGAAGGCCACCGGGGTGCGGTACATTACCGGGCAAACCGCGATGCCGGTTTGAAGTCCCTCGGGGATAACCTGCCGGCTGGCCGCCCAGCGGTGGGCGCAAAGCTGGAAGGAGTCCATGCCGGTGCTTTCCGGAGTCCAGACGCTGGTATAGCCCAGCTGCGCCGCTTCCTGGGAAAGCTCGGCCTGCTGGTCGAGGGAGAGATTCAGGGTCGCATCCAGACCAACTCCAATATCCATGCTTGCTCCTTTCCTAACCCAGCCTCGGCGTCTGGCCTTGGGTCGCCAAACGGGCATCCTCTTCCCACCGGGTCAATCATAGCATCAAACCTATGCGCTAGTGCCAGAATGGAAGAGTCAGATATGGAAGGCCGCCCCTCAGTTGAGGAAATTATCGCGCTAATGGAGGACTCCCGAGGGGAGCTAGCTGCCCAGCTCTGCTCTCTGGTTGCCGCTTGGCCCCAAGTGGAGGAGCGGACCGTGTATGACGGCTTCTGCCGGGAGTGGACCCCAGCTTGTTACTCCCTGGGCACCCAGCTGTTTCACATACATAACTTCCGCCAGGGCCTGAGGGCGACCATATTCGTGGGCGTCCGAGCGCTGGAGCCATTGATTTTGGACTCGGACCTAGTGCCGGAGGAATTGCGGCAGCAGGTGGCGGCAACGTCGGGGTCTCGTGGCACCAAGCAAGTGAAAGTTCCCATCGAATCGCCGCATGACGTGGCGAATTTCGCCCGGTTGGTACGCACCAAGTGGGAGGTGGTCCAGCAAGGACAGCTGAGCAGGCCCGCCGGTAGGGGTGGCCGGTCCAGAAACGAGTCGCTTCAATGATTATTCGATCTGATATCTAGCAATTGCGCCGAAATCCAGTTCTATTATCCATTTTGCTGCCGCTTCATCCATTTCGAACTTGATAAACCCCGCTTCACCTAGTCTGAACAGTTCTCTATGAAAGGTGCGTAAGGTCACATTACTATAGGCTCCCTTGACATATGGAGACTCACGAAGCTCAGAGAATGTGATTTTCCGTGATGGGGTTTCCGAAAATGGATCCGAAGGTTCCGTTGCGATTAACAAGAAGTCCAGAAGATTGTATTCCCTAACATTTAAAACGCGTCGTCGCGGCCCCAAACGCCTTTCGTAATTCTGCAATATCATTTGACGATAGACTAGCCGATTCAGCTTGGTCTTAATGAAATTGTTTATCCCCGCCAATTCGCTGACGAAGCCCTTGATCCCAAATTTAATAAAGAGTGACACATCAAAAGGCCGCATCTGTCTACATTTCTGGAGGATTGTCTTGTAATCAGCCTCGTTGCTATAAAAATAAATCGATAATCCATAAAATCCGTGCACGTTATATTCGCCCTGAAAAAGAATCCCTGCCTCAAGTAGACGAGAAACTCTACCATTCCCGTCACCGAAGGGATGTATTGTCACAAGATAAAAATGGGACAGAAGAGCCTTTATCACTGGATGGTTATTCCGAAACTTGTTTGAATTTATGAAACCGACAAATTCCTCCATCAACTCGCCCAGATTTTCATGTGGGGCACCTTTGTGGACGCCACCCAGATCGGAGGACCCTACCTGGACCGGAAAAGTGCGTAATTGGCCTGGAACATTATTGGTTTCGTCGGATCGATCTGTGATCGTCTTGTGCATTGTTAGAATATCGCCCAAATCAACCGGCGGGCTTCCAGGATAGAACCGTTTCTTGATCCAAGCCTGCGCTCTGGCCGCGTTTCTTATCTGCAATTGTTCTTTCGAAATTCTTGATTCGCTTACTTTATCCCCTTCTTGTTCAACAATTTTCATTTGGTAATCAACTTCCGCTTCTGATAATGGATTTCCTTCCAAGGCAGTCGTGCCATAAACTGCCCGTACTCTATTCAACCTGTCCAATTGATTACTCCATTCGGGTGGTAGCACAAGATTCAATGCGGCTTGTTTATAAGCCTCTATTGAAATCAAATCTCCAGCCATGTCCTGCTGGTCTAGTCTAAAGTCAAAGGAAAAATCTTCCCAGAACATTCGTGGTTCCATAGTTGACACCTTATTTGACACACTATTTGACAAGAGTCTTTTCCAAGATATCTTATACAAAAGACGTTTGTCAAATATAACTAACCATATATTGGTATGGTGGAGCGATTTTAAACTAATACACTGCTTTTATAATTGACACACTATTTGACACCATATTTGACAACCCACAATGGCCTTCAACACTTAGACGTTGGTTGCCAACCTGTCTCTACCTGGACAGTAAGCTGGGGCCGATGCTAAACTGGCTTTGGCTGGCAAGGGCCGCAAGTAGATTGCCCTTTCCCACCTAGCCAATATCAACAAGGGGGTTTCGGTATGTTAATCGGGCACTTCACCGAACAACCCTGGCAGGACGATGCCTCAGGTCTGATGGGCACCCAGAGCACCGACCTGAGCATAAGCAACTCGCATTACGATCCTCGGGTCGGCGCCCAGCTATACAACCGCTACCTGGATGAGAAGGTTTTCGCCGAAGAAATGGGCTTTGACGCCCTGATGCTCAACGAGCACCACAGCACACCCTTCTGCATGCAAGGCGTCACCAACGTCGGCGCATCCATTCTGGCTCGAATCACCAACAAGGCCAAAATCATCATCCTGGGCAACGTTTTACCCATTTGGGACGACCCGCTTTGGCTGGCGGAACAGCTATCCATGATCGACATGATCTCCCACGGGCGGCTGGTCTCCGGCTTCGTCCGG
>JAKZUA010000103.1:0-4856 GCA_047516825.1 Dehalococcoidia bacterium
CGACGGTTCGCCAGAAAGGGACCTTGAGCACCTCTTCATAGCGACCTGCCAACGCGCTTGACAGCTTTGTGGCCTTGCCTTCCGCGAAGCGATTTCCGGCCAAAAACTGACCAAATTAAGGAAGCGTCGTTGTAATACTAGGTTCCGGTCTCAACTCCGGAGCTGGGGCGGGCGCCTTGCTCCCTGGGCCGCCATTGCCAACGCCAGCCCAATGGGACCTGCCCTAAACAAACTGGAACTTGGAAAATACCCCCTCCTCTTTGGTGATGAACTCCAGCAAGACCAGCCGTCCCGCCTGGTTCTGCTCTTGGGCCCGCCGGAAGGCTGGAATGATCTCCTGGGGTTCGGTGATCCTTTCGCTGTAGGCCCCCAGGGCTTCCGCCACTCCGGAGAAATTACCCCACAGCTGCTTGGTGTTGTACCGTTCCACCGCCACCGCCACCGCCACCGCCACCGGCATGCGGCTGTCGGGGTATATTCCCATCGTGGAGTTGTTCATAACGATAGTAGTTATGGGAATCCTCTCCCGCACGGCGGTTTCTACGTCGAGACCCACCATGCCAAAGGCGGCATCTCCCATGAAATTGACTACCTGCTTTCCCGGCAAGCGGCGAGACCGGCACATCTTGCTAAAAAGCGTCGTACTCACCCTGGACAAGAGGTCAGAATATACGGAGCTGGAGGTCAATCCCAAACTGCAACTCTGGCTCCAGAATGTCGACGGACATCTTCACCTGGACCACGTTGATCTAAGACGCCATCTAATAGATGAGGAGTTTTTAGGCAGGAGCAAGGACGGCTCCCGATACTGGGTTGCCGTGTCTTCGCGTCATCAACTGGTTTTCGATCCGGAAATAGAAGAGGTAGACGTCCACCGGCTTCTTAGTCAGGAGAGGGCTCGACTGGAACGAAAAGAGGAAGAGTTCTTGCGGACGGATCAGAAGACCGAAGCAGGATGAAATTAATTATTGGCTCCGGTTGGCCGCCGACTCAGGAAGCCACACCTCGCCCGGGCGGCCAAGAATCTGATGAAAGGTACCTGGCTGAGTCCTACCAGGGGACCTGACCCTTTGCAAGAGAGCCGCTCTATGGCAGAGGGCTTTTGTTGTACAATGCTTTGAATTCAGCGCGGCCTGGAGGTACCAAAATGGCGGAACCGGTGAACATATTTGAATTCGAGCAATTGGCCAAAGAGGAAATCGAAAAGGGTCACTACGATTTTATCGCCGGGGGGGCCACCGACGAGATAACCATCCGGCGCACCAGGGCGGTTTTCGATTCCATAATGATCCGGCCTCGCATGATGGTGGACGTCAGTCAGCGAGACCTGAGCACCACGGTGCTGGGGCAAAAGATTGCTCTCCCGGTCATGCTCGATCCAGCGGGCAACCACAGCGCCGCTCATCCGGACGCGGAAATCGCCTCGGTCAAAGCTGCTGGCGCGGCGGGCGCTCTGATGATCCTTAGCTCCCATGCCTCCCGCACTCTGGAAGACGTGGCGGCGTCTGCTACCGGCCCGCTGTGGTTCCAGCAGTACTTTTTCAAGGACCGGGGGTTGACTCTGGAAATGGCGGCCCGAGCCGAGGAGGCTGGCTACTCAGCCATCTGCATGACGCTAGACGCCAAGATCAAACCAAAGCGAGAGCGCAATCTTAGAAATGGCTACGTGGGCCCGGCTTCTCCTAACTACGCTCAGCTGGATATGGGCACCCACAACTCGGAGTTCGCCGCCGACGCCCCGGCCGGCCCGAGTGATATTCGGGATGCCGCGGCCGACTGGTCGGACCTGGACTGGTTTGCCTCCAGCATTAGATTGCCGGTGGTCGTCAAAGGGATCATGGCCGGCGAGGATGGGCGGCTATCCGCCGAAAACGGGGCCAAGGCCATCATCGTTTCCAACCACGGGGGACGTTACCTGGACACCACCCCGGCGACTATAGAGGTGCTGCCAGAGGTGGTGGCGGCGGTCGATAGTAAGGCCGAGGTGTACTTGGACGGCGGCATCAGAAGGGGAACCGACATATACAAGGCCCTAGCGCTGGGCGCCCGCTCTGTGCTTATTGGACGTCCTTTGTTCTGGGGATTGGCCGTGGATGGGGAAGCTGGGGTCTTGGCGGTCCTAGAAATGCTTCGGGACGAGCTGGACGCGACCATGGGAATGTGCGGCCGTCCAACCATCGACAGTATCGACAAGGAGGGGCTAACTGCTCTCTCCCCCTTGCTGTCCACGTTCCCTCAGTCGGCCGAGTTCCGCTAAAAATGGGTTTGCCTGGCGAAATCGGCGGCCGCAGGCGGATTAGCCCCAATGATAACCTCCTCGGGCCAGCGGGTTTCAGATTGCGGAAGCTAGGGTTCTACCCGCCGGGCTATCCCCTCAGAGATGATTGGATATGAAACTGGGTTTGTGCGTTGTCGGTTGCGGCAGCTTTGCCAAGACCTTCGCCAGTTCCATTCAGCCGCTGTTGCCTCAGATAAACCTCTACTTCGCCAGCCGTGACCTGGCCAAAGCCCAAGTCTACTCCCAAATGTTCCATGGAGCCGGAGCCTTTGGATCTTATGCGGAAGCCGCCGGGGACCCCAGGGTGGAGGCCATGTATCTCTGCACCCCTCATTACCGTCACCCGGAGCACGCCGCCCTGGCAGCTTCGTCCGGGAAGCACATCCTGATCGAGAAACCCATTGCCACTACCATCGAAGAGGGGAGGCGGGTCATTGCCATGGCGGAGGAAGCCGGAGTAACTCTCATGGTGGCGGAGAATTACCGTTTCATGCCGGCGGTGCGCCTTTGCAAAGAGTTGGTGGACGAGGGAGCTTTGGGGCGTATCAGGATTATCCAATTGCACCAAGAGACTCCTTATAGGCCGGACCGGTGGCGAAAGGATCGTCATCTGAACGGTGGAGGAGTTTTTATCGACGCGGGAATCCACAAGGTGCATTTTCTTCGTTATCTGGTCGGAGAGCCGGAGCACGTCTATGCCCTAGTCCCCACTGGAACCGAGGAAGACCTCCGGGTAGAGGACGGACTGGTCTTCGTCGCCAAGTGGGCGGACGGCCAGGTCGGTTTGATTCATCATTCCTGGACCGCTTCCAACCGTCCCTTGCCGCACTGGGTGTCTCTCTCCGGAAGCGAGGGACGAATCTACTTCGAAATAGGAGAGCCCCAACTACTTCTGGAGCAAGGTGAGCATTCTCGAACTTATGAAATAGCCGGACCCTTTGACGGCCTTTTGCCCATGGTTCAGGAGTTCATAAACAGTATTCGCGAAGGTCGCCCGCCGGAAGTACCAGGCAGCGAGGGCCTCGGCGACCTGGAAGTAGTGTTGAAGGCCTACGAGTCCGTCGAGAAAGGGATATCCTTGCCCCTAGTTGGGACTTAAACCCCTACTTAGCCCGGCGAGGATATCAATACTGCATAACAGCGGCGTGGTCAGCTTGATAAACTGTTTCTAAACGGTCGGCCTATCTAAGATGCTGGCCACGGACCCCCTACACCGAGCGTCGAGGAGCGCCGCGTGAGCCCCTATCTCCGCCGGTCCGCCGGGAGAAGTTCGGAGCCGGTTGAAGTAGGATTTTCCCGCCGGGCACTTTCCGGCATCAGGATCGAGGTGATCTTGGAAGTGGGCCCAGTCTATGTAAATACAAAGGAGGAATAGGATGGAAGTGGAGAATAAGCTGAATGCCCTGGGACTGGAGCTACCTACTGCCGCGTCACCGCCACCCGGTCGCGCTGGGGCGGTCAAAGTTGGAAACATTCTGTTCGTAGGCGGGCACACGCCGGGACAGATGCACAGAGGAAAGCTGGGAGCAGGGATCACTGTGGAGCAGGGTTACGAAGCGGCACGGCAAGCCTGCCTCAACTGCCTGGCCGATGTGAAAGCCGTCATAGGGGACTTGGATAAGGTGAAGGGGGTGGCCAAGCTACTGTGCATGATCAACTCAGCCCCCGATTTCGGACAGCAACCACAGGTTGCCAACGGAGCAACCGATCTTCTGAGCCAGCTATACGGTGATGCTGGAGCCCATGCCAGGTCCGCCGTGGGCATGGCTGCGCTCCCCAACGGCGCCTGCATAGAGATCGAGATGATCATAGAAGTCGAGGAATAGCCTGAGCACTCCGAATTAGTCTGGAAGCGTCAGGCCTCGGAGGAGCTGCGAGGGATGCCGGCAGGTTATCAGAGGCAGCCTCAAAACTGGTTTCCCGCCTTGCGGCCGAAACCCTCCTTTGTCTGGCTTCGCTCGGGTTCCTCCCCGATAATGTAATATACGACTTGGTTTCCTTGCGTTGGGTTTGTTGGGCGAGGAAGTTAAACCGGCTGAGGTCCCTGTTTATAGTGAAATTGCCGTAACTAGAAGTAAGGGAATGAACTACAGGACTTTGGACCGGACCGGGTTACGCCTACCCGAGATTGGGTTGGGTCGCGGCAACGTGGGGGCCTCATGATAAGGGGAAAGCACGCCGACCAGATCAGCAGTAGTAGATTGGTACCGGTTGCCATACTCCCGAAATACTAGGAATTTCAGCAGGAGGGATATTCATGCCAAGACTGACGCCGATAACCAAGCGAGAGCAGGTGAGCGGGGACGCTTTGACGGCCTTCGACGCCATCATAGAGTCTAAACTAAAGCCAAGGTGGAATCTACATTTGTGGGACGATGAAGATTAGCTTATGTGACCCACTGAAGCTCTTCCACCTTTACCTGGAGGACTACCCTACCCCACTGCTTGAGATCTTCCCCAATGCGTATTTCACCTTGGTATCAGTTTAGCTGCCCGATGGCCGTCGAGAAGGGAGTGAAACTCACTGGCTAGTTCGTCCTTCCGATTGATGGGCTGAGGGTCGATTCCGCTGCTCTTC
>JAKZUA010000104.1:0-23951 GCA_047516825.1 Dehalococcoidia bacterium
CCACCGCGGCAGCCATTGACCGGGTGGTGCATCATGCTGTGATCCTGGAGTTCGATGTGCCCAGCTTCCGGACTGGTCAAGCCCAAGAACATCTGAGGGAGGAGGCTGACGATAACTACCGGCAGGGGGTGCAGAGGCAAAAATAATTGTCGCCAGGCGGCAAAAATAGTTGACGTTGATCACCTAGTTCATTAATTGTAGCGTTTGGGCCTTGAATCTAAAGCTAAACACGGTCGGTGGAGCAACCTTTAGCGGAAATCCCCCTCAGTCCCCCTTTGCAAAAGGGGGACTGAGGGGGATTTGGAACTCACAAGTTAAGTAATTTTGTCAAAAGTCACTAAGGGGGAAATCTCTTGCCCACTACCATCCAGTCTGGCACCCTTCATGCCGTTGGCCGCAGTGCTCTCCCATAAGGTAGAATGGGACGTCGGCCCGAACAGATTGGTTTTCTGGGAGCGGTTATGGAAATTAAACAAGTTACTGTAGAGGTTCTGGAAACCCCGGTGGACCTGCAACACATAGCCGCCGGCCATCCCGTGCAGTCCAACTGGCATGTGCTGTCCCGAGTTAATACCGCAGATGGAATTCAAGGAATCGGCTTTGCCGTGGCGACTCGAGCCCCTCTGGTGCGGGCGCTGGCTCAAACCGCCGAGGAGCTGGGCCAGGCATTGGTTGGCATGCAGGTTACAGAGATCGAGGCGGCCCGGGCCAAGATGGAAGGGCTGGGTGGCTGGACCGGCCCCGGCGGTATGCTAGCCATGGGCATGGCCACCTTGGACATCGCGATGTGGGATGCCTTGGGAAAGTCGTTGGGGCAACCCCTTTTTCGGTTATTGGGCGGCCACCGGGATCGGGTGCGGGCCTACGCCAGCGACGCTCTCTGGTACAGCTTGCCATTGGATGTGCTGACCAAGTCGGCCCAATACCATGTCAGCCAGGGCTACCGCCGGATAAAACTCCGTCTCGGGCACGAGGAGAAGCCGGAGGGTGAGGTGGCTCGGGTAAGGGCGGTACAGGAAGCGGTGGGGCCGGACGTGGAGATAATGGTAGACGCCACGGAAAGCTGGAATCAGGGCCAGGCGGTGGCAGCGGGACGGGCCCTACAGGACGCCGGCGTTGTGTGGCTAGAGGACCCGGTATCCCATCAAGACCTGGCGGGCCTGGCTCACCTTTCCCAGGTTCTGGACGTCCCCATCGCCGCCGGGGAGCACCTGTACGGCCTTGACCCCTTTCAAAAAACCTTTGAGGCCGGCGCGGTGGACATCGCTATCATCGACCTGGCCCGAGTAGGCGGCATCACTCCGTGGATGAAAGTGGCGGCCATGGCCGAGGCCCGGAGCATTCCCCTGGCCGGTCATGTCATTCCGGAAGTTCACGTGCACCTTCTATCCGCGGTCCCCAATGGTTACCTGGTGGAATACATGCCTCGTTCGGAGCCTATTTTCAAGACCAGACTCAAACTGGAAGATGGGCACCTGGTGGCGCCGGAGGCCCCCGGGTTGGGGGTAGAGTTGGACGAAGCAGCCTGCGAAAGGTATAGGGTCCAGTCAGGAGGCTAGGCAGTTTTCGGTCCGGCGTCTCATAGAGATTAGCTTGGACCAGGGCCTTATGCTAAAATCTGTCTGCGTAACCAAACTCATTGGGATCCTAAATCAAATTCGTAAATCTTACCGGTGGGGGGAGAAACCGCAATGGCTGATATGGAGCTGGTTCAGATTGTCAGGAAAGGCAGAGACGCCGTGGCCACTTGGCGGGAGGAGCATCCCGGCGAGGCGATGGACCTTTATAACAGCTACATGAGTCATGTTCGCATTCCCATGGTCGACCTCAGCGGCTCCGACCTGCGGGAATCGGACTTCATGGGCGCCATGCTGCGCCGCGCCAATCTCTCCGGCTGTTACCTCAATCCCGTCCACATGTATCGCGCCGACCTGAGAGAGGCTGACCTGAGCAAGACCTTGATGAATCGGGCCAACCTGCGGGGCGCCGATCTTCGCGCAGCCAACCTGGCAGAGGCCGATTTGGATAGCGCCGTTCTTTCCGACGCCAACCTGACCGGCGCCAGCCTGAAGGGGGCCAATCTCTCCCGGGTTAATCTGGACCGGGCCGACCTGACCGATGCCGACCTGACCGATGCCATTTTACACGGGGCGGCCCTGACCAGAGCCAATCTATCTGGCGCTAACCTTTTCGGGGCGGATTTTTACTCCGCCATTTTTAATGACACCCCCACTGTGGGAACCAAGTTCGCCGGCAGCCTGGTGGGCTATACCGTGTTTCAAAACTGCGACCTCAGCCAGGCCGAAGGTTTAGACCAGATTCGCCATGACGCCCCCAGCACCCTGGGGATCGACTCCCTTTTGCGCTCCAGCGGGCTGTTACCCGACGAGTTTCTGCGGGGAGTAGGTTCTCCGGACAGTCTTCTAGAATTCCAGAAAGCGCTGCTGGGCGGGGTTGCCATCACCGGCGACTCTTTCATCGCCTGCGCCGATGCGGACATTCCCTTCGGCCAAAAGCTGCAGAACGATCTGCGGAGGCTGGGGATCCGATGCTGGCTGTTCGCCGAGCAGTTTAGGGGTAGCGCTTTGGTGGATCGTCGCAGCACCTCCGAGGAGGAGGAAATCGAACGCTGGGTGCGCCACTATGACAAGCTGATAGTCATTGTCTCCCAGGCCGGTCTGGATAGTGAAACTGTCCGGAAGGACATCTCCCAGGCGAAGGACCAGCAGCAAGAAAAGGACCAGTGGCTGCTTTACCTGGTTGCCCCTGACACCGCCCTGGTGCAGACTCAGGGGCGCACGGTTCGCGACCTTAAGTACGAGCACGTGGTGTTCAATCTCCAGGGGCAGAGTGAGGGCACTGAAGAGTACCGTAGCGAGCTGAACCGCCTGGCCAGCGAGTTGAAGCAGTCCCAGTCGGCCAAGGCCGGTGTGCCCCCGGTGAGCGATCAGCTGTAACCTCAGCTGGCTCAACGGCGCCAATTGGTTGAGTCAGGCGATTAGGCTTAAGACAAAAGGGTAGGCCCCCGAGAATTCTCGGGGGCCTACTTTCTACTGGCATGATTCTAGGGAGCCAACTAACTAACCCCCCCATTGCGGGGAGCGCCGACTAGATGTAGTCGGGCATCTGCATCATGTCGGCCGAAGTGCTATCCATCGACAGCGCTTCGCCGATCTGGCGCTTGAACTCCTCCAGCAACTCGTCACTGATCTCACCACCGGCAGCCTGGGCCTTGGCCTTGAACTGCTCGAAGGTATGCTCACCCATGTCGCCCTTCGGCATGGAGCTGAAGAAGTTGCTCTCAAAGACCGGCAACTCACCAGGTCCGAAGTAGCCCTTACCTTCCAAGGTGTAGCCTTCCAGGTCATGGGTGCCCTTGCCCAGCACCTGTCCGGTGGCGGCGTAGTGCTCCATGACATCTTTCAGGCCGTACTTCTGAACGGGACAGACCTTCATGCAGATACCGCAGCCCAAGTAACGGGCCATGACCGGGCGGCAGCGCTTGAAGTAAAGCTTGTTCTTCTCGACACCCCTCCACCAGATCTTGTCCCGCATGAGGGCACGGCCGGGGCAGCGGTTGACGCAGACCTGGCAAACCTGGCAGAGCGCGTGGATACCGTAGTCCACCGGCTGGTCGTAGGTTACGTTGGCGTCGGTGGTTATTAGCATAATGCGCTGCCGGTTGCCCACGTGGGAGGTCAACAGGTAGCCGCAGGCGCCCAACTGACCGAGGCCGGCCGCTACGAACAACGGGATGTAGGGGCCGGTGTTGTCGTTGGGGCTATGCACCTGCGCCCGGTAGCCCAGGGAGCGGATATAGTTTCCCAGTTCCAGGGAAGCGGCCCCCTCGGTCCGATAGGTGCTGGAATGGACGATTTCAGCGTCGACGCTGGGAATCGTCTGGGTGGGCTCAAAGTCCTGCTCGTAGCCCAGGCAAATGACGTGGGGGAACTTGACCCAGTCTTTCTTGCTCTTGTAGGTATAGTGCAGGTCGAAGGCGGTGATGCCGACTTCCTGGAAGCCTAACTCCCGCGCCTTGGTCTTGATCAGATCACTGACATCTTCCCCAGAGGGTTCTGCCGTGGGATCCTGGTCACCAGTGAGCCGAGCCGCCATAATCAAGGGCTTGTTCAGCTTGTCGTGCTCTTTCCGAATCTCCCTCATCTCAGCATGCTGGTCGCGAAGGGTATTGGCCCATTCGCGAGAGGCTCGCTCGGTGATGTTCTGGGTCTCCAGGGGATACTCTCGGGCGTACCAGTCGACTTCGCGCTGGTTAAGGGGAACGCCGGGGGTGGTTACCAGCTCTTCGGGAATCGGGATGGTAACTTCGGGGTCATTCAAGGACTTGCCGGGTCGAACTACCTCGTGGCCTATTTTTAACATACCTTTTACCCCCCAATAATACATAGGGCTCGGATCAAGCCTTATTCCCACGGTATACTTTCCCGGTTTATTTGTCAATCACATGCAGTTGCCGTATGACATTCTATCTCGTGATAATGGGTATATTTGTAGCCATTCGGTGGATGGGGTTTAACTCTCCCTCTGCCCATTTTTTTGACGAAAAGCTCTAAACCGTTCTACGAGTTCATCGGATGTTAGGGCCGCCTCAACGGCAGCTATGCACTCCGGGCAGTACTCATCTTCGGAAAGCTCCGAGACAAACCAGATGTTATCGCTGATCAGTCCGCAGAGAAACAGGGCGATAGTCTCTTCGATGCCCAGGTCCTGAACGTAGTGCGCATATCCGCTACGATCACCGGTAGGCCGCCACCAATGGGAGAAGGTACCCCCGGAGGTGTAAGCTTCGAACGTTTCCTGCAACTGCTGCAGAGACGATTTGGTGCCATCTATCCAGCCCTCCTCGGGCAACTCCACCACCCAGGCCAGGCGACCGCTGGGACCCGGCTCCCGGCTCGCCTTGAGCTCCCCATCGCGAATATACTGCCGAATCTCGGCCTGAGACAGGTTGAGCCGTCGCGATGCCTCTAGTATCGATACTTTTTCCATTCTTGTTTCCCTCTCAATCCCAGCAGGCTCAAGCCCAACAGGTGGTGCTCCTTTCCAAGTGGAGCCTATGTGAGAACTTTGGTTCTCCCCCTAGCAATGAGGAGTTCAAGGGGGTGAGTTAACCCTTCCCAATTCCCCTTCCTCAGGAGAGGAGTTTTTCTCGCCCAGGCACATAGATTCGGATGAAAGGGACCCCCTTCTGCCAGCCAATATAACATAAACCGGCGTTCAGGATGGATTTTGAGTAAGTAGCCGGACGGCCCTCCCATCTGCACGGCAAAGCGGGAGGATAACCGCCGGAACAAAAGCTGAGGCCAGCACCCCGAAAAAGGTGCTGGCCCCTTTTGCCTTAGGTAAATGAGAAAGCTGGCAGCTTCCCCACCCAATGATGGGAGACGGTACGACTAGATGTAGTCGGCGTCCTGGTCCATCATCTGCATCTGGTCGGTGGTCTGGTTGGCCAGGTGACCAGACATCTGGCGCTTGAAGTCCTCCAGCAACTCGTCGTTGATCTCACCGCCTGCAGCCTGGGCCTTGGCCTTGAACTGCTCGAAGGTGTTCTCAAACTCCGTGCCGTGAGGCATGGCGCTGAAGAAGTTGCTCTCGAAGACCGGCAACTCACCAGGTCCGAAGTAGCCCTTACCTTCCAGGGTGTAGCCTTCCAAGTCATGAGTGCCCTTGCCCAGCACCTGTCCGGTGGCGGCGTAGTGCTCCATGACGTTCTGCAGGCCGTATTTCTGGACGGGGCAGACCTTCATGCAGATACCGCAGCCCAAGTAGCGGGCCATGACCGGGCGGCAGCGCTTGAAGTAGAGCTTGTTCTTCTCGACACCCCTCCACCAGATCTTGTCCCGCATCAAGGCGCGGCCGGGGCAGCGGTTGACGCAGACTTGGCAAACCTGGCAGAGCGCGTGAATTCCGTAGTCTACGGGCTCGTCGTAGGTTACAACGGCGTCGGTGGTGAGACCCACCAACCGGCAGCGGGAACCCACGTGGGGGGTAAGCAGGTAGCCACAGGCACCCTGTTGACCCACACCAGCGGCAACGTGCAAGGGCTTGTAGGGCCCAACTGAGTCGCCAGAGCCACTGACCTGCGCATGATAGCCCAGGCTTCGGATGAAGTTGCCCAACTCCAGAGCCGCGGCACCCTCGGTCCGGTAGGTGCTGGAGTGGACGATCTCGGCGTCTACGCTGGGAATCGTCTGGGTCGGCTCAAAGTCCTGTTCGTATACCAGAGCGACGAAGTGGGGATACATAACAAACTGGTCTTTCTTGCTCTTATAGCTGTAGCGGGGGTCGAAGGCGGTAATTCCGACCTCGACGAAGCCCAACTCGCGAGCCTTGGCCTTGATCTGCTCGCTAACGTCCTCACCAGTGGGCTCAGTCGTCGGCTCCATCTCGCCAGTGGCGCGGCAGGCCATAATCAACGGGCGGTTCAGCTTCTCGTGCTCTTTGCGGATTTCCCGCATTTCCACGTGCTGGTCGCGCATGGTATTGGCCCAGTCGCGGGACGCGCGCTCCGTGACGTTCATGCTCTCCAGCGGATACTCTCTGGCGTACCAGTCGATCTCCCGCTGGTTGAGGGGAACACCGGGGACTGTCTCTAACTCTTCCGGAATACCGATCGTAACCTCGGCATCCTGGTAATGCTTACCAGGTCGCACAACCTCGTGACCGATTTTCAGCATACCTGTCCCTCCTGCTTATTTCTATCCCTTCGGTAATAGGTAGCTTTAAGATATACCATCATTATTCAAAAGTCAACTATTTTTGAAGAGCAATTATCAAGTTTTGCAATGTGGGTTTTCGACCCGCTGATCACCAAGTTTCGCCTGGTTTTACTGGCATTATCCTAAGCCCTTTTTTGTGTGGGAATCGTAACAGGACGGGCTAGTCTAACGACCGGTCCGGCGGGCAATCATGGCTTCGGCCAGCGGGCTGGTGGTGGACCTAACCACCACGTTGACCAGGGAGGGCAGCCCGGATTCGATTGCCCTGGCCACCGCCGGCGCCACATCCCCCTTGTTTTCCACATATTCGGCATGCCCGCCGATGGCCTCCACCATCTTGTCATACCGGACAAAGCGCAGGTCGGTGCCCACAGCCCGATCGAAGTAGGCCATCTGGAAGGTCTTGTCTATTCCCCAGGTGGAGTCGTTCCCCATGACCACGGTCATCGGCAGGTTATGCCGAATGCAGGTATCGAATTCCATAGGATAGAAACCGAAAGCTCCATCTCCGATGAACACCAGCACTTTGCTCTTTGGATAAGCCAGCTTGGCGGCCATGCCGTAGGGCAACCCCGCGCCTAGATGGCTGAGGGGGCCCAGCCGGATGAAGCGCCCCGGCTGGCGGGCTTTCATAAAGGAACGGCCCCACTGAACGTAATCCCCACCGTCCATAATGATGAAAGTGTCATCGTCGATGAGCTCCAGAATGCTGGTGTAAACATCCATAGGATGCAGCGGCTCCTGCCCCTGGGCGTGGGATTCCAGGGTTTGCAGCCATCCATCCCGGTCTTCCTTTAGCTGGGACAGCCAGGGTCCCAGGTTCGGATTGGCCCGGCAGACGGCGGTGAGTTGCTCGGTGATCGCCCCCAGGTCCCCTAAGAGAGGAACCGCAATCCCCCGATTGCGACCGATTTCCGCCGGAGACGGGTCGGCCTGAATGATCTTGGCGGTGGAGCTGAAAACACCTCCGTAGCGGTAACGATGGTCCAACCGTTTGCCCAGCAGCAGTACCACATCGGCCTCGCGGAACCGCCGTGCCGGGGCGTTCAAGGCCCCATCGGCATAGCCGAAGCAGAGGGGATGTTCGTCGTCCAGCAGACCCCTGGCTTGCTCGACCGTGAACACCGGTACGCCGGTCTTTTCCGCCAGCGCCGCCGCCTGCTCCGGCGATACCGAATACCTGGCCGGATTGCCCAGAATGATCACCGGCTTCTGGGCCTGCCCGAGCAGCTTGGCGGCCTGCTCGATTAGCCCAGCATCGCCCTGGGGCCGTCCCATGTTCCGGTATTCATTGGGCAGGTACGGAGGCAAGTCATCCTCGGATATCTCCTCTTCCTGAATATTGATTGGCAGCGTCAGATGAACCGGACCGGGGCGGCCAGAAGTGGCGACGCGGAAGGCGGTGGCCACAAACTCCGGAATCCGATTCTTGTCGTGGATCAGCCAGGAGCCCTTGGTTACCGGCGCCGCCATGCCAATCTGGTCTATCTCCTGGAAGGTGCTCATTCCTTTTTCCGGCAGCTCAGCGCAACCGGCAACGAAGATTACGGGACTTTCTGAGGTGTAGATGGCCGGCAGAGCGGAGATGGCGTTGGAGAACCCGGGACCCCCGGTAAATATTGCCACCGCTGGCTCACCGGTGATTCGGGCGTAGCCATCGGCCATGTGCAATGCTGCTCCTTCGTGGCGAGTATCGATAAACTCAATCCCCTCATCGGCGGCCGCATCTACCAGGGGCAAGATGGTGTCACCTACTATGGTAAACACTCTTTTGATTCCCTCTTGCTTCAAGCAGCGGATAAAGAGATGTCCTCCGTTAAGGTTGGGCATAGTCTCTCCTTTGGGATTTATAGGGAGGTTGCCTGAAAATTAGCCGTTCATGGTTCGACATGCTCACCACGATGGTCACCCGACCCGTTCGCCCTGAGCATGTCGAAGGGCGATTACTCTGGAATAAATTATTACGGTCTGGAATCCTTTCCCAGGGGCTCAGGGAGCCGGGGCGGCAGCTACTGGGCTACCGGCCAGAAACCCCTAGAGCTTACAGGCCGTGCGTCGGTAGAGCAAGGGTGGGAATCAGATACCTGAATTCAAGCCGGCCTGAGTCCCCGAACTGGTCCCAGGCCTGGGCCAGCAACGGCCTGGTGGAGGGTATACTGGTCCGCATGGGGACGCTCTACATTGTCGGAACGCCCATCGGCAATCTGGAAGACCTGACACGGCGAGCAGTCCGGGTGCTGGGCCAAGTTTCCCTGGTCGCCGCGGAAGACACTCGGGTAACACGGAAACTGCTGAGCCATCTGAGCATCCACGCGCCATTGGTCAGCTACCACGCGCGCAACTGGCGATCTCGGCTGCCCTCCATCGTGGATGCGCTGCATTCGGGAGACGTGGCGCTGGTTACCGATGCCGGCATGCCGGTGGTCAGCGACCCGGGCAGCGAGCTGGTGTCCGCCGCTCGGGCTTCGGGAAACCGGGTTGAGGTGGTGCCCGGGCCTTCGGCGGTTACCGCCGCTCTGGCGGTTTCCGGTTTACCTGGTGACAGCTTTTTCTTTCTTGGTTTCCTGCCACGGCGGGGCAAACCCCGCACTTTGATATTACAGTCGGCAGCAGCCTTCGCTGCGCCCCACGCCGCGACCGTAATCATATTTGAGGCTCCCCATCGCCTGCGGGCCACTCTGCAAGACCTATTTACCGTCCTCGGGGATCGAGAATTAGCTGTGTGCCGGGAGCTTACCAAAATACATGAGGAGGTTTTTCGAGGCTCGGTGTCCCAGGCCCTGGATTATTTCACCGAGCCGAGGGGCGAATTCGTGCTGTTGCTGGCCGGCTCCGACCCTCCCAGCGGCCCGGTGGCCCCATCCCAGCCGCATTTGGAGACAGCCAGCGCGGAGCTGGCCAAGCTCAAGCAATCGGGGGTTCGTGCCAGGGCCGCGGTGGCGCAGGTAGCGGCGGACTACGCCCTGCCCAGAAAAATTGTTTACCAGCTCTGGCTGCAAACGACGGTATAGCGGGAGGGGAAGCGCTACCGGTTTCTAAAGACAGCTAATCATAAATGAATCAACCTTCACCAGGCTCAGAACGAACGGGGTCCTAACCGCTTTTGGTGGGTGGTCGAACCATGAGCGGGCCTGAACCCATTTTTACCCAAGCCCTGCCGGGGGCTAGGCCTTGATGGGCTGCTCGTCAATTGTTATGGAAAGGATGGCCAACCTCTGGGCGGGCTTGGAGTTCTCGCCCCCAGGCGAGGTGGGGGACGTGGCCAGAGTGTTCAGAGTGTCTTCTCCATCAGTCAGCTGGCCGAAAATGGTGTAGTTGGGCGGCAGGCCCGTGTTGGCCCCATGGACTATGAAGAACTGACTTCCGTTGGTATTAGGACCGGCGTTGGCCATGGCCAGGGTCCCTTTGGCATAGGGACGGGTAACCGGTTCATCTGGAAAGCGGTATCCCGGTCCTCCGGTACCATCACCTTTGGGACAGCCGCCTTGGATCATGAACCCGGAAATGATCCGGTGGAAGCACCCATCATCGTAAAAACCGTCGCGGGCCAGGAAGACGAAATTGTTTACAGCCCGGGGAGCATCGGCTGGGAATAGCTCCAGGGTCATACTACCGTGATCGGTTTTAAGGGTCGCGGAGTATCGCATCGTGGGGTCCAGAATTAGTCCTGGAGCGTTTTCGTATTGCTTCGGGGGCATATCTCCTCCTCAAACGTTTACTAAACCAAAGCTAAAGTAGAATCTACATCGACACGGGATTGGGCACCGCTGCCAACACCGTCATTCCGGCGTAAGCCGGTGTGACGAAGGATTTTGCTCTTTCAGGTTGCGCAAACTAACCCACTGCCGATTGCCAAAGCAGACTCTTCGGATTAGCTGAATGTAGCTTTCACCTTGGTATCAGTTTAGTCGCGACGACGACGCCTCTTATGACCTGATCCAACTGTTACCAGATAAGCCATGGGCTGGGGTCCAGAAAAACCGGAGGGCCTCGGAATTCTTCGAGGCCCTCTCCAGGGTGTAAGGTTTTACCGGGTCGCTGTTACCACACCGCCTCAAGAAGACATTGGTGTCGCCTCGGCTTGAATGTGGGTCTTGTTCTCCGCCCAGGCGACAATCTTGGGGTATACCGCATTTACCTCTCGCTGGTCGAACTTGCGGGCCACTTCGTCGGCCTGGCACTTCAGCAGCATTACCGGCAGCCGGTTCCGGATTTTGTCCAGGGCCCAGGCGAGGGGTTCGCCCTCAGCGGTGAAATCCAGCTCCAACCGAATGTTTTGCTTGACAGTGGAGTTTCGGTAGTGGTAATGGGGCGCTATCTTGAAACAGTCGAGCCGCAGTAACTCCTTGTCATCTCCAGGGATGTCGTTGCCGTAAACGTGGATGCAGATTCCCTCGTCCCTACCTCCCACGTTGGTCCGGTACTCCAATCCAAAAGTCACCGCTCCCGCCGGAATCCTCTCCTCGGCACCGGCGATTTCGCCTCCCATCTGGGCATGCAATTGCTGGGTCATCTCTCCTACCTCCTCGGAAGTTTCCCTCGAATAAAGTTCCCGGGGTCCGCGGTCCTATGGCCGCTTGCCGTTGATTATACCCATTTTGGTCCACCTGAGGCAATCCTACCTTGTGGAAGGGGATCCAAGCAAGAATCAGACCTCCTATTTGACCTGACCGGGAGGAAAACTCCATATCGCTTAGGATTCGCGTGATTTATAATTAAGGAGTAGCGGGCACCGCATTTTTGGTGGGTGTCATCTAAACCACTATACGCATGCTACCATTAATAGGGTGCCCAATCGGGAAGCTGCCCAACCCGGACGTGGGAGGAAACGGTGATGCCCGTTTTGGACTACATGAGCCAATACGGCTATGAACAGCTAACTATGGTTACCGACCCGGCGGTCGGCCTGAAAGCCATCATAGTAATTCATGACACTACCTTGGGCCCGGCCTGCGGCGGAACCCGTATCTGGCCCTACGAGACCGAAGAGGCGGCGGTGGATGACGCGCTGCGCCTGGCCCGGGCCATGAGCTATAAGTCGGCCGCGGCGGATCTGCCCTTGGGCGGCGGCAAAGGCGTGATTATCGCCAACTCCCACACCGAGAAGACCGAAGCTATGCTGAGGGCCTACGGGCGGTTTGTGGAGACTCTGGGCGGGCGTTACGTTACCACCACCGACGTGGGCACTACCGGGCGGGATCTGGAATACATCCGGCAGGAGACCAGACATGTGGTCGGGTTGCCCACTACGGTGGGAGGAAGCGGCGACACCTCCGTCATGACCGGCCTGGGAATCTATATGGGCATGAAGGCTTGCGCCAAAGAGGTGTGGGGTTCCGACTCTTTAGCGGGGAAAAGGGTTGCGCTGCAGGGTTTCGGGAAAGTCGCCTTCAACACCGCCCATCATCTTCTCAAGGAAAATGCCCAGCTGGTGGTGACCGATGTCTTTGAAAGTGCGCTGGATCGGGCCAGGGGGATGGGACTGGAGGTGGTTTCCCCCGAGGGCATTTACGATGTGGATAGCGATATCTTCTCGCCTTGTGCCCTGGGCGGAGTATTGAACAGCGACACTATTCCCAGGCTAACCTGCCGCGTGGTGGCGGGAGGAGCCAACAACCAGTTGCTGGAGGGCTCCCACGGCGACGAGCTGCATCGGCGAGGGATTCTGTACGCCCCGGATTATGTGATCAACGCCGGTGGAATCATTAACGTGGAGGCGGAGATCGGCTCGGCCTACAACCCGGAGCGGGCCAGAGAACGGACCGAGCGTATCTACGAGATCATGGAAAGGGTTATTAGGCTGGCCAAAACCGAAGAGATGCCAACCTACCAAGCGGCAGATCAACTGGCGGAGCAGCGCCTGTCTTCGGTCCAGAACATCAAGCAGATATACCGCTCGGCCTGACTCCCCCAGCCGGAAGAGGATGTTCCGGAATCCTGGTTCTCCCTTCTTGGCAATAGGGAGTGGGAAGGGGCGGTTAAACCCCTCCCAACCGCTCAGCATTTCACCTATGCTAAAAACAGGAAAAGGCCCGGAGTCCGCTCCAAGGCGACAGCGGCTCCCGGCGCCTGTCCCCGGCCGGGTTCTGAAAACGGAGGGGTTAGCTGGCCTGGCTAGGGGCCTGGAATCCCGCTTCCCGATGGCTGCTATCGCAGAAGGGCTTGTTGCCGGATTCACCGCAGCGGCACAGCGTTGCCCACTCCCCTTCTGGGATGGTGTAGGACTTCCCTTCCTGATCTACCAGGTCAAAGGGCCCGTACACTCGCATCGGACCGTTATTGCGAATTTCAATCTTGACATCGGCCATGGAATTACCTCCTCCTGATATTAGGGATAATCTAGTCATCTAGACTGAACCGGGCCCTCCCAACAGCTTTTGAAGAGCCGTTACAGCAGCAGGGCTAGTCTGCCATCACTAGGAAAGGGTGTCAAGGGCTGGTGCACCAGCCCTACCGCCAAGAACCGTAGCCTTTTTCACCGTAGCCTTTTTCAGTAGAAAGGTTGCCTGGCGTGCTACCGTTACCACCGCCCGGCCAGGTCCCCGCCTGGCATGCAGCTGTCTGGAGCTATCAGCCGATGGAAGGACCGGACTTGAGACCGGCTGGAAAAACGCGCCAGATGGGTGATGCAGCGGCAGTCGGAGGAACCGAATCCGGGGATTGGGACAGATGCTCCGGGGTGATCCAGCGCCGCCTGCGCCCAGATGCATTCCCAGCGTTCATCGCCCTCGGACCACCCGATGTCCTGACCAGCGGCTCGGCGTTGGTCAGGACATCGATGTGCCAATGGGGCTTCTTGTCACGCCGCAGGTGACGTCGCAGGCGGGTTTCCAACCCATTCAATGCACTGCCCAGGTAAAGGTAATATCCCTCGGGGAACTCCCTGGGTCCCAGCTTTCCCACAATCCATCTACGACGGGCCGTTATCCGGAGGAGGAGTGCATAGGTACCCCTTTCCACCGGCAATTGAACCTGCGCTGCAATTGCTAGCTCGGCTGGTTTGTTCATCCTTCTAACCAATCATTCCCTTCCCGGAAAGGGATAAAAGCTGCTGCCAGATTATCAGCATCGCTTTACCCGGGACAGCATCTAACCCGATGCACCCCTGCGTCCTTTTTTCTGTGGTCTTGTCTTCCGTAGCGGGGACCAAGGAGATCAGCATAAGATTAGCTGTTCTCAAAATCCAGAGCGGGCCCATTGCCGGACCCATAGCCCGGACCCATAACATGGTAGCAGCGGAGTGGTTGTCGAAGCAATGAATCGTGGGTAGAATGAGCACAGGATGGCTGCTATGACCAGTTTCTTTAGAAGGCTGTTCAACCGGGGAGAAGCGGACTGCGCTGAGACCAGGGAGCTAGCGTCGGACTACTTGGAAGATGACCTAGCCCCCAGGAGACGAGCCGCAGTCCAATCCCACTTGGATAAGTGCGGCCCATGCCGCGCCTTCGTCGTAGCCTTGTCCACGACCATTGGTCTGCTGGGCCGCTTGCCGCGAGCCTCAGTTCCGGCATCTTTCCGGCAAACGGTTTTGAACCGGATCAAGACAAATGACCCGGGGGAATCCGGCTAGATTCCGGCCTTCAACCCTGGGCCGATTCTTCTTCTTCCAGGGCCCGGTACTTGGACGGGCACTTGACCAGGATGCTCTCCGCTTCGAACACATCGTCCGGCCCGTACCGCCCCTCCAGAATAATTTCCGAATGGGGATTAAAGAACAAGTCGGGCATGACGCCGACGTAGGATGCGACCAGCCGTTCCGGCGCCCCACCCTCTTTGTCGGCCAGTTGAAAATTGGAATAGGTGGACTTTTCCTGCCGGTGGAAGCTGCCATCAACCAGGGCCCCGGAAACCCTTATCGTTCTCCCGTCCCGATACTCATCGGCGCGCATAAACTCGCTAACCGTTAGGAAATAGAGCACGTTACCCGGGAAAGCCGCAAATACCATGTAGCCGACCGCCAAGGCCAGCACCGCGCCGAGGATGATAAACCTGGTCCGCTGGCCGCTCCCTTCGCCTTCTTGGGGCGGCGATTCTGGCGAAATGTTTTCGGTTTCTTGCAAGGTGCTTACTCTATATCCCTTCTGACAGTCCAGGAGTACGGCTTTAGCCCCCCGGTGGATTCGGCTATTCGCCGATCCGGGGGTTATGATACCATAGGCCCGTTTCGGCTCCAAGGCGACCAACCCGCAAATTGGAGCCAATGCCTCAATATCAGGCGGTGGTGCCTTCATCGCCGTTACCTTCCTTTGGCTCCAACTCTCGGTGTAATTCAGTAATCTCCCGCTGCATTTCCTGGCGTCTACGAGATACGAAGAAGGCATAGGCGAAGAAGATGACCCAGGTAACCGCGAAGGCGGCAAACAAGAAGGTGAGATTGGCCGGGGGAGGATGGTGGTCTAGCAGTATGGCAAGCATGTTGATCAATCTATAGTTCCCGGATTGTAGCCGGCCCTCCTCAAAGCGAACCTCAGTCCTCGCACCCTATCCTCCGCGTCCCTCAAGGACAGGCGCTCCAGCAGCAGGTAGGCGAAGAGAACCAGAAAGGTTAGAAAGGAGAAAAGCAACACCAGCAGCATCGTCGGGTCCAGCGCGCCGGACTGGGCAAAGGGTCCGACCACCGGCGAGGGATGGATCGACCTCCACCACACCACCGAGTAATACACTATCGGCACGTCGACGAACCCCACTATTCCCACCACAGCCGAATAAACCGCCCCCTGGGACCGGCTGGGCGCGTAAGCCCTTAGCATTAGGTAGGCCACGTAGATCAGCCACAATATCAGCGTGGTGGTAAGGCGGGGCTCCCAAGTCCACCAGGTTCCCCAAACGGGCCTGGCCCAGATTATTCCGGTGATCAAAGCCAGGGTTACGAAAACCACGCCAACTTCGGCGGCGGCGTGGGCCAGCCCGTCCCACCGATCCTTGCGGCTTATTAAATATCCCATGCTGCCGATCAGGACCAGGAAGAAGGACAGGAAGGACGTTATCGCCAGCGGCACGTGGAAATAGAAGATCCTTTGCACGTGGCCCAAGTCCGAGTCGGTGGGCGCCACCAGGAAAATCAGGTAGACGTCAAGCAGCATCAGGACCAGCCCGATGATAGCCAGGTAAGTCGGCCAGGAGGCCAGGGACCACATCCCGGTGGTGGCGGACTGGATACTGCTTTCGGCGCGGAGGGGGTTAGCCATGATGGATCACCGGATCACTCCTCGACCACGAAGGAAAATACCCAGGGACATATTACTAGAAACAGGACGTCGAAAACCCCGATTAGCGGCAACCAGCGGTCCAGTCCGGGTCCCGAGCCGTTTCCCAAGGCATGATTGGACGCCTCTACCGCCCCGATTAGCACCGGCAGGATGATGGGGAAAAAGAGCACGGGCAGCATGATTTCCCGCGAGCGAGTCTGAACCGCGATGGCTGAGAAAAGGGTGCCGACCGTGGCAAAGCCCAAGGTGGCCAACAGAATGGTCAGGATCAGAGCCCAGGAAAAACCGGAAAAGCCCAGCATGGCGGCGAAAACCGGCAGCAGCAGCCCCTCAACTATCAGCATAAAGAGGAAGCTGACCAGCACCTTACCCAAGAAAACAGCGTCACGACTGACCGGGCTGAGCAGCAGTCCTTCTAAGCCGCCCTGCTCCTTTTCCTTGACGAAGGCTCGATTCATTGCCAGAGTTCCGGCGAAGGCAAAGGCGACCCATAGAATGCCGCCGGCCAGCTCGGATACGCGCTGCGGGCTGACGTTTAATGCGAAGTTGAAGACCACTGCCACCAAGAAGCCGAACACCAGCACAGAGATGATGATGTCCTTGGAGCGGACTTCCAACAGAATGTCCTTCCAGACCATTACCAGCAGGGGCCGCAGCGCTGAACTCATGTCACTATTCGGGGCGCCGCCGTAGCGGGCGGGCGTTGAGCGCCGGAAGAGAGGGTAGGCGCCGCGGGCTGCCGGACGTCCTCCTGGCAGCTGAGGGATTCTTGGGGGAAATGCACTCTGCCTTGGGACAGCACCCCCACCCGATGAGCCCAGGAGCGCCCCAGCTCTGCATTGTGGGTGGTCATCACTATCGACCCGCCGGCGGCGGTCCATTCGCCGGTTAGCTGGCGCAGCATGGCGATGGATTGCCGGTCCAGTCCTCCCTCGGGCTCGTCCAGCAAGAGGATGGACGGTTGATGCAGGATGGCCCGGGCCAGCGCCAGCCGTTGACGTAATCCGTGGGAGAGGGTTCTTACCCTTTGGTGGGCTCGCCGCGTTAGTCCCACCCGATCCAGGGCCATTTCCAACCGCTGGGCGAGTTCTTTAACCTGATAAAGCCGTCCGTAGAATTCCAGGTTTTCCCGGCAGGTCAGGTCTTCGTAAAGATAGCTGAGGTGTCCGACCACGCCGATGTTGCGGCGCATGGCCCGGGGTTGCCGTTTTGGATCATAGCCGGCAATAAGAATTTGCCCGGCCTCGGGGCGCGCCTGGGTGGACATTAGCCGCAAGAGAGTCGTCTTGCCGCTACCGTTGGCGCCCAACAGAACCAGGAACTCCCCCCATTGAACTTCCAGGTCCAGGTCCCAGAGCACCGGTTCATCACCAAAGCTTTTTTGCAGCCCTTCCACCCGGATCGCCAATGTGGCGCTCCGGCCTACCACGGGCTGATCCAGGTGGAGCGAATATACCGGGGATAATGCAGGGAAATCACCGGTTAATGGTAAAGGGGCAAGGCGGGTTCTGCAAGCTTTGTACCAGCTAGAAGGGCCAGCCTGATCAGGGAGTAAGTGGGGGTAAGTCGGGACCACCGGGGAACCCAACCGCGATACGGCTTTTTAGATGAGGAACCCGGTACGGGGAGTTAGACGCTGTCCCGAATGTAGCTGAGGACCGCCTGAACCCGGGGATGCAGGGGCCCGTTGTGGCTCAAGTTCAGCTCTTGATAGATGGCGTTGATGTAGTTTTCTACCGATTTTGTACCCAGGACCAGCTTCTCGGCTATGGCCGCATTGTTGTATCCCTGGGCCATCATGGTCAAAACTTCCTGCTGTCGTGGAGTCAAACCGGCGGTCAGGGAACCCTTGCGCGGCTTCATGCTGTTGACAACCGTGGGGTCCATGACCACCAGCCCGGAAGCGGCTCCCTCGATGGCCCGGGCCAGCGCCCCGGCGTCGCTTACCGACTGCTTGAGCAGGTATGACCAGCCGGAGGACTCCTCCGAAGAAATCGGTCCCAGGTACTGGCGCTCCCGGTGGGAGGAGAGGATGACAATGCCCATGTCCGGGTGATCGTTCTTAATACTGCGACCGGCGTTAATGCCGTTGGGGTCGCTGCCCAACTCGATGTCCATGAGGATCACGTCGGGATTGTACCTGGTGGCCCCGTCGATGGCAGCGTTCCCGTCGGCAACCGCTCCCACGACCTCCATATTAGGGACGGCGGCCAGGGATATTTTCAGCATATCCCGAAACAGGCCTTCGTCTTCTACTATCATCACATTGACCATAACTTGTCCTTCGCGGATCCACCCGCAATAGCCATCTAGTTAAATGGTAAGCGGGGCTCTTACCATGCTCTTAATCTATGTAATCATAGGAGATTTGTTAAATCAAGGTCACGAATGTATCACAATTACCCACTTATGCCCCTGGCCCATCGTTGACTGATTTTAGGAAAAAGAAAGAGAGGAGGGCCGATGATTACCCAAAATAAAGCGAGCCCCTCCGGGAATGGGCTCGCTCCACCAGGTAGTCCAGGCTGGCCCAGCGGGTTTTTCACTGGAAGACGTTTAGGGATGCTTGATGCTGATGCCGCCGTCCACAGCCCAGGTTTGTCCCGTAACGTAGGCCGCGGCCGGGGAGGCCAGGAAAACAGCCAAATAGCCTACCTCTTTCAGATGGCCGGTGCGGCCCAGGGGGATCTGGCCCTGGGCCGCCTCTTGGCGGGCTTGGTAAGCCTCGGCGCTCATCTGCTCCGGGTCCGGGAAGGAGCCGGGAGCAATGGCGTTGGCGCGTACCCCGAAGGGTGCCCACTCCTGGGCCAAACACTCGGTGAACCGCATCACCCCAGCCTTGGCGGCGTCGTAAGCGGCGGATTCGGGTCGGCCCCGGAAGGCTGCCCAGCCGGTGATATTTATTACGGAGCCCTGTCCCCGTTCGAGCAGATGGGAGCCCAGGGCGCGGCATCCCTGAAAGGCCTCGGTAAGGTTGATGTCGACTATAAAGTGCCACTCCTCCTCAGTCATGCCGGGGGTGGCGCTCCCGGGAAGGGCAACCACCGGCTTTCGGATGGCGTCGCCAACGCAGTTAACCAGGGTGTCCACATGCCCGAACTGGGCGAGGACCTGTTGGGCGACCCGGTCCATGTCGGCCGCCTTGGTGGCATCGCCGGTGATGGGTAGAGCCTTCCCACCCAGGGCTTTAATCTCCTCCGCGACCTGATTCACCCCGGTGGGACCCAGCGCGCTGATGGCCACCTCGGCGCCGGCTTCGGCGAAGGCCAGGGCTATACCCTTTCCTATCCCGCGACCGGCTCCTACCAACAGGACCTTCTGTCCGCTTACGTCAAACTCGGGAAGACTCATAACATTCCTCCTAAGGGGCGTATAACCGAACGCCATTATTTGGATTTAGCCTGACGCGGCGGTTCTGGCGCCAGCCTTTGCTTAACTGGAAACGGGACCAACTCTAGCCAGGTGGCTGGTGAGTAGGACTGGGGCAAGTATAACTGATGGTCGGGCCAGGGGTGTTATTTTGGGGGAGTAAAACCGAGGGGGTTAAACCGGAATCCTATCCCGCTCCCGGTTGGACTCTGCGGTTACAGCTGGTAGGAGGTCCACAGTCTCGAACCCCAGCAGACGTTCCAGCCTCACCTTCAGTTCTTCGGAGTAGCCGGTACTGACCACCGGCAATTCCATCAGAACGCGCTTGCCGCCGGTCTGGATCTGCAAATTCACGCGGTCTTTACCCGGGTATTCCAGCAGTATTTGGATTACCTCCCGTAACAGGTGGGCATCTTCCACTGCGTCGGCGGATTCACTGATCGCCAGCGACACGATTCTGGGTTGAACTGAGACGGAATTGCCATTACCCGCACCATTACCCGCAATGGATAAGGAAGAGTCTGCTTTGGCAACGGCGCCCGTCGCGCGCTGGGCGCCGTTGGTGGCTGCCCGCTGGCCCTTGGCACCGTTGGTGGCTGCCCGCTGAGCCTTGTCGCCAGCGCCACCTGGCTGGCTATCGGCGGGCCGGCCATTGGTAGCATCTCTAGGGGTGTATTGCTCCATTTGCTCGCAAGCCAGGGATAATTGGTCGCCTCGCAATCTCAATTTGCCGCTGATTCTTACCAGGCGGCCCGCCACCCATTCCCCTTGCGTCCGGTCCAGTACATCTGGCCAAACCATCACTTCCAGCGGGCCGCCAAGCAAGTCCAGGTTGACAATTAGGAATTTCTTCTGCTCTCTGGTGTAACGTTCGGTAATGGAAGCAACGTGACCAAGGATGGACAAGGTCTGCCCCTGCAGTTCATCGTCCAGTTGGTCCAGGGAATTAAGGCAATCAACATCTTCTATTCCGGCCAGATCAAACAGGGGATTATATGACAAGGGCAAACCCAAAAATTCCTTTTCTTGCTCGCCCTTTTCTTGGCTCGATAGCTCCGGAGCCACTAACGGAATTCCTGGCATGGCAACGGCGCTGGAATCGGCGGACATGGATTCGAACAGGCTGGTTTGGCCGGAACTCCGCATTCGGGTCGCCAGCTGGGCGGAGGCTATTATTTGCTCCAGGCTGACCAAGAAAGCACCGCGAGGCCCTAGACTGTCGAAGGCTCCCGCCTTGACCAGGCTTTCCAGCGTACGTCGACTCAGTCCGCTGACGTCGGCCCGCTGGCAAAAATCATCGATGGACTGGAAGAGTCCATTCTGCTTGCGCTCGGCGACGATGGGCCGGACAGCTCCCTCTCCCACCGTTTTGACGGCGGCCAGCCCAAAGCGCAACGACGGCGTGGGCCCGCTGTCCTTGTCGATGGTGAAGAACTCTTCGGACCGGTTTATGTCGGGAAGCAGAACCGGTATCTTCAGCTTGGAACATTCCTTGATGGAGCTTACCACCCTCTCGGTGTTGTCGACCCGAGAGTTTAGCACCGACGCCATGTATTCCAGAGGGTAATGAGCCTTGAAGTAGGCTGTCCAGTAGGAGATCATGGCGTAGCTTACGCTGTGGGCCTTGTTGAAGGCGTAACCAGCAAAGGGTTCTATTAAATCGAACACCTGGGCGGCCAGCTCCTCGCTAAAGCCCTTGCCCTGGGCCCCTGCCACGAACCGGTCCCGCTCCTGGGCCATCAATGAAGCGTCCTTCTTGCCCATCGCCTTCCGAACGATGTCGGCCTCCCCCAACGTGTAGCCGGCAAAGCGCTGGAGGATGTGGAGTACCTGGTCCTGGTAGACGATAATTCCGTAGGTCTCGTCCAGTAGCTCTTTCATGCTTTCGTGGGGGTAGGAGATGGGTATGCGGCCATGCTTGGCTTCAATGAAAGAGGAGATATGCTCCATGGGGCCGGGACGGTACAGGGCAATCATGGCCGCTATATCCCCCAAATTCGAGGGCTTTAGCAGCTTAATGTTGCGCTGCATCCCGGCGCTTTCCAATTGGAAAAGGTCGGTGGTTTTGCCGGAAGAAAGCAGGTCAAAGGTCGCTTGATCATCCAGCGGCAGGCGGTTCAGGTCTATTTTGATGCCCTGATTCTGGTCCAGCAGCTTGACGGCCCGATCCAGAATGGACAGGTTGGTCAGTCCCAGAAAATCCATCTTGAGCAGGCCCAGCTTGGCCACCGGATCCATGGAATATTGAGTCATCATAACCGGGCTGTCTTCGTCGCCCCGGGTCGGTCGCTGCAGGGGCACTGTCCCGGTCAAAGGTTCATCGGCGATCAGGACTCCGGCGGCGTGGGTGCTTACGTGATGGACGATGCCTTCTAGCCCCTGAGCGTTGCCCACCAGCTTCTTGACCGCCTCTTCGCTGTCGTAAGCCTGCTGAAACTCCGGATTGGCCTGAAGGGCATCCTCCAGAGTGCGAGATTTAAAAGGCACCATGCGGGCGATGCGGTCGACTTCACCGTAGCCCATACCCAACCCCCGGCCAACATCCCGCAAAGCGGCTTTGGCCCCCATGGTGCCGAAGGTAATTATCTGCGCAACCCGGTCGCTGCCGTAGCGTTCTATAACATAGTGGAGCACCTCGTCGCGGCGGTCATCCTGGAAATCCATGTCGATATCGGGCATTTCCTTCCGTTCCATGTTGAGAAAACGCTCGAAGACCAGCCCATACTCCATAGGGTCGATATCCGTTATTCCCAAGCAATAAAGCGCCACGCTGCCCGCGGCGCTGCCTCGGACGGCGGACAGGATGCCCCGCCGCCGGACGAAATCCATGATGTCCCAAACCACCAGAAAGTAGTTGGCGAATCGGGTGTATCGAATCACCTCCAATTCATACTTAAGCCGTTGCTCCGCCTCAGGCGTGGGTTTGGGATAGCGGCGTTGGAAGCCCTCCCAGCAAAGCTGGGTCAGGTATTCATCAGCATCCACGTCATTGGGAGTAACGTATTTTGGCAGGTGGGTTTGGCCAAATCCCAACTCCACCTGGCACATTTCGGCGATGCGCTGAGTGTTCTCCAGGGCTTCCGGATGCTCCGGGAACAGGCTGGCCATCTCCTCCGGGCTCTTGATGTAGTAAGAATCGTCCTCCATCCGCAGACGCTTCTCATCGTTGATAGTGGTGTTGGTCTGAATGCAAATGTAAATATCTTGGAAGGGTGCGTGTTCCTTCATCACGTAGTGGGAGTCGTTGGTAACCACCAGCGGGAGGTCCAATTCCCGGCTCAGGCCTACCAAGCCCTGGTTGATCTCGTCCAACTGAGGGACATGCTGATGCGCCTGTAGCTCCAGAAAATAGCCATCGCCGAACAACTCTTTGTACCAAAGGGCGGCCTGCTTGGCGCCGGCCTGGTCACCGTCGGCCAGCAGTTTTGGAACCTCCGCCGAGGGGCAGCTGGAAAGGCAGATAAGCCCTTGACTGCGCTCCGCCAGCAGCTCTTTGTCGATGCGGGGTCGGTAGTGGAACCCTTCCAGGTGGGCCTGGGTAACCAGCTGCATCAGGTTCTGGTAGCCGGTATTATCCCTGGCCAGGAGCACCAGGTGGTGGGGACTGCGCTCGGCGCCGGTTTTGTCCCGCCGGCTGCCGTGAGCGACGTAGACCTCGCAGCCGATAATGGGCTTTATTCCGGCCTGTTTGCATTCGGAGTAAAAGTCCACCACGCCGTAGAGAGAACCGTGGTCCGTAATCGCCAGGGCGTCCATTCCCAGTTTTTTGGTCTGAGCCACCATGTCAGGAATCCGGCTAATGCCGTCCAACATGCTGTACTCGGTATGGACGTGCAGGTGGGTGAACACTGGCCGGGCGCCCCTCCTCTCCAGGCTGTTTTCCGCGCTTTTTTCCGTGGGCCCCAACATTATTATAAAAAGGCGGGCATGGCAAGGAGATTTTCGCCCAATCCGTAGCGGGGACGGGGAGGACAATACAACCAAACAGAAAACCAACGGTCGCCGGGCTGAGCGCCTTAGGTACCTAAGGCGCCGGACAAAAAACACCCCGCAACCTTCGGTTGCGGGGATAATCGCGAAAGGAGCTTTGGTTGGCCTTCGGGCTAAACGATTAAGGGCTTAACGACCGAAACTCAGGCAATCGCCCAGATGGGTTACTCTTCCGGCTCGTCTTCCGAGCCGTCGGCTACGGTTTTCTTCACCACTTTTTTGGTGCGAGAGGCTCCTTTATCGTCTCCCCAGGTGGAAGCCTCAACGTAGTTCTTAAACTCCCGGACTTCACCACAGACCTGGCATACCCCGGAGCTAACCGGGCCGGTAGCGGGTTGGATCGACCAATGGTGGCAACATTGGGGTTCCGCCTGCTCTTCTACTGGTTCAGTAACGGGCGGTTCAGTAATGGGCGCCTGTTGAGTCATTCCACCTAGCCTCCAATGATGTAATTATTAAGCTTATCAAAAATAGACGGTTTTGTCAATAAAATTAGCTGTTTATCAGGGCAATCGCGTCTTATTATCTTTCTTAAATTTGTTTAAAATAGTAATCATCATGACGAAACTAGGGAGGGGTAGTGATGGTTCAGGCAACAGGCGCACCCATCGCCGAATACTTCGCGGCGTTGGACGACCCGAGG
>JAKZUA010000105.1:0-5690 GCA_047516825.1 Dehalococcoidia bacterium
CAACCGTGCCTCCCGCGCCGGCGGCGAAGTCGCCTGGGGCTTGGAGCCGGAGAGAGGCTTTTTCGCCGTCACCCATCAGGTGCCTCCATGATGCCTACGGCATCTTACCGCAAAGTGACATATCATGGAGTTATTATAGCTGGGAACACGCAAAAAAGGCCCATAATTAGACAATAGTTGAAAGACCATCGACGAATTACTGAGAAAGCTTTTTAGCCATATGGGAAATGTGGGCTTAACCAATAACCGCGTTGACAGCTGAGGCGCCTCCCCCTAAACTCGGCAGCAGAACAGGCTGGCGAACCTGCTTCAGCCCAATACCGCTGGGCCGAGTACCGCTGGCTTCCCGGAATCGCAGGGACTCGCCATGCGTCGAAGCAGCGAAATTTGACCCGGATATTTTAACCCGGAGTTTTTAATAAGGAGCAATGCCCAATGGTGACTGAGCAGGAGCAAGTGCATGATCCCAGTCATAACCATAAGCACGGACCCCACTCCCAGGCCGCGGCGCAGATGAGGGAGGCAGGCCTCAAATTCTTGGAAACCCTGTCTGCCGAACAGAAAACCCGGGCCGCTTTTCAATACATGGACGGCGAGCGAATTTTCTGGTATTTCCCTCCCATGAATCGACACGGGCTCATGCTATTGGACATGGAGCCCCCGCAGCGGGAGGCGGCCTACGCTCTGATGGCTTCGGGTCTGAGCCAGCAGGCCAACGAGCAGGCCAAGTTGATCATCAACCACGAGTTGATCTTAGGCCCCCTGGAAGTTGAGCAGCAGGTTGTCACCTACGAGCGAAATCCTCTGCGCTACAGCTGGACCATCTTTGGCGATCCAGCCGGAACCGAACCCTGGGGTTGGCGAGTCGAGGGCCATCACGTTTCTTTACATTATATTATCTGGGGAGATGACGTGATTTCGGTTACCCCCTTCTTCTTCGGCTCCAACCCAGCGGAGGTTAGGAAGGGCCCGCAGCAGGGTCTGCGTATCCTGGCCGATCGCCAAGACCTGGCGCTGGATTTGATGGAAAGTATGGATTCGGGCCAGCGCTCCAAGGCGATGATCTACGATGAAGCCCCGCTGGATATTCTGACTTTCAATGCCTCCCGCGCCTCCCTCCCCAAGGAGCAGGGTCTGGCCGCCTCCCAAATGTCCGGCACCCAAAAGGAGGTGCTGACCGCGCTGGTCACCGAATATGTCACCAAGGTGCGGTCCGATCTATCTCAGCAGCGGCTGGCTGATGTTTTGCAGGATGGGGGCCCGGGTGGCGGCTTGGATAAAATTCACCTGGCTTGGGGTGGGCCGATAGACCGGACCAAACCCCACTACTACCGCCTTCACGGCGGCGACTTTGTGGTGGAGTACGATAACCGTCAGAACGGAGCCAACCACATCCATTCGGTCTGGCGGGATGTGAATAACGATTTCGCCAACGACGTACTGCGGGATCATTTAATCCTGTACCATAACCTGTAACCTGGATTCTCAGCCCAATTCCATATAAGGGGGCGCACGGCCGTGCGCCCCCTTACTCTTGAGTAAACTAGGTCTAAGCGCAGAATTCCAGCTCGGGAAGACACTTAGATCGCTTTACCGGCCCCAGTTGAACCTTCCTCCAGAGTGGGTAAGTCTACTGGAGCTTTAGGTTATCCCCGCCAAGCCTGGGCGAGATGCTCCAGCGGTTGACAGCCCAAATAGGGCCCGCTAAACTTTTGCAATAGCGATAGGGTCCCTTGCTGGCTTGATACAGCAGGAACGCCTTCTCCCTAACCTGAGACGACTTTGGAGGAATGATATGGCAGTACAGGGTAGTCAGATAAACACCCAGGTTTCGGGCCGTATGGCTCAAGCCGCCAACCAATGGCTAGCCAGCCTTTCCGCCGAGCAGAAGGCCAAGTGCACCTTCCATTACGCCGACGGAGAGCGCATTTTCTGGTATTACCCGCCCCTTAATCGCCATGGATTGGCACTGCGAGACATGACCTCCGAACAGCGAGCTCTGGCCTACACTTTGATGGCCACCGGCCTGACCGAATCCGCCAATGAGCGCGCCAAGGGAATCATTCAGCATGAATTGATACTGGGTCCCCTAGAAAAAGAGGCAGGACGAGTGACTTGGGACCGTAATCCGGAGCTCTATTATTGGACCGTGTTTGGCGAGCCCGGAGGCAGCGACCCCTGGGGATGGCGCGTTGAGGGCCATCACGTTTCCCTGCACTTCAGCGTCTGGGGCGATGAAGTAATCTCGGTTACCCCCTTCTTCTTCGGGGCCAATCCGGCGGAGGTACCCAAAGGACCGGAGAAGGGCAAGCGCCTGTTGGACCAGCGGGAGGATATCGCCATCGAGCTGATGGCGAGCATGGACGCGGGCCAGCGCTCCAAGGCGGTTATCCACGACAAGGCCCCCTGGGACATTATTGCCTACAACTCCAGCAAGCAGGCGGTGCACGAGAAGGAAGGGTTGGCCTGTTCCCAGCTGTCCGGAATTCAGAAAGAGATTATGATGGCGCTGATCACCGAGTACATTACCCAGACGGATCCCGAAATCGCCCAAAAGCGGCTGGCCAAGGTGAAGCAGACCGGCTTAGACGACTTTTATCTGGTTTGGGCCGGTGGATTGGACCGCGGCCGGGACCATTACTACCGTATCCACGGCGGCAACTTCATCGTCGAGTTCGACAACGTCCAAAACGAAGCCAACCATATCCACTCAGTCTGGCGCGACGTGGAGAACGATTTCGCTCAGGACGTACTGCGGCAGCACCACTTCCAATATCACATTCTTTAAAACCGCTGCCTTGCAGCCGGTGCGAGAAGATAAGAATCCCGATCCGTTCGCCCTGAACTTGTCGATAGAGGAGCGGATCGGGATTCCTTAGTGGCGAGCCTGTCGAACCATGGACGATTGTGTTCCCACATACGTCCCTTCGCTTTGGGCCCGTCCTCCTCATTGCTGGTCGGCTTGATTGGCTGTGAGCCAATCGAAGACGTGCATGGTAGCTCGGCAATCGTCTTCGTTGTAGTCCAAGAGTTTCTGGCGAGTCTTGTCGTCTGTCCCGCCTGATTCGACATAAACCTGGTAGAGGACCATGGAGGATTGGCCCGAAACATCTTCCTGCCTCCAGGAAAATCCCAGGCATTTGGCAATATCCTTGAGGCCTTCACTGTAGGTGGGGAAGGCGAAGGCTCCGGTGGTAATTGGCGAAAGGTCCACCAGCCGGTCCAGCACTTGGGAAACCAAATCCGGCTCTAGCCCGTGGCTGCTGGCCATCCTGCTCAAATGAGTCCTCTCGTAATGATGCCAATGGTAGAACCAGGCATCCTCCAGAGAACCGGCCCACTGGAAGAACTCGCGCAGATTTGGCTCCTCCTGTTCGAAGTTGGCGGCAAAAAAGGGCTTATAGGTAGCTGGCTTTCCGGGCGAGCGGATCACATTGCCAATCAGATAATTAACCCAGCCCCTTCCCTCCCGACCCGGTCCCTCAGAATCCAGGCCGGAAGCGGCGCCCTCCAGGTCTAGAAACACCTCCACCGTAGATTGGGGAAGGCGCCAGTCAGCGCTACGGGGAATCGGCCGGCCCCGGCAGATGGCCTGAGCGGAGGTTAAAAACTTTCCGGCGTTGGTGGTCCCCACCCCCTTAATGCGGCTAAGAGCTTCCAGTTTCGTGCCGGCCAGCGTGTCAACAGTGGTATAACCCGCCGAGGCAAATGCCTGGCGTTTCGATTCACCCACTCCCGGAACTAGCGACACGTCGCGGGAGGCAACAGCTTTAAGGTTGACATAATGGGTCCAGGGCCATTCCGCCCCGCCGTAGCACGGCTCAACCGCTTTGCCTGCCAATATCTGTCGCATCTCATCCAGCGCCCAATCCAGCTCGGCCGCTACCTCGGCCATCCGGATCGGCTGCAAGATTCCCTCCAGGTTCAGCAGATAGAACTCCGGGGATTCATGTCCCAACGCCCGGCCCACCAGACGGTTATACACCGCCGCCTGCAATATGTGACCGCGGGTTATCTTCCGGACGGCCTTGATTTCGACGACCTGATACCCGTAGGGCCCCAGGTTGGAATCCTGGCTGTCGTCCCGCACCAACAAGTCCGGCCGGCCGGCTACACCGTCCGGTCGCGACAGCAACGGCATGTTGCTAATGGCAGATGCGCCCTGGGCCATGAATTCCAGGGTCCGCTTCAGGCCTTCATTTTCGCTGAGGAAAGGTACTTGGACTGTTCCGGGATAAGACTCTTGGATGATCTGATTTTGGTAGGTATTGCCCTGGCTGAAGAGCCGCTGGCGATACGGGTCCAGCGGCTCCTTCTCCTCTGGCGGAGCGTTCACCTCGCACCAGAAGTTGATCGGCGCTCGTGTGAAACGCTCGATGCTGGTGGCCGATATTAATTTTAAGCCCGAGTCTCTGGTGAGATCGTCGTACAGCTGTTGAACGTCCATGCCGTGCTACCTTTCGCCGGGCCATTAAAAGCCCGGCGGCGTCATTCCTCGATTCCAGATAGCCGAGCCAGCACCTGAAATAGTACCGTGAAATCCTGGTCGGCCAGATTCATGCCCCGGGCGGCATTGAGCCATTGGTTGGCGGTGGCACCAGTGGGTAGTGGCACACCAAGCCGCTGTCCCATGTCCAGAGCCAAGAGCAGGTCCTTTTGAATCATGTTTACGTCGAACAGAGGTTCGGCAGGCGGCTCGAGGATCAAGGGGGCCCGGTATTTCAATGCGGGAGAGGCCACCACGCTGTTGAGCAGCACCTCCAGCGCCACCTCCCTGGGGATTCCGCTCTTCTCGGCCAGGAGCAGTCCTTCGCAAAGGGCCAGTATCTGCACCGGGAGACTCAGGTTGACCGCAATTTTCATCATCACCGCCAACCCGCTGCCGCCCACGTAGTTGACCGTGGGACCGATATCCAGCAAAACCGGGCGGACTTGTTCATAAGCCTCCCGGTCGCCGCCGACCATTATGGAAAGCTGACCGGCCTTCAGAGTTATAGCGCTGCCGGAAACCGGCCCGTCCAGCATTTGGGCCCCTTTTTCAGCGACCTGCTGGGCCAGCTCCTGGCTGATAGCAGGACTTACTGTGCTCATCTCCACATAGATTTTGTCCGGACCCAATCCCGCCAGCAGGCCGTCAGGTCCCAGGGCTACAGCCTGCAACGCTTCGGTGTCCCGCACCATGGTAAAGGTCACCTCGGCGAATTGGGACGCTTCCCTAGGGGAATCCGCCCAATCCATACCCAAATCGAGTAACCATTGGGCTCGGGAGCGGGTGCGGTTATATCCGGTCACCTCATGCCCGGCATCCAGCAGCCGCTGAACCATGGGGCCTCCCATGGTGCCCAAGCCAATAAACCCCAATTTAGCCATCTAGTATCTCCATGAAGCGCAAACTCCACCTGCGACCTGCGAACGTTCTATTCCAAACCCCGGGGTGGTTAGGGCGTTTGAATTGCCTAATCGCCCATCGCCGGGACCAACCGGGGTACTCCTTGCAATATAGCATCCCGCTGGGTATTTCGGCTAACAGGCTGCGTGGGACCCACCTAAACCCAGGGCCTTTTCATTTTCTCAAAATAGTATAAAATTATTACCAGTTTAAGCGGGAGGGGAGGATGATGACTTTGAGAGAAGCGCTGGATTTGGTGCCTGACTTCCGGAGTAGCCAAGGGCGACGCCACTCTTTGGGG
>JAKZUA010000106.1:0-4184 GCA_047516825.1 Dehalococcoidia bacterium
CGGCACCCGCTCAGGGCAGGGCACCGACAGCAAGATGACCTTGGCATCCCTCTTTGGCACCTGGCGGGCCAGAGGTCTCAATCCCCTCCTGGAATGCCGCCGGTTGCTCACTTCCCCTCAACTCTGAACAGTTTCCCTCAGCCAGGCAGACTAGCTAGCAGGGGAGAAGGGAGCAAATGGGACCCTGACCCGGCCTACGCCGGTCAGCCATCTGACAGCTTCAGGCCTCCAGTTGACCGGCTAGGGCCTCCGGATCGGTAACCGGCAGCTGGCATACGTAATGCTGGCAGACGTAGGCGGTGGGTTTGCCCTCGACTAAGCCCCGCTGTTCCAGCAGAGGGAGGACCGTACTGAAGGATGCCTCGGCTCCACCCAGATTCTGGACACCATCTTCGGCTCCCATAACCACCCGATTGGGCAGATAGCAGTGAAACACCGTGTCCAGCAGGGCCTGGGTTCGGGGATCTGATCTGGGCCCGACAATGACTATCTCCTTGGGGAGGGATAGGTAAAAATCCAGGGCCGCCAGCCATTGGCCGGTTCCGCCCGGGGCCTGGGCCATCAGCTGATGAATCGCCCTTAGCGGCCCGGCGGCCTTGGACTGATACTCTTCCTTTCCGGTTATGACCGCCAGGCGCAGCAGTACCTCGGTCGCTACCGAGCCCCCACAGGGCTGGGCATTATCGAATACGTCGCGGGGCCGTACTACCAGCGATTCGTGGTCGATCCCGGTGTCGTAAAACCCGCCCAGCTCCTCGTCCCAGAACAACCGGAGCATCTCATCCGCCAGTCCCACCGACTCTCGCAGCCAGCGAAACTCGAAGGTCGCTTCGTAGAGGGCCAGCAGACCATCGGCGGCGAAGGCGTAGTCTTCCAGGTATCCCAATAGCTTGGCCCGACCCTCCCGAAAGGTCCGCAGCAGGCGGCCCTCCGGCCTCATGTTTTCCAGCAAAAAGGCGGCGTTGTCGCTGGCGGCTTGCAGGTAGTCCTGACGGTTCAGCGCCGCGCCGGCTTCAGCGAAGCTGCAAAGCATCATCCCGTTCCATGAGGTGAGAACCTTGTCGTCCCGCAAGGGATGAATCCGCTGCTCTCTCACCTCCAGCAGCTTGGCTTTGCCCCGCTGGATCGCGGAAATCAGCTGTTCCAACGGGAGGCCCTTTTCTTGGGCAAAGGTTATGGCCTTTTTGGTAATGTTGGGGATATTGGAGCCCTCGAAGTTACCCCGCTCGGTTATATCGAAAAAGTCGGCAAACAGGCTACCCTCCTCTTCGCCCAGCTCCGAGACTACTTGAGACCGGCTCCACAGGAAAAACTTACCCTCCACTCCTTCGCTGTCCGCGTCTTGGGCCGAGTAAAAACCGCCTTGCGGATCGGTCATTTCCCGCAGCACGTAGTCGAGAATCTCCTCGGTAATGCGCTGATAGAGGGGCCGCTGAGTCAGCTGGAAGGCGTGTAAATAGAGGCGGGCCAACAGGGCGTTGTCGTAGAGCATCTTTTCGAAGTGGGGCACCAGCCAGTAGGTGTCGGTAGAGTAGCGGTGGAACCCGCCCCCTATCTGGTCGTACATGCCGCCCCGCGCCATTTTCTCCAAGGTCAGATTTACCATCTCCAGGGTGGGCCCGTCTTTCGTACGATGGTAATGACGCAGCAGGAACTCTGGGGTCATCGGCTGGGGGAACTTGGGGGCCGCGCCGAATCCGCCGTTCTGGTAATCGAAGCTTGAGGCCAGTTGGGAGTAGGCCTGGTGCAGAATTTCATCGGTAAGCAGGCCGGCCCCCTTGGCCATTTGACCAGTGCTTCCCATTCGCTCAGTCAGCTGATTGGTTACTCGCTCAATTTCTCCCCGGTTGGTTCGGTAGGCCTGGCTAACAGACTCCAAGATTCTGGGAAAGCCCGCCATTCCCGGCCGGTCCGCCGGCGGGAAGTAAGTGCCCCCGTAGAAGGGCTTGCCCTGGGGAGTGAGAAATACCGTCATAGGCCAACCGCCACTGCCGGTGAGGGCCTGCACGGCCTCCATATATACCGCATCCAGGTCCGGGCGCTCCTCCCGGTCCACCTTGATGCTGATGAAATTCTGGTTCATCAAAGCGGCGATAGCATCGTTTTCGAAGGACTCCCGCTCCATGACGTGACACCAATGGCAGGCCGAGTAGCCGATGCTTAACATAATCGGCTTGTCTTCCTCAACCGCCCGCTGCAACGCCTCCTCTCCCCAGGGATACCAGTCCACCGGGTTGTGGGCGTGCTGCAACAGGTACGGGCTGGTTTCATTTATTAAACGGTTGGGCATGGTCCACCTATCAAACAGTTGGGCGGTTCGGCATGATTCATCGGTCCTTAAAGCGGGCCTCCAAGGCGCGGCGGAATGTTTGCTATACTGAATAGGGTCCGCATTCGCCCAGGATAACAGAAACGGCACAGCTTAGGGTGGGCCGGCATAGCATTCGAAACCCACCGCATCCAATGGGTCGCACCCAGGACTTATGGAGCAGCGACTAAAAATCAAGGACCGGCAAATATGGCTCATCGCGGCGGCGCGTTTTGCCGCGTTGCTCCTGGTCTGGCTGGCCGTGGCCTGCTCTAACGGCGCTGCTCCGGCTCAGATGATGGACCCGCTGGCCGAGTTCGATGCCATGGTGCTCAGTGGGCCGGACTTGGATATCGGCTCCACTGCCGTTTCGGTCCGGGCCGCCACTCGGGAAAACACCGTCTGCGCCGTTTCCTACGGTCTAACCACCGACTACGGCCGTATCGCCACCGATGATGCCATGGATGTGGGTGGGCACAAGGACCACCATCCGGTGTTGATTGGCCTTGAGCCGGATACCCTGTACCACTACAGCTTTGGTGGCATCGGTCCGGATGGCACTGTGTTCCGCAGCCCGGATTTCAGTTTTCGTACGCTGACCGCCGATGCCGGAGCGCCGCCGCCGGAAGGAGAAAACCTGGCCGCGCTGGAATCGGGCGCCCGGGTTCTGGCAGCCAGCAGTAATTTTGGAGACGGCGACTTTGCTAGTAGCTGGGGGGCCAACTCCGCCTTTGACGGCGACCTGACTACCCAGTGGTCCTCGGACGGAGATGGCGACGGAGCCTGGATCCAAGTTGAGTTGGCCGCCGAAACCCATGTCACTTCCCTGGGATTCTGGACCAGGACCATGGGGGAGTCAGCACAGATTTTTTCCTTTCAGGTGGAGACAGACCGAGGCGAGGTGGCCGGCCCCTTCCGCTTGAACGATGCCTCTGGGGTCCATTTTTTCGAGACGAACCTCACCGCCAGAAGTTTGAAATTCCAGGCCCTGGAGACCAGCGGCGGCAACACCGGCGCGGTGGAAATTCAGGCATACGGCTCACCCGCGCCCTGAATTCTGCGGATTTTCGGGACTTTGCCAACATCCAGCGCGTGGGGGCCGGGGAGCAGCCCCTCTGGACCGCCGAGCTCGAAGTGCCCGAGGAGTAGGGGCGCCGTTAGTGACAGCCCGTTAGAGGCGCTCCTGCTTTTGATCGAAACCTATGATGGGGTTGCTGGCGATCAACTCCACCGCGTGGTTAACTGTGTAGCTAATAATTATTCCTGTATTATCTTCATACACGAACTCCGTCTTCTGGCCAGATACCAATATTGGTTCCTCCACCGCTTGAAACCCGGATATAACCGCTGCGAATTTGCATTGGCTAGTTCCAGGAGAGGTAAAGACGACTGGCCCTCCAGAAAAGCCCGGATTATTGTGTCCATCCAGTAGGAAAACGCTTTTATCTAAAGAGGATACCAGGGCTTTCTTCACGAACGGTAAGGGGTAACCGTCATCGCCAAAAATAATCCTGCCCAGGAACCAGTAAGGGAATCCAAGGAAGAACACATCCTGACCGTAAATCAGCCCGTCACTTGACACTTCTATTGGTAGGTTGGGAGGCGTCAGACTTCTATCTGCAGCCAACACTGTTATCCCACATTTCCCATATGGCTAAAAAGCTTTCTCAGTAATTCGTCGATGGTCTTTCAACCATTGTCTAATTATGGGCCCTTTTTGCGTGTTCCCAGCTATAATAACTCTATGATATGTCACTTTGCAGTAAGATGCCGTAGGCTTCATGGAGGCACCTGATGGGTGACGGCGAAAAAGCCCCTCTCCGGCTCCAATTCAACCCCAAAGTCCGCCTGGAATTTCACGGCTCAACCATCACCT